>DAQG01000046.1 GCA_002502785.1 Methanothrix harundinacea | reverse complement strand
CAGCGGCTGCGGGCTCCTCGACTGCTGGGATCTCCTTGACCGCTGACTCTACGACTTCACAGGTTCCCGTACTCGCTGCGGGGGTCCCCATCCCTATGGTGTAGGGCTGGAGCGCACTTGATCCCATTGTGTACTGATAGGGACTTCCTGAGCCGATGGTATAGGCCTGAAGCCCACTTGATCCCATTGTGTACTGGTAGGGCGTTCCCGAGCCGATGCTGTAAGCCTGGAGCGCGCTTGGATCAATCGTATACTGATATGGACTTCCCGAACCAATGGTATAGGCCTGAAGGCCGCTGGATCCCATTGTGTACTGGTATGGACTTCCCGAACCAATGGTATAGGCCTGAAGGCCGCTGGATCCCATTGTGTACTGATAGGGCGTTCCCGAGCCGATGGTGTATGATGGATTTGCTGAACTGCAAATGGTATATGCCATTGCTGGCGATAACATGATAGCGGTCACCAGAAGCGCCGCCGAAACCGCCAAAAATCCTCTGGTCATGTAATCCTTCCTCCGATTCCTCTCTAAACATATTCACATACTGAGCTTAAATATTCTCCCCTCTGACAAGAACCGCCCTGCTGACCGGCTCTCAAGGAACTGAGCATTCTTCACATATATAGACTTTCGTGGCCGTATTCTTCGGAAAAAAAAACCTCCGTCGACTTTTATTTTGAACTTGAAAAGAAGATTATATAAATAATTCGTGATGATTCCCGGAAGAAAAGCCGCTTTGTCTTTGAGATTTCAATCGGCCGTCACTTAGCTAGAGGGCTCTTGATCCGGCAAGATCGGGTCTATGAGCCCGGCATCTGAGATATCACCGCGTCCCACCGGCTCCTGGAACCCGGGGTATAAAGTCCGCCAAGATCGCGCAGTACCAGTCCTCTGAAACCCTGATCCAAAGACCATCGTAGCAGCTCGTTCACCTTATTTGGATCGTCCGAAACCAGCTCCTTTGCCAGAAATACCTTGGCATATAAGGGCCTTCCAGCCACATCTCGCAGCGCCCGGCCCAAAAGCTGCCTCCGCTCAGCGTAACTCTTCTCGATAAGCTCCTTTCCGTTCAGGTAGAGCAGATCCGATGCCGCGAAGGAAGGAATCGCCAAGTCTCTGGACCTGCCCTTGAGGTTGATCCTCCCAACCATCTCCGATAGGGGCAAGATCCTGCCCTGCTGGACCAGGAGAAACTCTCCATCCAAGACGAAGTTCCCCTTCACCCTCATCACCTCTTCTGCCAGATCTTGGAGAGACGGGGTGACGTTTCGAAGCTGGCTCGAATAGATGAAAACCTGGTCGTTGAACTTGTGCACCTGCACCCTGAGCCCGCCATACCTGACGACGTAAGCTGCCCGCCCTGCCCCCCAGATCGCATCCAAGGGCTGATTCTTCCGCTCATAGAGCATGAACCTCGCAGGATTTGGGGGTGCCAACCTTACTTCGAATATTTCACCTCTAAAGGCGTTGAGGGCCACCATCCCAAAATCCGGGAGACGAGCATACGCCCTTTTCACCAGGGCCTCGTCGGCAGAGAAGGCCCTGCCAATGGCCGCCGACATCAGTGACGGGCCCAAGCCCACCATCGTCTTCCCCAGAACGGTCCTTGCGATGTACTTGGCCTCAATGGGGGACGCATTCAGAAAAAGTCCCATCAGGAGGGATTTCTTTCTGAAAAGGGAACCTGCACCTTTTTGAGCCGAGATCTGCCGGAGGGCGTCGTAAACCTGCAAAGCATCCATCATCGACGAGGTGAGAGTCTGTTGAGACCGCTTCTGTACCAATATCTCGGCCAGATCACCAAGGTCGGTCAGTTTCGCTTCAGGCAGTCTGCCCTGACCTGAAAGCTCTTCCAGAACCACGCCAAGGATTTCGGGCCCGATCCCCATCTCCCGCGATTCCCAGGGAGGCCAAAGCCGGCCCGATAGAAGTCTGACAACGGGCCGTAGCATCTCTGGGGGGAGACTTTTCAGAAGGGACGCCACCAATTCGGCCTTATCGGCCCTCCGTTCCTCTCTGGAGACAGCCTCCAGAGTTCTTGCGATCTCTATGTAGGGAGGCATTGGATACTACCGCTCGATCTTGACTTCCTTCAGCCCTTTGGCCATATCCTGAAGCTGGTCGATGGCTGAGTCCAGATCTTTCAGAAAGGTCTCAGTGCGTTCTGTGGTGATCGCTCCCGGTGCCGAGGCGGCGATGAGCCCCTCCTGCTCCAGCACCCGCAGCGAGTATCGGACTTTATGGCTGGGTATCCCCGTCTCTTCAGCCAGCTTGAGGATGCCGATCGGCTCGTTCTCCGCGACATATTTCAGGATGATAAGGTGCCTTTTAAGCATCTCGAGCTCTCTTTTCACCTTCTCTGTCACCATATTTTCACATCCAATCGTAGCATCCATAACAATATTTATTAAGCAATCACGATGCTTTATAATTCCATCGATTGAGATGGTGCATGTTATCATTTGCGGCTCAAACCTTCGAACCCTGGTTCGATCAGACCTGACTACATGTAAAAAAATCGCAACATACCGTAACTTATATCGGGTCGTACTACTTTTTCGCGAAAGGTATTGGCTGAAGTGTTCACAGGCAATTTAGATTCGAGGCCCATCGGAGCCCAACGACTTTATCAGTATTATGAGAAGTCGTGCATCTGCATAATATCTCATGAATACGATTTTCTGTATGACATGTTCTGTCATGTCATAAAATCTGCGACCAATCAATCCGCAGTTATTTTGAATCAACAGGTTCATATATGAGGGATCCCTTGCTTACAGTGTAAAGTCAAGTAGATTCGGAAGTTCGATAATACAGCCCGCAAGGGCTTTCAAGAGGAAAAGATGTGTGGTGGTCTGAAGATGCTGCGAACCTTGAACTCGGAGTTCGACCTGGCACGGCTTATGCCCTACGACGAGGTGCTGATCATCGCCTTCGTGCCCACAAACCGCGACATTTACAGAATACTCCAGGCCTGCCACAAACTGAAAACCGTTTACATCCACCCTGATACCTTCAAGGTAATGCCCTGTGTAGGCCAGACCCTTCTTTACATGCAGAGGGTGGAATTGGTGGTCGACAGCGACGTTCCCAAAAGCTCGTCTCAACTGAGGAGCTACACCACCCAAAAACAAGAAGAAAACCCGGCCAACGCTAGCCTTACAAGGCTCATCATGGTCGCCCGTTGACCTCGGAGCCGAACGATCCGGAAATCCTCGGCACCGTGGATCTGCCATTTTCATGCGACGTGCTTTTTTTACTACAAGAAGCACCAGGCCAATTATGTCAGATGTCGGTTCGCCTTCTCCTGAGGAAGTCTATGCCGTGTTTAGAGACAACCCGGCCCTGTTTTAGATCCTCCTTGCCCAAGATCTGGGGAGAAGAGACGCCGGTTACCACCAGCATCGTCCTGATGGTATTGTCGAGGCTCGGATCGATCTGAGCTCCCCAGATAATCCGGGCGTCTGGGTTGATTCTGTCGTAAACCTCTTCCACCACGGTCTCAGCATCGGATATCGACATGCTCGAACCGCCCACCACGTTGACCAGCGCCGAGGTCGCGCCAGAGATGTCCACGTCCAAAAGGGGGCTTCTGAGGGCTTTAATCACCGAATCTTTGCTCTTCATTTCGCCTTCGGCCTCTCCGAGACCTATCATGGCGACGCCACCGTTGGACATTATCGTCCTAACGTCGGCGAAGTCCAAATTAATCAGGCCAGGCCTTGTGATCAGCTCCGTTATCCCCTTGACCGACCGCATCAGCACCTCGTCAGCCACCTTGAAGGCCGCCTGTAGAGGCAGATCGGGAACAACTTCCAATAGCCGGTCGTTAGGGACAACGATGGCAGTGTCCGAGACCTCTCGGAGCCGTTTCAGCCCCGCATCGGCATTGGCCATCCTTATGGCCCCTTCCGCGGCAAAGGGCAGAGTTACAACAGATATCGTGAGAGCGCCCATCTCCCTTGCCACCTCCGCAACTACAGGCGCAGCTCCGGTCCCTGTTCCGCCTCCAAGGCCGCAGGTGATGAATACCATGTCCGCCCCCTCCACGGCAGCCCTGATCTCATCGATGCTCTCCCTGGCCGCCTCTTCCCCGATGGAAGGAAGGCTTCCAGCGCCCAGTCCCCGGGTCGTGCGCCGCCCGATTAGGACGCGCCGGTCCGCGTTTATGTGGAGAAGGTGCTGAGCGTCGGTGTTCATGGCAAAGAGCTCCGCGCCCTCGATCCCGGTCTCGGCGAGCCGCTCGATGGTATTAGACCCACCCCCGCCGCAGCCGATTACCCTAATAACCGTCGTGAGCTGCTCCAGAACCGCGACGAGATCTTCGTCGTTCTCCATGGCCCTCGACGGGGCTGTCCGGCCCTCGAGATCTTCGTCGTTCTCCATGGCTCTTGACGGAGTTGTCCGGCCCTCGAGCTCAGCTCTGTTAAGAGCCTCATCTATAATCGACTTCACGTCCATCACCTGGGCTTCTTCGTTCTTGAATCTAGCAGCTTATTGGTATATGGATTTTTTCATAGTGAGCTTGAAATAGCTATCGAAAACTTCCATCCCGACCTGATTTTAACAACATTGGATTGGAATGTGATACTAAATCATAAAATTTTAGCGAGGCATCGGCGCGGCCCCTTGGCACCATTTCCAAAGACCTGATGCAAATTCGGGTTTACACGTTCGGACCGGTTTCACATCGATCAACTTTCGCCTCGCACGCCATGTCAATGCCCACGACTTATTCAACCCACTTTTTTTCCCCGTCAAACTCATCTTCGGCTTTCGTTGATGGCGTAGACCATCGCTCCGAATCCCAGGCTGATCGAGATCAGCTCTATTATGGACCCGGCGTAGGGTATGAGGAAGAGGACGCTCAAAACCACATAGCCCAAGATGAAGGCAGGATAGTCTCCCAGAGTCTGGTTCAGGGCCGAGACGATCCATCTTCCCAGGCTGAAAGAGACGAAGAGGTTTGCCAGCATCAGGGCGGCGACAAAGAGCGTCAAGAGGAGGAAACCCAGGGGCATACCCACGACGGTAAAGATCGAGATGACGATCAAGATCATCGAAGCGACGATGAGCCCGAGGCCCAAAAGGGCCTTGACCGGCGGAGATTGCCTGATCTCACGATCAACGGCTGAGACGCTTCTTGGAAAGAGCCTCAAGATTATAAGGCCGACGATGAGGAACCCCAATATCATGAGGATGCTGAATGTCGAGATGAAAGCCTCAGCTTTCTCCTCCGCCGCCTCATCCTCCTCCCACTGCTGGAACTTCAAGTCGCCGACGGTGCCGTTGTTCTCAAAGTTCCCGGCATTGACCCAGAGGGTCCCAGCTATTTTTCCTGCGTTGTAGACATTGCCGCCGGTGACAGCCGCGTCCCTTCCTATCTCCGACGTGGAGAGGATCCTAACCTGGCCGCCGGCCATCACCACGTTCCTGGCGACATCGCCCCTGAGGTTGATGGTGCCGCCTGCGGCCACGATCTTTCCGCCGACGTCAGAGTTCAGGTCGACCTCGCCCCCAAAGACGATCAGGTCGCCCTTTATCGGGGCGTCTATGCTCACGTTCCCCCCGGCGATAACGGCGCTATCTACTGGAGCGTTGACGTTCACGGTGTCGCCTCCAGCGAAGAGGTCGTCCTCCACTGGGAAGTTTATGGAGACTACATCGTCACTCATGAACTTCAAAGCCTCTGCAGCCGGAGCAGTCGCTAGGACGGATATCAGAAGCAGAACGTATAACCATCTCATTTGGATCACCTTACATAAAAGGAACTTTATAGAATAAGTAAATTATGTTTCAAAAGTGCTTTTCGCCACTAAATGAATTATACGGATATAACTGTGCAGATCAAAAAGTGTTTTGGGATCAAACTCGGGTCGGAAGTTTTGGAGGGCTCCTTCACGAAGCGACCTCGTAGGTGACAACGACCTGAGATCTGACCTCCAACATGCCAGGTTCAGCAGAGACGCCCGCATCGAAGGGGTCAAACATATCGGGCCAGGAGAAATCGAAGATCTCCATCATACCGAGACTCAACGGATCAAGCCCCGACGACTGCTGGTACACTACAGGATACGACGGCTCGAATATATCCAGCCTCATTCCGAGCATAAAGCCCGCGGCAGAGGCGAGATCTTCGGCGTTCTCTTCGGCATCTTCGACGGCCTTTCTGCGCGCTTCGGCCAATGCCTCGCTATCATCTCCCAGAGCGTACCCGGATATCTCAGCCTCGGCACCCTCGGCCTTGGCCGCCTCAAGGCACCTGTTGATGAGGTTCTCATCTTCTGCATCGAATCTGATGGTGACCTGATCTGTTACGCGGCTCACTGCCTTGTTCGCGACCATCACACATGTCGAGTTGTTACAGACTCTGCTACTGGTCTGGATGCTCTGGACGCTTCTGCCGCGGCCGGACAGGACGTCGTCCCTCTTCAAGCCGGCATCTATCAGAGCTTCTATCGTTCTGTTCAGGGATTCAGCATTCTTAATCGATGTCAGGGTGACGTTCTCATCCTCGGCCGTCACGCTGACCGAAACAAATACCGTATCGGCCGGGACGATGACCTTGCCCTCGCCGATGACGGTCAGAGTGGGGGCGTCCTCAGCCGCCCCCGAAAGCGTCAGAATTAACAGACTTAATAAAATCGCCATAACCTTCATGGCATTCCCCCAAGTCATGTTAATGGTCAAAGAAGAATTTAAAGTAAGCGGTTGGATGGAAGGTTCGAAAATGCCCCCACGGCCAAGTTATTGTAGACCTTCCGTCCAAAAGAAGAGCAGAAAGCAACCCCGTTGGATCTGCAGAGAGATGAGACGGATTGGAAAAAAGAGATCTTATGACCGATAGATTTAGACTCAAGATCAAGGATTGGGAAAGGTCCCTATCCCTGTGGACCGATGGCTTTAGCCGTGGCTTTCTGGGAATATCCATCCAAGCTCTTCGAAGCTTCAACGAGGCCCGGGCATCGGAGGCGGCGGCGGCGATCGCCTACTACGGCCTCTTCTCTTTATTCCCGCTGCTGATCATCCTGGTGGTGGTGAGCAGCTCTCTGTTGCAAAACCAGAATGTTCAGGACCAGATATTGAACCTGGTGAGCGAGGTGTTGCCGCCAGGTGAGGAGCTGGCAAAAGAGAGCCTTCAGCGGATCCTCGATCTGGGCCGTCTGCCGCCAGCTCAGGAGATTCTGACGGAGAACGTTCAGCAGGTGATGAAGCTCAGGGTGCCTGTGGGGATCGTGGCGGCTCTGGGCCTTCTCTGGGCCTCGACGTCCGTATTCACCGCCCTCGCATTGAACATCGATCGGGCCTGGCGGGGAGCAGCCCGGCGAAACTATTTGAAATGGCGCCTTCTCGGCCTCTCCATGGCCGGCGGCTTGATGGTGGGACTTTTGGTCGTATCTCTATTTTTGGCAGGCCTCTTCGGCCTCCTATCCCAAATTCTGGGAGGAAACGCGCCCTTCTACGAGGCCTGGTTATTGAAGGCTCTCTCAAATCTGGTACCGGTAGTGCTCGTCTTTTTGATCTGCTTTGTGCTGTATATGTGGGCCCCCAATACCGAAGTGAGACGGGCTGAGGCCGGGTGGGGGGCGCTCGCGGCCACCCTCGGCTGGACGGTCAGCAAGATGACCTTCTCATGGTACCTGGTGATATGGCTGGCAAGACACCAGCTCGTCTACGGCTCCCTGGGAACGGTGGTGGCCCTGATGCTATGGGTCTACTTGAGCGGGATGATCATCCTCTATGGAGCGCACCTCAGCGCCGCTATCGGCCAACGACGACGGATAGAGACGCGAGAACGAGAATAATAAGATCCGAGAAGATCGCTGTCCCTAGAGACAGGGCATCCATTCAGTGCTCCCGGGACAGGCGCTCAAGTTTGATCCGAGTTTGATGTTCATCTCGATCGAGAAGACCCCCACCAGATCGGTGACCCTCCGACCGTACTCCACGTGGCGGCCCCGGCCGCCCGCCTGGGGGTCCCAGGAGGCCCAGCCCAGGTGGGAGCCGCTCGCTGCGCCGCCGTAAGAACCGCTCTCGGAAAGGCCCAACGACGCCGGAATCGAGCCCGAATCCGAGGAGACGTTTTCTGCCTGAAGGGTGCCAAGGCTGAAATTGAGACCGTCGTCTTTCGTTCCCGCCATGCTCGAGTTGCCGCCCCCTCCGGTGGAGTTGAGGTTGAACTCGACTTCTGGCGACCAGCCGATCACGAGAACCCCATCCTCAAGGCGATATAGATCTCCAGACGCAACGTCGCCTCCGGCCTCGTCTACAGCCTCGGCTGAAGAAATGCCGATAAAAAGCACTAGACATAGAATCAGATATTGCCCATTGGCCATCGACGACCCCGAAGACATCACGCAACTCACCCCCACAGTTATGAGGCCGTCCTGAAGGATAAATCCTTCGATTCTGATCTTGCTACCCCAACTCGACCAGGTTCTGATATGCCTCCAAAGCTAGATCCCCGACGTCTATCCCCATCTCTCTTGCCACGAGAAGGGCCACCACGTCCAGGTTCACGAGTCCCAGGAGGGAATCCTGCCTCTCGTTCACCATCGAGATCACCTCCTTTTTGCCCATACCCGTCGCGGAGACGATCAGGCGAACGCTCTTCTCGAAAAGGTCCTCCTCCTTTGAGGGCCTGAAGCCCACCGGAACCTCGGCCTGGGCGTCGTCGAAGGCGGCGTGGACGTAGTCCCCTTCGATCCGGACGAGCCCCTCGTCGGCCGCCTCCTGCAGAAGCGCTCTCACCTTCTCGGGGGAACCCCATTTGAGGTCCAAAGAGAGAGCGAAGACGAAGTCGCTTATCTTAAGGCTCTTCTTGTCCCGCTTCTTGAAGGGGGTGGCCACCAGATACGCGCGTTCACGATCCAAGAATCTCACCGGCCCAAAAGTAAGTCATCCACGCCATAGGTCTTTTGGCTCTCTTTTGCGCCAGAAATAGATGTCGATCAGCCATGGTGGCTTTTCAAACGTGACCCCGGATCGAAAATGAAACAGAAGAGGAAAGGACGACGGATGAAAGAGAAAAGTGGCAGACTGGCGGGAGGGGCTCTTGCGACAAACGGCCCCTCAGCAATCTGCCTTTATTTACAAGCTAGAGGCGGAATCCGCCTCGACAGCGATCTTCAGGCTCGACCCATCAAATTCGTCTCAGATCACCACACGTAGACCCATATCGGGTTGCTCCATCCGGAGCGGCTTCCCCAGACCGCGATCTGGTGCCAGCCTCTGTAGTCTGCGCCGAACCAGGCATGGTGGTATCCAGGATACCAGTATCCCCAATACTGCCATGCTTCGTATCCGTTGGGATATTTCTCGTAAGACCAGATTCTCTGATATTGGTCGTTTCTTATGATGGTGTTCGTCCGCTGGCCGTAGTATAGGGCTGCGGGCCCGTAAGTCCACCTTCCGCAGTAGTAGATCCACTGCTGAAGCCCGCCGTAATATCTACGGTACGCCTGGGTCCCGCCGCCATAATAGCTCTGAGAAAACTCAGATCCCCCGGCAGCCAGAGGCGCGGCAGAGCCACCAGGTGCCAGAAGGCTGGACCCGCCTGGAAGGCTGCTTACCTCCCGTTCAGAAAGAGACACTCCATCGCCTAGGGACGATATCGGCGAACCTGTTGAGGCCGAAGGCGTGCTCATAGGCTGTGAACCGCCGGGCTTGGTAGTGGTGGGCGCGCTATCAGAATACAACCCACCCATCCCTGGCGGCGTGCTCGGCCCAGAAGTGGGCTCGGTCGTCGGATAAGGCGCTTCCCATTGGTTCGGCCAATTATCTGGCCACTGACCCGGCCAGCTATCCTGACCCCACGGCGGATTCAGCCAGGAACTGTCATCAGGATACGGATACGGCCCCGTACCTCCCAGCTGTGCTGCAGAGATCGCAACCATCGGGATGAGGGCTGCGAAGGCCAGCACTAAACCTGTTGCTATCTTTCTAGTCAATCATTCCACCTCACTTTCAGTCCATGGGCTCTGCGGACTGCGAATTTCTTAAGGAGGTGACCCCCTCTCCATAAGCACACATAGCCCATCAGTGGTTTACAATGTTAATATGATGGGCCTCGCATTTATAACTTATCGTGATTGTATTTCCGGGCTCGAAAACCTTTGTGGTCGAAAATTCGTCACTTGGTGAGAAAGAGACGGCATTCCGAAAGACAAGGTCGAAGCGATCAACTTTCGATCCGGGAATTGGCCGCAAAGCTTATTCATCCATAGTACTTCTAATTCACCTGCGTATATAATTGATTTATACCGAAAATCGCAAGAGGCGATAGTACTCCCTCTGACGGCGTGGATGAGACGTGTATAATACCAACGAGTTCTCACCGGCGTTCCCTATCCGGCGCCTTGCCGGACCTCAACCGAGAACGGCGCCGATCAGGACTACAATCCAGTCTCACTCTGGAGACGGGCAAACGACTCCCGGCCCCAGGCAAGGAGACGAAGGCGGACCCATATGATCCAACCGATCCGCGATCAACTGAGTGTGGTGCCCAGATGAAGCTGATAAACCTGCTCGCCATCCTGTCGCTGCTGGTCGCCGTTTCTGCGGCAGAGCTTGCAGCAGACAGAGACCGATTCGAAGTGGAACTCCATCCTGGTGAGATGACCAAAAGAACCCTGATTCTCGAGAATTCGGGCGACAAGCCCATCTTCGAGATCACCTCGATCCCCGTGGCCGGAAGTGCGAAAGACCTGGTCACGGTGGAGATCCCGAAATTTGAAATGCTCGGCCCCGAGTCCGAGGACGTCTACGACGAAGAGGAGGTAAAAGTCGATATCGTCTTCTCCTCGCCACCGGAGACGAACCCAGGCACCTATTCGGGATTCGTCTACTTCTTCGACGATACCACCTCGCTGCCGCTTCTGGTGGAGTTCGAGGTCAATCTGACCGAGCAGGATAGCTATGGAGTCAGCCTCAGCATCGACGATGCGAGATCGGCTTCTGCGACCGTGGACCCCGAAGAGCCCGCAGAGTTCGAGCTGATGGTCAGAAACGCGGGCCTATTCAAAGACGTTTTATCCGTGGACACGCCCCACATCCCACACGGATGGACGGCTACCCTCTTCGACGGCTCCGAACCTGTGGATCTGCCCTACAACCTCACCCTCTCCTCGGGGGTGAACCGCGTCCTAGACCTCGAGATTGCGGGCGAGAGGGCCGGGGAAAGCCGGGACATAGTAATATCGGCGACCTCCTTGAGTGACCCTTCTAAGAACGCCTCGGTAGAGGCGGAGATTGAAATCAACCAGGAGATCCGTGCGTACGAATCCATTCTGAAACTGCCAGAGTTGATGGTGGTCAACAGAACCCACACCGGATCGATCAAGATCAAGCTCAACGTCGACGAGAAGATATCGGTTCAGGTGGCTTCGCCGCCGGATCTGATGATCATGCCCCAGAACCAGGTAATTTCGGTCGGAAAAACGAAGTCGGGCGTCGGCGAGTTCACTTTGATGGCCACAAAGCCCGGTCGGTTCGAGATCGTGTTTTTGCTTCACGACTCCTACGGAATTCCACTTCCGACGGAGAGTGCGGAAGTTTTGGCCGTAGAGACGGAAACGTTCGCCGTCGTGACAGGTGATGGTCTGTTATACAGAGCCCTGGCTTTATCTTACGCCGAGGGCCGGGTCAACGATACCGTGCCCGTGATCACCCTCACCGGAGGCGAGCTGGAAGAAGACGACATCGAAGAGCTGGAGGAGATGCCTTTAGCCAAAGTAGTGATTCTGGGGAACGAATCGATCGTTTCCTCCGACGCCGAGAAGATTCTCGCAGAGATGATGCCAATCGAGAGGATAAGCGGAGACGACATCTGCGAGACATCCTGGCTCTTCGCATCGATCATCTGGCCTGAGGGCGCAAAAGAGGTGGTCTTGACGGGAACTGACGAGGCGAAGGCTTTTGCAGCATATGAGGAGGCAAAGAAGATAGGATCACCCCTGATAATCTGCGGTGCCCCTCTATCCGAGGCGAGCGCGTCCGCGCTGGAACATATGATAGGAACGGGCCTATCCAAAGCTCTGATATGGGGCGGCGGGGTCGATGAGTCCGTGATAGAGACGCTGAAAGATGCGGGCCTGTCCATTGAGGAGGCGGAATAATTGAGACGCTTTTTGATACTCCTGACGTTGTTTGCGATCTTCGCGATCCAGGCTGACGCCCAGATGGAGAGAGGGACGAAGTCGGAGTCCCTGGAAGAGATAATCCTGGTGGGGGCGGACGACTGGCGCGCTGCGGTCGCCGCGACGCCTCTCGCGATCTGGTCGGTGGAGGACGGCGTCGAGACGAGGCCTCTTCTCATAATGCCGAGAGATATCGAAGCAGGAGAGAGGCTGGGCTGGATCGATCAGGCCGACATCGAACGCTACGGCCCGGCATCTGCCCTCCACGCCATGACCGCCGCCAACGTATCGGCCCTGGTGATAGACGCAGAGGGCGATCTAGCGAAAAGCCTGGTCGAAGCCGCCCAGAAAGAGGGGGTCAAAGCCTACGTCACCGCCACTCTTGAAGTTCCCGAAGACGCCGAGACGGAGGTCGACGACGAAGACGTCCTGGCAGCAAACGACAAAGGTGCGGCCCTCGGCCTTTTGGGAGAGCTGCTCGTCCAAGGCCGAGAACAGGAACCGGCTACCAGAACCGGGTCAGTTCCGGCGGCGTTCAGAGACCTTTATCCAGACTCGGCCCAGATCGCCGTCAGCTCCGAGGGGATAGTCATTGCCGACCGGCTCTGTCCCGTGGACCCCGACGCTAGAGATCTCCTCTACGACCGGGTCGAAGAAGTGATCGAAGATTACGGAGCAGATGGTGTGGTCCTATACAAGTTCGGGTTCTTGGACGAGGATCACTGCCTCTGCGACGTCTGCAAAGAGGAGTTTTACAACGACACCGGTGTAGACCTATCCAGGGTGGGGTCCAGCAGCTACAACCGCCAGCTCTGGAAACGATGGAAAGAGGAGCAGGTCTCGGAGGTTGTCGAGGAGGTCGCTAATATGACCTCTGTGCTAGGTCCCGCGAAGCTAGGCGTCGCCATCGGGGACCCCTTCGATAGGAGCGAAGGGTACAACTACGCCGAGATCTCGGATCGAGCCGACTTCGTTGTGGTGAGCCCCGTCGCGCTGGCAGATATGAAGGTGGCCGCGAAGATGACGAAAACGCCTGTCTTCGTCAGGCTCAGCGACGACTACGTTGAGTACACAATATCCACCCAGAACGTAGAGGGTACTGTAAGTTACATCGAAAACCTGGTGAAAGGTGGCGCCTCTGGCATGGTCTTCGAGTACGACGTCGTCTACACCCCCCTCTGGTCGGAGCTTCAGCCCCCGTCCCCATCGGTTCGATGGCTTCTGGACCGGATAGAGGGCAGGACCCTGGGCATAGGCGACGTCTTCTGGAAGTGCGACACAGTTATCGAGGCAAACGACAGCTTCGAGATGGCATCGAAGATCGCTTCGAAGTGGGATAGGTCGCCCGGTGCGGTCCTGGTGGGCGATAACTACAGCGCGGGCCTCACTGGAGCCGCCATCGCATCTTATCTCAACTGGCCGATCCTCTTTGTCGGAGACGAACTGTCCAACTCCACAGAAGACGCCTTGGTCCGCCTCGGGGCAACCACGGTGGTAATTGCAGGGCCAATATCCGACAAAGCCCGGGCGCGCCTCAATGACCTCAACCAAACGGTGATCGAGGACGACGGCGAGCTTTTGGTCAGGGAGATGAGAGCCCATGGAGACGAGGTGGAGTCGGTTGTCCTAGCCAACTCTCGCGACCTATCGCTCCTCGCTCCGAAACCGAAATCGGTGCTGGAGAGAACGAAGATCGATGACGACCTTCTTCTCGAAGTCGAAGTGAACCCCGCTGAGATACCCTCGGAGAGCGATGGCGAGATTGTCCGGCTCAAAGTCACCCTCAAGAACAGCGGCAAAGATGACCTCGAAAACGTCGCGTTGACAGACCTGATCCTGCCCGCGAGGCTAGTGGTCTGGTGGAGCACAGCATCAGGCGAGGTCGAGCTCGTCGATCCCCTGACAGGCGAAGAGCCGACCGCTAACAGCGCATTCTACGACGGAACCAGTCTGAACTGGACTATCAACCATCTGGGGTCCCACGAGTTCGTCACTTTGAACCTCGAGGTTGTGATCCTGCACGCCCTCGACGCCGGATGGACCCAGCCCCTCGACGGCGGTATCTCTGTTACTTACAGCGATATGGAAGAAGAGGACGACGGTGACGGAAACGTAGGAGAAAACGGAGACAAAAACGGCGAGACAAAAAAGAGGGCCGATGACAGTCCCCTGATCAACATATCTTATCCTGCCCGGACCTCACCGGGATGGACCGAAATATCATGGGAGGTGTCAAGGCAGCCCAACCACGTGATTCTGAACTACTACAGCCCCGACGGCTGGAGCGGTAGCCAGATCTTCACGGACTGCAGTCCTGGAAAGATGTGCAACACCACCGCGCTATTCGGCAGACCGGGAACCTGGACCTTCAACCTTGAGACCTGGAGGAGCGAGGAGGTCATCGACCACCGGACCAAGAACTTCACGGTGGAAGTCGTCACCTCTGCAAGCCCCATAAACGTGACCGCCTTCAGCCACACAAAGATCCCCAAGCTCTCACTCCTCTCAGCTCAGATGGCAGGGGCGAGGAGAGGGATCGTGGTGGACGTGTCCCAGGACCCCCAGGAACTGGACCCAGCCGAGGTGGAGTCGGACCTCCAGATGCTTGTGGAAGACATGGACATTTCGCCGAAGTACCTGATCGTGGTCGGCGGCCCCGGCTCTCTGCCCTTCATCTCCACGGGAGGAAGACAGTCATCAGGGGCCTATGAGTACGACATTTATCGCGAGTACACGATCCAGCTCGACGACGACGATTATCAGGACGCGGCATCGGGAAGGATAATCGGTCTCAGCGCATATGATGCATCCCAGATGGTGGCAAGAACCCTCTCCTACGACAGGATAGAAGGCGACTGGAGAGACTCTGCACTGGTGATATCGTCGCCTACCGACTACCCCACATGGCCACAGTCACCTATACCCCTCCGGATTGGGGAGTATCTGAGGGCCGCGGGGCTGAAGGCCGAGAACCTCCGTTGGGAGGAGGCGACCTACCAGAGGGTCTCCTCTAAGATGAACAGCGGCGAGAACATCGTCTATTTCGATTATCACGGCACAGATTGGGGCTGGGTGCTGTCCATGTGGGCGCTGATGGACCAGATCATGGACGAGGAACAGGTCAAACAGATGACCCTCGCGCCTCAAACCACAAGCACCTCGGCCTGCCTTACCTCCAAGCTCAAGGGCCAGGTTCTCCCCTACAGAGACGGGATCGAGATATACATCCCCACGAGGCTGGAGGACTCCATGGCCTTGGCCTTCCTGAAGGCGGGGGCCGTGAACTACGTGGGACCAAGCGCCAACTCTTGGATATTCATAACAGGTGATCACCCAGGAAGAATGTATCAGGCCATCATCTTCGAGAACGCCACCATCGGCGAGGCGATGATGGCGGCAAACAACCGTTACATATCGAAGATCCGGGCCACCGAAGGAATCAAGCTTGAAAAGATCGACGAATACCAGCCCTGGTACATCTCCGTCGAAGAGATGCTCAATCAGACCGTGAGCGTTTACACGCTCTTCGGAGATCCCGCCTTCAGACCGACCATCCCGAAAACCCCAGAACTGCCGTATCAGATTGACGTCTCAAACGTCACAGGATCGAACGCGACGGAGAAGGTTTCGGTATCGGTCAAGCCCACCTCCGAGTGGTCCACGGACTGGACATACTGGATCGTGGAGGATTCTTCCGACGGCTATCTGAGCTTGAACGCACCGCCAGCCCTGATCGGCGAGGTGACGCTTCCCAAAGACGCCGAGGAGATAGTGGTCAAGGAGAAGGGGCGAGCGGTCTGGCACGGTGAAGAGCTGATCGGCTCTGAAAAGCGGGTGGTATGGCCGGTGTTGAGCCCGGCCCTCAACGAGAGCAGGACCTTCACCGTCGAGTATAGGCTTGTGCCGGGCGAAGTCCAGGTAGTCAACGTCTCGGTGGGCTGGAGCCCCTTCACCCTCTACCTGAAACCGAAAGATCCATCCATCGCCAAAGTCCTCGATCGAAAGAGCTACCGTGGGATATTCACCCTCTCAGAAGACGGCTGGAACTACACGATCAAAGACGATCACGTGGTCAACGTGACCGACCTCGAACCGGGAGTGGGTTACGTTATCGACGGCGAGGAGAGCTTCTCCCTGGAGATACCCGGAAAGCCGGTGGAGCTTCCCTACATGGTGGATTTGCACGTGGGCTGGAACCTGGTCGGAGTTCCCGTGAACCAGACGGTTCCGACGGCCAACGTCACCGTGAGGGCGAATCACAAGCGCTACACCTACTTTGAAGCCGTCGAGGAGGGGATCGTCTCGGCCTTCCTCTGGACATACAGGGACGGAGAGTGGGTTCATCTCGAGAAGAACGGGTCTATGATGCCCGGGGAAGCCTACATGATAGAGACGGCAGAAGAGTGCAAGCTGGAGTTCGGCTGAAAAGATGAGGAATGGTTGAGATCGAGGATTAGAGGGTGGATAAAACGGATAGGCCATGACCGTTTCAGGTCATGGCCCATACCCACAATTTTCAGTCGAAACGACACTCACAATCGGTGCATTCTCTGGTGCCCACAAAGAGCCTTCCCGCGTCCTCGTCGCTGTTTCCGTCACAGGTCACCTTGCAGGTGTAGTAACCTGCTACTTCCGGAGAAACGTTTCTTATGATGTAAACGCTGTTTGTCTCATTGGTCAATTTCTCTCCCGTCGCGGACGTGATTCCCTTAAACCACTGGTAGATGGGGTTGTCACATCCCGAGACCAAAGCCCTTAAGGTGGCGGTCTCTCCCTCGCACTTGACCTCGTTCGGGACTACGACGGCCAGGTTCTGGAAGACCATGTACTTGATCTCGTTGCTCTTGGTGGTTACATTCGTTTTCTCGTTGTAAACCTCATACCAGACGGTGTAGTTCCCAACAGAATCGGCAGAGAACCAGATTCTATAGGCCCTTCTCTCCTTGACGTACCAGCCCGGAACGTAAGTTTCGATGGCGCCGTCGGGCCCTTCCTCATAGACGGTGATGGTCCCACTCGTTCCTGGAATGATCAGCTCCTTTGCATACCTGTCCTTCAGTATCACGAGCCTTGTGGTGCGGACGTTGTTGCTGTACGGGAAAACGATCCATAGGGCGTTCTCGTCAGGTCCAGGCATTCCCGGATGGTCTATGGCATCTCCCCAACCCTTCTCTTCTCCCTCAGATCCACCGAAATCGCTGTAGAAGTTCTCGTCGACGATCCAGTCATCGACAGGAGTGTATCCGTCCGAGGAATCATCCGACTCGCCATTTTCTGGACCGACGTCTTCAGCCCCTTCCTCCAACAGCGCTGACCCGCCAATGTCGACCCAGTCGAAGCCATCATTAAAATCTAAGTCTTCGCCCCAAGGAGACCAATCTTCTCCGAAGAGCGAGGCGATCTCTTCATCTTCTCCGAGGGATGAGGAGACCCAAATCAGACCGATGACCGTTACGGCCATCAAGAGTTTAATCGCCTTCATGCTAACAAGCTCCCTACAGGAGACTTTGCGACTACTAATATAAAAGATTTATTTTCAGATTTTTTTTTCCGAAACAAGGCCACAGCTTCGAGCAGAACAAGTCCCATTTTTAGGAAGCCAGCAAAAAGGATGGGGGGATTAAGGCTCGTCTGAGAAGAGAGGAGTCAAGCCGGATCCAACGGCTTTTCGGCCGCGATCCTCTCTTCGAGACGGGATTCGAGGAGCGCGAAGATCTGACCGATCTTCTCCGAATTTGGAAGAAACTCTCTGGTCCTTTCAAGGTAAGCTCTATCCCTGACAGCCACCAAGGCGTGCCAGAAGTTCAGGTCGAAGATCCAGCTCGCCTGAAGGAGCTTGAAGTCGTTGAGGCATCTGAGGTTTTTCGCCTTCACGATCTCTCCGGCCAAGATGTCCAGAAAAACCGCCTCAGTGATATCCGGCGTGTCTCGAAGGTCCAATTCGAGAGCCTCGTTTCGATCACCCCCCATCTCGCGCCGATAATAGTAGTCGAGGAGGACGGCCCAGATGTCCAGTTTGTCGGCGTCGCGAAGGAGCTTTGAGAAAAAGATGCACCTCTCCGACTCGCCATCCGGAAGGGAGGCACGATTGTGATATGATATCGCCCTACAGACTAGATCCCGCTCCGATGGTTCGAGAGGGTCCAAAACCCCGTTTTCAAGGAGGACCTTGACGGAGAGGGCGGCGTGGTCACAAGATCGGCGGTCTGAGAAGGTCCCGTACTTGGCGTACTGGGAAAAGCGCCCGACGTCGTGAAATAGGGCCAAGACCTCCGCGAGGCGAAGCTCCTCATCGGAAAGGCCGAGAGCCCAGCCGATCTCGCAGATCTCCCGGCGGACGCGGCGGGTGTGCTCCTCCTTCAGGACGATGTTTTCGTCCTTTTCGGGATCATTCGACTTGAAGGCCTGAACGTACTCGGAAAACCAACGCAAAAGATCATTGACGGTCTCTTTCTCCATCCGGGTCCACCTGAGAGGTCTTCAATTCTTGCGGGTTCTAATCTCTTTTCGTTCAGTTCATTCGATATTTGATTGATTAAAAAAGGAATTTGCCCCCCGCCCTCAATCCTCGAAGGCGACGATGTAGACGCCGTCATCCCGCTTCTGGCCCTTCACCAGCTCGCAGTGCCGAAGGATCGCAAATTCGTTTTCCAGCTCCTCGGGGGGGAGGGTGAACTGATCTGCTATCTGTTCCCTGGTGGCTCCGCCCTTTGAGATGATGAACTCGTAGATCTCCTTCTGGACGTCAGTGAGGCCATCGGTCCCGACCTGGCCCGCCTTTTCCCTCAATATCTTCTTGGACCTTACGGCCCAGGGGTCGCAGACCTTGATCTTCTGGTGGGCGTTGATGTAACAGTTCTCGCATATCTGCGCCCCGCCCTCTTCGATGAGGTCTTCAGTCGGAAACTCGCGCCCGCAGCGATCGCAGTTCTTCAAATCCGCCTTTTCCGTCATATCTGCATCACCAATCCGATATACAGCAACTTATCTCAAATACGCCTTTCCCAAGTTCCAATCGATCCAAAAATTGAAATAAGTTGCGATACAATGGTAGATGCATGCTGAAGTTCGCGATCGGCCTGATGAAGTGCTTTTCTCAGAGGATGATAGATCATGGCTGACAACACAAACAGGAACCTTTTGATTGCTGCAGGCGTCATAATAGTGATCCTCCTCGCCCTCCTAGTCCTGGAGATCAGAAGGGATGGCACAGATCCGATGCGCTACTGGCAGGGCTCCGGATACGGCGGTGGGGGACCCGGAATGATGGGCAACTGGGACGGTTCCGGATACGACCGATACAGGTCCGAGGCGATGGGGCCCGGCATGATGGATGGCTTCGGTCGCAGATACTATACGGGGATGATGGGAGCAGGATCGGGCGGCATGGGGATGATGGCCCTTTACTTCCCCGATGAGGTGCCGATATCAGAAGATGAGGCGAGAAACCTTCTTTCGGCCTTCGCGGCCGAGTTCGGCGACGAGGTCGAACTAAAGGACTTCATGACCTTCAGCAACAACTACTACGCCCAGGTCACAGACTCGAAGACAAATGAGGGACTCGCCGAGATCTTGGCAGACAGATACTCGGGAGCCGTCTATCCGGAGCCGGGACCGAATATGGCCTGGAACACCCGATTCGGTCTATGGCAGGCCAATTCTGAATCGCCCAAGTACGACCTGGAAGGCGCAAGAGATCTGGCAGAAACTTTCCTTTCGGGTTACCTCCCCGGCTCAGAAGTGGTCGGATCGTCGTCATTCCCCGGCTACTACACCTTCGACTTCGGCCGCGTCGAGGTCGAGGGGATGCTCAGCGTCAACGCCGAGACGGGCGACGTCTGGGTTCACACATGGCACGGCTTCTACTTAGGGGGTCACGAAGAGGAATAGATATCGTGAGAATCGACACCATCAGGCGCTAGATACTATCTAGACGCCGCACCCTTTGAGAAGAGCCTCGTACCGCTCCTTGATCCTCTCGATGATGTCTATATCGTAGGGCTGATGGGTCGGAACCTGGATCTCGGCCTCCAGCTCCTTGTAGTCGGGGGCGGCAGTGATGCCGTTCTCGTCTACCGAGATTCCTACGTCCAGGGCAATCTCCTCGATCATGGGCGTGAGAGGCTTTACCGGGCGGGCTCCTTTCGCCCTTTCCCTGTACTCCACCAGGAGGGATTCGATCTCCTCCAGGAGGATCTCGGTCTTCTCGGGATCGAACCTGCCCGACTTTTCAGCGATCAGATTGATGCTCTCTTTGGCCTGGGTGAGGGTTTTTACGCCCGCCTCGATCAACTCCCCTGAATAGTGATCTTTTGCCCTATCCTCGTAGCCGGGGGCTATGACCAAAAGGTCGAGCCTCTTCATCAGCTGGATGTCGTTTTTGTAGGGCTTGTAGGGGTTGACAACCGCAAACTCAAGCCCCATCCGCTCGGCAAGGCTTCTGTACATGGGGGTGACTCCGAGCCTCTTTCTCTCCTTCATCACCCTTTTGACGAAGTTGGGGTCGTCGAAGTCGAGGCCGAAGTACTCGGCGAAGTTCTTGGTGGTGGTGATTATCTTCGTCCGCCCCTCCTTCTCGGCCTGTACCAGACCCAGGTCCTCCAGCTCTTTCACGTGGCCGTAGCTCTTGTTTCCCCTGAGCCTCGCAAGCTCGCTCTGGGCTATCGGCTGGTTGTAGGCGATGATGGCGAGGGTCCGCAGGAGCGGAGCCTCCAGCTCCTTTGGGCCGACCTTGCTCACCCGGTCCGCCAACGAAGCCCGAACCTGCATCACGAAACGGTCCTCAAACTCCTTGATCTCGATTCCGCCGCCCCTCTCCGAATAGTCCCGGACCAATCCCTCGGCCAGAGTCCTGACGGTCCTGATGGGCAGGTCCGTCACCTCCGCGATCTCTCCTATCGAAAGAGGCCTGCCCGCGGCAAAGAGGGCTGCCTCCACCACGACCGCCAGGTCCTCGTCCTCAGAAACGTCCTCTGGCAAATCAGATCCACCTCATGCGAGCGGTTCCCCCTTCCCACCGGGGTGCCTCTGTATATAAAGCTCGCCGAAGAGTGTTTCCTGCTCAAGCCAGATCTCCCTTCTCCCAGCCATGAAGAGGAGAGATACGTAGCTCAATACGTCGCAGTTTCCTATATCCGAAAAGGAGACTCTATCCTCCGCCTCCAGCCTCTCGAAGATCAATCCTCGAAGTGCACGGATCCGGTCCTCGATCCCCTCCTCGTGGGCCCGTTCCATCGCCTCCTCTACCGTGGCCTCGGGCCTCTCCCTCGTCCTGGTGACCTTCCTATCTGCGACCGTCTCGGCCCTCTTCAGCTCCGATATCAGCTCATCCAGGGTTACGGGCCTCCTCGTCCTCCTCCGGATGGGCGGTGCCGGGAGACCTTCGACCGTTCGCCTCCTGAAGACCGGAGCGTTGTCGAACTCATCGAAATAGTCATCTTCGGGCTCATCGTCACCCTCCTCGATCGAGTCCGATTTCATCCTCAAGAGGATGCTGGCGTAGAGGAGGGTTCTGCCGAGGGCCGGAAGGTCCCTATCTCCCATCGACTCGATCCTCTCCAAAAACTTCTCGGTCACCTGGGTGAGGTCCACGTCCCAGGGGTCGATCTCCCCCTTCCTCGCCAGGTCCAGCAGGACCTGGACCGGGTCCGGCTCCAGGCCGAAGGGTTCTGGAATATCCAATACCTCGACGATGGAGCTCAGTTCAGACACACCCCCGTTACTGTGGATATGTTGTTCTCCTGCATCGTAACCCCAACGATGTACTTCGCCTCCTGGATCATGGGCTTACGCAAGGAGACGACTATGAACTGCGCCATCTCGGCTATCCCCTTGATCAGCTTTGCCACCCTCTCGACGTTGGCTCCGTCCAGGAACATGTCGATCTCGTCCAGGGCGTAAAAGGGGGCTGGCCTGAACCTCTGAATCGCGAAGATGAAGGCGAGGGCTGTGAGGCTCTTTTCGCCCCCGGACATCGCCTCCAGGCGGTGGAAGGCCTTACGGGCGGGCCTCGCCCTGATCGTCATCCCGCCGCTTAGGGGGTCCTCCTCGTTCTCCAAAATTAGCTCCCCCTCGCCGTCGGAAAGCCTGTGGAACGTATCCCTGAAGTTCTCGTTGATTCCGTCGAAGGCGGCCATGAAGGCCTCCCGCTTCATCTCCTCGTACCGGTCCAGCTTCTCGAGGAGGTCTTCTCTCTCCCTCTGGAGGGTCTCACGACGGTCGCGGAGGGTCTCACGACGGTCGAAAACCCGGTCGTACTCCTCGATGGCCAGCATGTTCACGGGCTCAAGCTCCTGCATCGACCTCTCGAGGGCGTTGATCTTCCGGATTATAGTCTGGCTCTTGGGAGGCTCTTCCGAGACATCGACCCCGCAAGCCTCGATCTCGGCCCTGAGGTCGTCGGCCGCAGACCTCATCTCCTGGCTAGCCCCCTCGGCCGCCGCGATCCGGGCCCTGATCCGGTCAATCTCCCGGTCGGTGGAGTCGACCTCCCTCCCCTTGGCCATGGTCTTGTCGAGAAGCTGGCTTCTCGCACCCTTCAGGCCGGAGAGCTCCTCCTCGATCTCCCTTTCCTTTCGGGCCAGCTCGGTGAGGGCGAGCTTCGCCTCCCCGATCCTCTCGGCCGCTGTGCTCTTCTTCTCGATCGCCGCCCTCTTCTTTCCCTCCCGCGCCTCTTTTCTTGCGGTAAGTTCCGCTTTTCGAGCTGAGCAGCTCTCTTCCCTCAGCCGATCGCCGGTGATCTCAGCCTCGATCTCGGAGGCTCTTCGCTCAAGCCCCCGGATCTCGCCCTCAAGGCCGTCGGCTAAGGCTGAAAGCTCCGGGATCTCCGAGCCCTCCAGGCTCTTCTCAAGGACCCTCGCCCGCTCCTCGTGACCCCTGGATTCTGACTCCCTTTCCCGGATCTCCCTCTCCATAAGGTCGAGCTTCTCCCTCACTTCGGCGGCCTCGGCCTTCATCTCGGTGAGCCTCTTCTCCCGGTCCTGGACGGACCGTTCGAGCCGGAGCTTCAGGCCCTCGATCTCCTCCAGCCTGAAGCCGATACTTGCGATCTCCCTGCCCAGATCCTCCATCTCCCGTCTGACGACGGAGACTTCGCCTTCGACCCTGTCGAGCCTCTCGATCAGCGCCTCCCTCTCGGACTGTGCCAAAAAGACCTTTCTTGATGCCTCCTCGAGCTTCTGCCGCTCGTCAGCGGCAAACTTGAGCCTGGACTTGAAATGGCCCCCGGTCATGGCGCCCCCTTTCTCCACAAGGTCCCCATCCAGGGTCACCATCCGATAGCGGCCCATCAGTTTTCTCGCCGTCTCCAGGTCTTTCACCACCAGGGTATCCCTGAAGACGTGCCAGAAGGCCGGGAGAAAACGGGGGTCGAACCCGACGAGGTTGAGGGCGTAGTCGACGACGCCCGGCTCATTCGGTGCAGCCGGGGGTCGTCCCGACTGCATCTTGTTCAGGGGAAGGAAGGTGGCCCTTCCGGCCTTCGACCTCTTCAGGCTCTCGATAGCCCTGGCCGCGTCCCCGTCGGTCTCGGCGACGATACTCTGAAGCCTCGCGCCAGCCGCCACCTCCAGAGCCGTAGCGTGCTCCTCGCCGACGTCGCCGAGCTCTGCTATCGTTCCGTACAAACCGGTCAACAGGTTCTGGCTGATGGAGGACCTTATCGCCTCCACGGCCCTGCTGTAGCCCGACCCCTCTCCCGCAGACCGCAGACTCGCCTCGGCCCTGGCCTTCTCCATCTGGAGCTTCTGGAGCTTATCATCGACCTGGGCCATCTCCCGCCGTATCGATATCCTTGCGGAATCGAGGTCATCCCTCTCCTCTTCAAGGGCCGAGATCCGGTCCTCAAAGCCCTTCCGATCACGAACGATCCTCTCCTTCTCCCTACCAAAGCCGGCCATAGTCTCTTTTGCCTCGGAGATCTCAAGAGCCACCTCCTCCCGCTCGATCGACCTCCTTCTAGCGGCGTCGAGGTGGCGGTCCCTTTCCCGCATAAGGTCTGCCACCTTCGACTTGGCCTCTTCCCACTCCATCTTAACCGCTGAGAGCTGGTCTCTCAGCTCCGCGTATCGAGCATCGGCCTTGGCGATCTTCTCCCGGTAGCCTCCGAGGGCCTCATCTCTCTCCTCGATTTCGGCGATGATGCTCGCTTTTCTGATGGACCCGTCTCTGATCTTCGAGGAGAGAGCCTCCGCCTCCCGGCTGAGCCGGTCGGTCTCCAGGTAGTCGGACCTCTGCTCGGCTTCCATCTCAGCGATTTCGGCGTCAGCCATCTCGATCCGGTTCTCCTCGGCCTCGATCTGGCCCTTCATCTCCACCATCCGCCGCTTGACCTCGATCTGCTCGTCCTCGCCCTTGTAGGTGATCTCGGAGTTCAGCTCTTTCAGCTCTCCTTCGAGGTCCGACAGCTCCGCCCTCTCCCGATCCAGCCTTTCGGAAAGCTCCTCATCTCTCGTTCGGAGGCCCTCCCCCTCCCTCTCCAATTCGGCGAGGTCGGATTCTGCCTCTTTCAACTTCGCCAAAAGCAGGAAGGCCTCCTGGCGGCGTTTCTCCTCCCGCTGGGCCTGGTAGGCGAGGGCCCTGTCCCTCTCCTCAGCGAGCCTCGATAGCTGGGATTCGACCTCCTCCAGGATCACGTCGCCCCGGTCGATCCGCTCCCTCACCACCTCCAGCTCCTCGAGGGCCTTCTTCTTCTTCTCGTCGAACTCGGCGACGCCAGCGATCTCGTCGATGATCCTCCTTCTTTCAAGGGGCGACATCTCGATGATCCTGGTGACGTCACCCTGCATGACCACGTTGTAGCCCTCGGGGGTGATCCCGGCCCGTGATAGGTGATCGTGGATCTCCGTTTGGGTGCAGGGATTGCCGTTAAAATAGTAGATGCTCTGGTACTTGTTTTTGGTCAGCCTGACCTTCCTCGATATCTCGACGACGTCTTCGTCCACCGGAACGGTCCTGCTGGAGTTGTCGAACTTAACAGTCACCTGGGCGAAGTCGGGGTTTTTGCCGTTGTCGCCCCGGTATATCAGGTCGGGGAGCCTCTCGGCCCTCATCGCCCTGCTGGACGAGAGGGATAGAGCGAAGAGAAGAGCGTCGACGACGTTGGACTTACCGCTCCCGTTGGGACCGGTGACGGCTACGAAGTCGTTGTGCAGAGGTATCACTACCTTCCTGCCAAAGGACTTGAAGTTTCTGAGCTCTATCTCCTTAATGTGCAACCTCGACCACCCTTTGCTACTCCGATCCAGTCCGGGACGTCACATAAAGCTCCCGGCCTGAAAATCCCTCAGGGCGCCTTAGTCCCTGAGAACCCCCTGGTCGATCTATAATCGGGAAATCCTTTGTATCTTCTCATTAAAATACCTATTCAAGGCTGTATATCTTATTTTCCCCGGGTTTCGGCGGAATTTTCCCAGATTTCCGAGGTCACGCCCGGTATATCCTCATCTGGTCTGACGCCTTCTGCTGGCGTTCGCATCCTTCAGACATCATATAAGCCAGCCCCGGCCAAGTCGAAGACAGATTGATTAATTAATGAGGACCAACGAGGAGGCTTTAGAGGCTGGTTTATTGCTGGAGTTTTTGATATTCGCCGTAAGCCTGGTCGCCCTCTACTACGGGGCGAAGTCGATCACCGATAGTGCCGTCCACTTTGCCAAGGTCCTCGGCGTATCAGAGTTCGTTATAGGGGCGACGGTGGTCGCCTTCGGCACGGCCCTTCCGGAGTTCTCGACCTCTCTTGTGGCGATGCTGGTCGATGGAGGCAGGCCCGAGATAGCCGCCGGAAACGTCCTGGGGTCGATCCTGGCGAACACCGGCCTCGCCCTGGGCGCAGCGGCGATGTTCTACGGGATATACATCGATAGGAAGATCCTGGAGACGGACCTATCATTCCTCCTGGCTTCGATGCTGGCGGTCTTCGTGGTCTTCCTGGACTTCAAAATTACCTGGATAGAGGGGATCTTCCTGATCGCGATCTACCTCTCCTTCATCCGTCACGAGATCTCAGAGCATCGAAAGAGCGAGTCGAAGGGAAGCGAGAAGTTCAGGCCCAGGTACCTCGCCCAATTCCTGGCCGGGATCGCTATGCTCTCGGTCGGCGCCAACTACATGATCGAGGCGATAAGGACGATCTCCTCTACCCTGGGCCTCTCCGAAGCGGTGGTGGCGGTAATTCTTCTCGCGGTGGGAACCTCCCTTCCTGAGATCAGCACCGCCATCGTCGCCGCCAAGAACGGCCGGGGCGACATCGCCATGGGAGACGTCCTGGGCGCCAACACCTTCAACGCCCTGATAATCCTCGGAGTCTCCTCCCTGGTTCAGGACGTGGCCGTGAACGAAGCCTTCGTCTCCACCACCCTTCCCGTGGTCGTTTTGATCAGCCTCCTTTTGGGGTTCATGGTCCTGGGAAATAGAATAACGAGGTTTGAGGGGAGCATGCTGGTGGCGATATACTTCCTTGAGATCATCACTATACTGACGATCCTATGAAAAATATATGGCAGCGTAGAAAAGATTGGGGTTCGAGCAGAAAGCCCGAACTCTGCAATTTCTAGCTCGATATGATCTTCTGAATTAACGCCATTATCCCGGGCTTTGCACCCTCAGGAGGAACAGGTTGTGGGGGTGTCATACCCATGCCAAAGGACCCGAACATCTCCTTGTTGAACCGGTCGGAGATCTCGTCGAAGATCCTCTTGTAGGCGACGCAGTGGGGATCGACGCCCTTTATCTCGCCGCCCGTCGGCGCTATGGCGTTGTAGGGACACCCGCCTCGACAGTATCTGATGTGCTTGCATCCCTTGCATTCACCGTCCACCCGCTCCTTGAACTGGTGCATCCGCTTTCCGGCCTCGGATTCGGCGAGGACCTCCTGGCTTGGATGGTCGCGGACGTTGCCCATGACCCACTCCGGCATCCCCACGAACCGGTAGCAAGGGTAAATGCTCCCGTCGGGCCCCACCGCAAAGGTGTCCTCCATGCAGTCAACGTAGGTGCAGACGGTCCCCCGGCTGGTGAAGACGCATCTACAGAGGTCGTTGATGTTCCTGATCACGATATCATCCATATTTTCGAGATATTTGTCCAAAAGATAGACGAGGAGCTCCCCATACTTTTCGGGAGCAAGAGCCCACTTATCAGGGTCGTCGCTCTTCAAGGAGGGGAGGGCTGGATGAAGCTTCAGGGTTAGGCCATTATCAAGGAAGAAGTCAAAGATATCCTCCTTGAAATCCACAGAGTAGGAGGTGAAGGTGCATATGAACTGGACGGAGAGGCCGTGAGCCTTGGCGATCTCATAACCGGCCATCATCTTATCGAAATACCCCTCGCTCCTCTGCAGATCGTTGAGCTCCTTTGGGCCGTCCAAGCTTGAGCCGATGGGGATCTTGTACTCCGCCAAAACCGTGGCCAGCTCCGGGGTCATCTTCCAGAGGTTCGTCTGGAGGGCAAAGGCAATTTTCATGTGACAGAGTCCCTCCGTCAGCAAAGACAACGTCTCCCGGTAAAAGTCAGCGCCTGCAAGAAGTGGCTCTCCGCCGTGGAAGGTGAAGGTGACGGGATCGTCCCTGAAATTTTTAAGCCACTCAACCACATCTTTTACGGTTTCGATGGTCATTACGGGGGACTTTTCATCGGAACTCCAGCAATAACTGCAGCTGGATGGACAGCCTAGAGTGGGGATTATCATCACGTGAAAAGGCCTTTTTTGAGACACACTCTTTTTTGAGCTTCTTCAACGTACTAATAGTTTTCCGGCACCTATCAGCCCGCAAAGGCTTTTTACTTCAGGATCGATGGTAGACCGGAGAGTTGCTGGATGGAGATACTGGCGGACGTTGGAGGTCGACCGGGCCACGACTGTAAGGGGTTTTGCAGCTACTGCTACTTCAAGGGCGTAAAGGTGATCAAACCTTTGGGATGCAAGCACTGTCTTCCTTTCCAGAAGGGCTGCGACTACTGCAGCCGGGCGATCGTGGAGGGCTATCCCGGCTTCAAACCGATGCAGACGGTGGCGATGGAGGTGGCCGGGGCCGCCTTCGGCAAGAAGCCCGACAAGGTGACCATCAGCGGCGGGGGCGACCTCAGCTGCTACCCCCAGCTTCTGCCCCTCGCCCGCATTGTGGGCCAGGGTTCCGTCCCGATCCATCTCGGTTACACCAGCGGCAAGGGATTCACCAAGGGAAATGAGGCCGAGGATCTGATCGATGCCGGTGTGAAGGAGGTCTCCTTCACCGTCTTCTCCACAGATCCCGAGCTTCGCGGAAAGTACATGAACGACCGTCACCCTGAGGCGGCTCTTGCAAACCTTCGGACCTTCGCCGAAAGCTGCGACGTCTACGCCGCCTCCGTGCTGATACCGGGCGTCAACGACGGTCCAGAGCTCGACCGGACCTGCCAGGACCTCGAAGAGATGGGGGTCAAAAACCTGATCCTGATGAGGTTTGCAAACGAGAGAGAGCAGGGCCTAATCCTCGGAAACGAGCCGATCATCCCCGGCGTAGTACCCCATTCGGTGGAGGAGTTCAAAGATATCGTCACCGAGACGAACGAGAGGTACTCCTTCAGGGTGGCTGGAACCCCCCTATGGGACCCCGTAACAAAATCCCCCTTCGCCCTGGCGCACCACAAAGATCAGATCGCAAGACTTCCAGCAGTTCAGAAGGGGGCGACCCTCATCACCAGCTCCGTCGCCCACCCCCTCCTCTCGGCCATATTTGAAGAGCTCAGCGACCAGGTGAACGTCGTCCCGGTCAACAAAGACATAGGCTGCCTGATAACCATCCAGGACCTGATCAACCTCGACCTATCCGAGGTGAAGGAGACGGTGATCCTGCCGGGAAGGGCGATGGCCTGCGACTCCGACATCAGAAAAGCGCTCTCAAGAGACGGCGTCGCAAGGCTCGTGAGGAGAGGCCCAGACCGGTTAACCGTCGACGGTGAGATGAGCATCAGCATGACGCCTGAAGAGGTGATGGAGGTGGAGGTCGAGGCCTTCACGGACCTGATCGAGGAGATAAACGGCCTGGGCGTATGAAATCTAGCATATAAACCCTAAAAATTATTTTTTATTGAATATATTTATCGTAACGTTTCAACCGAGGGACGTCGAGCGGCTATTTTTAGTAGATCAAATCCGACGCGATTGTAAACTCGGAATTGACGTTATAATCGAACTGACCAAAAACGACCGACGTTGAGTCGGAAAAATAAATGGAAAAAGGGTGTAGGCGAAACGCCTACACTGCGGGCATGACCAAGGATCTCTCGCCGGCCGCGCGGAACTCTCTGGCACCGCCCTTTCCGAACTCCTTCCTGACGTCGGCGAAGTCGAAGATCAGCGCCGGGTTCGCGAAGGTCACCTTGATCAGGGGGTTGAGAGTGTAGGCGTCCTTGCGGGCAGCGTGAGCTGCGCAGGAGATGCCTGCATACTCGCCCTGGTGACCGACGTTCATCGCGTAGTTCGGATAGTTGGGGCCTCTCAGCTCGACGGGGCTGCCCTCGTCGCCCTGGTAGCTGAAGACGTTGGTCGGACCGCACTGGTCCTGCAGGTCGTATCCGAAGAAGCCCAGTCTTCCCCAGGCCTCCTTGTGCACCAGCATGCTGCAATACCAGCCAGCCAAACCGATCTGGCTGTTTCCGGTGGCGCAGGCAGAGGAGATACCGGAAGCGGCGGCCAGGACGGAAGCCCTCTGGGACCCACCGAAGTGGTCCTCGAGAACGGTCGGGAAGGCCTCGTACTGCTCTATGCCGTAGAGGGTCGTCTCGGTGGCGATGTCCTTGGCGGTCTCCAGGTCGACAGGCGCGCTGCACCAGTCGCCGTACTTGTCTATGGCGTAGTCGCAGCCATAGTAGGAGTAGTCGTCCAGGATGTCGTTGGTGTAGGCTGCAGTGGCGTACTGGGTGAACCCGACACCACCGGACATGTAGCTCCCGAGCCAGATCTGGTCGTAGAGCATAGTTCCGGCAGCGACCACGTTCAGGGAGACCTGTGGCGGGTCGTCGGGCTTGGTCCTGGAAGTCTGGACCATGTCAGAGAGGAAGCCGAAGCTAACTCCACCGGGCTCGTTGGGGCCTCTGGCCCTTCTCGCGGGAAGCATGTCGGCCATCTGGATGACGGCAGCGTGCTTTGCGGCGAAGGCGAGGTCAGCCACAGCGGCCTCACCGGCGCACATGTTGTAGGCGTCGATGAAGGTCATGGACAACTGCATGGCGCTCCACCTGGAGGTGGTACCGCCGTCACAAGTCCTCGAGACGATGGTCGGGATGTGGATAGCCTGCCAGGTGGTCTTGCCCATGGCGGCCTTGATCTCCTCAGCCTGGTCGGCGGGGAAGAGCGCGTTGATGTCGATGACGTACTGGTCATCGATCTCGTCTGCGAGGTCGTCGTCGCCAGTGAAGATCCTGACGTTACAGTCGTCGACAAGACCGGGGTGGGTCTCGACCATGTGCTCCTGGACCACGGCTGCGCCTGGCATGGCGTGGTTCAGAATCTCGAGATAGTTGTTGATCGTCTCGGGAGTGACTTCTTTGCCCAGCCTCTTCTCCAGCACTTCGTGGGTCATGTCCAGACCGACCACGATGGTCCTTCTGATGTCGTCCCACATCTGCTGCATGGCGGGGTTGTTTACGAAGTGAAGGTCGTCACCCTCTACGACATACTCGGTGGTGGAGAGCTTGTAGGGTACGAGCTGCCTCTGACCCAGCGGAACACCGCCAGCGTGGACGTACGGGTTGTAGAAGGAGATACCTCTCTTGCCTTCCAGCTTCTTGGAGGCCTCCATGAACTCTACCTTACGGGCATTCTGCGTGGGACCCTTTCTCTCATAAGTGGTCGTCTTTCCGGAAAGGTCCAATTCCTTTCCGAACTTCTTGTTGAGAGCCTTTACGAAAAGCTTCTTAGAATGAATTTTTCCCATCTTATCTCACCACCATTTACTCTGGCCTGTAGCCCCACTTGCTTCTGCGCTCCCACATGTGGTGCAGAGCGATCAGACCCTCATCGAACTTCCTTGCGCCCTGTGCCCCGCCGAAAGGTATGTTGTCGTGCCTGAAGATGGTGGTCCTCTTGGCGACCTCCGCCTCGCTCATGCCCTTTCCAACGTTGACTTTCCTGTCGAGGGGGATACCGACCTGGTCCTTGACGTAGTATACGTTGCCGTCAGCGCCCATCTCTGTCCTGGCCAGCATGTCGAACATCATGCCGTCCTCCTGAAGCCTCAGGGAGTGGCCGTGAACAGTGCAGCCTCTCATGGAACAGAGAGCTACGTCGGTCATCTCGGAGTCCATCTGGACCTTAGTGTACTGCTCTATGTCTCTCTCTCTGGCCTCGATGATCTGTCGGCCTGAGAGAGTTCCTGGGTCTGCGCCTCTGCAGTTGATTGCTCCCCAGTAGCTTCTCCAGTATGGAATGGCGGGAGCGTTGTACATGGAGTCAGCGAACTGGGAGTACCTGATTCGGTCTCCAGCAGCTGCGCCGGGGGTGGGCTCTACAAGCTGCCTTATGGGACAGTCGGGCTCGCCCATCTCGGCCAGGGGTGGGTGGGTGCTGGGGTAATCTGCACCGGGGGCCCTGTGGCCCATTATAGTTACGACGTCGGCATCGGAGATATCTCTCAGCTTCTCCAGATCGCCGGACATGTGCTTGCGCCTGTTCACGCCAACAGACGTAGTGCCGGGATAAAATTGGGGTTTGTATGCCATATCCTAAACCTCCTTGTGAAAATGTTACGAGTCACCTCTGCTATCAGACAACATGGCCAGGTTTTTTTCCTTTTTGGCCTTCGGATCGACCAGTCCAAGGATTCTCTCGTCCTCCACCTTGCTTCCGTACTTCGCGTAATCCGAGACGGTCAGCTTGTTGTGAAAGAGCTTCCGTTTTTTGATACTGAAGGAAAAGGGCAACGTTCGCTCACACGCAGCTCTTACGCCTTCAATATGTTCTTCGCTCTCCAGCTCCAGCCCGATCCTGCCAACTTTCACCTTCAACTCAAGAGCTTGATCCCCCAGCGTAAGGAGCAAATTCTTATGCTCCTCGATGGGAGTGCCCTTCGCTGGACCATAGGGTACCTCCCTCGGAAGGTTTGGCCCCTGGATCATTATCCTGAGGACCCCCTCTGACCTGTAGATCTCGTCGAGGAGGCGCTGAGCAGTGTCCGGGTTGAGAAACCTTCGAGGGAAGATCTCAATCTGGACCGGTTCCGTGTCTGATTTAGTGACCATGCATACCCAACCTATCTATACAGCCTCCGCAACTGAGATGATAGGCTCGCGGAACTCCTTGATCTCTCCGTAAACGGCTCCGACCAGTCCGGAAGTCATCTCCGGGGTGAACATCTGGGTACCGGCGTCAAGAGCAACTGCTGCGGCCACGCAGGGGATAGCGAATCCTCTGGAGTGCCTCGTCACGACGTGGTTGCCGTTGAAGACACCGGGTCCGCCGCCGCCGTAGATGGAGTGGCTGAAGAAGGAGAAACCGACGGCGGTTCCCATGACCTTGCCCCAGTCGCAGCCTGGCAGAGCGGTCTCTTTCTCGATGACGTCGTTGAAGTAAAGCAGGGTTGAGGATACTGCCTGAGCGCCTCTCAGGGCACCGCAGTTGACCATGGTGGCTGCGAGAGTGCCTGCTGCACAGTAAGCGTTCCACTTGGAGACGTCGTTTGCCTCGTACATGACGAATCCGGAGGGGAGCTTCTCGCCGGCCTTGATGACTCCGTCCTCAAGGGCCCTCTCAACGGTGGACTGGACGACGGTTCCGATGGTTCCGGTCTTGCCGTTGGACTTGACGAGGTCGTAGACCATGTTGTCGGCGTTAAGGCCCTGGTAGGCGAGGCCGAGCAACTGGTGCCTCTCGAAGATGCCTATGGCGTTGCCCATCTCGAAGTTTCCGATCTGCTCGAGGATGGATGACAGAGCGGCGGTGTTCATGGCGTTCCTCTTGCAGATGGCGGCAAGGTGGTTGGCCATGACGTTCCTGAGAGCGAAGCCGAGACCCTCATCGTTCTGGGGGATGTTGAGAACAGATGCGATGTTTCCGCCGGACATAGGAACGGTGTGGGGGTACTGGCCCCAGACTGCAGCGTGGACCATGGGCGCGTCGTACATGCTGGCGTTGAACTGCCCTATGATCGCCTCGGTGGCAGCTGCGGCTGCGGCGGTCATTCCGACGACGAACTCGGATGCAACGTCGACCCTGGCGGTGGGGACCTGAACCAGAAGCTGCTTTCCTCCACCCAGTATCTTAACGTTGGTGTCGTCACCCTCATCGACCTGGAGCAAACTCTTGATGCTGGCGGCGAGAGCATCGGCGTTGGCGGTGACGTCGTACTTGAGCTCGCGTCCCTTGATCTGCCTGCCCTGCCCGCCGACCTTTCCGGTCTTCAGCGCGTTCTCGATTCCTGCCAGGTTGACCGCAACGGTCCGCTTGGTCAGGTTGATCAGTTTCTTCATCGCCGCGTTCTTGAGTGGGCTGACGGCGCTCAGGTCAACGTCACTCTTTAAAAGAACGCCACGGTCACTATAGAGGTCTATTTTGTCAGACACGTTCTTTTTCCACCTTTACCTTTTAGCAGAAAACTGAACGAATTGGGGCAGCCGGTGCGAACGGTATGATATGCTGTCCAGTGTTATCATACCCGGCAATGATCCTCTCTACTACAGTCTCCCGCCTAACTCTCCATGGTGATATCGCTACTTAAAGTTTTTGCGCGATGCATTTCATAACAATGCATTTATTCGAATATGTTGAAATATGATCCCCAGAATGTAAGAAATCGCAAAAAAATAGCCAAATGGACGGATGGTGCAAAATAACGATGATACATCTGGATAATGTGGTCTAAAATAGGACGTTTCCCGGTTTAGTGCTCAAATGATGCCTATATATTAGACTTGCTGTACTCCGCATGAACACTCGATATCAAGTTAAATTTTGTAAGAGGAATACCGAATGTATGTAATTGTGTTACATGAGCTTGACAGTCTCCAACCGTTTGCACATAATACGTATTATCTGTAAACTAACGATCGAAAGGTGCCGCGAGGGACGCGCGAAACCCGGAAGTAAAAAGAGTGGGAAACCGGGAGGTGAAAAAACGCCTGCAGAACACGCATCTTCTCTGCCCCCTTCAGCACGATGATCGAAGTCTGCGATAAATACTTATATTATCTCCAGAACTGGCGGAGATCGGATGCATCTCATCATTGCGGAAAAGCACAACGTGGCCAAGCGGATCGCCCACATTCTCGCCGACTCAAAGCTCAAGGTCAAAAGGGTCCACGGGATCGAGACTTTTCATTTCGACGACAAGGTGGTCATGGGCCTCTCCGGCCATATTGTCGGGGTGGACTACCCGCCCGGATACAACAACTGGCAGAAGGTGGACTACAGAGACCTGATCCACGCCCAGGTGGTGACCAAGCCCACCCAGGCAAAGATAGTATCCACCCTTCACGATCTCGGAAAAGATGTAGATCAGATCACTATAGCTACCGACTACGACCGGGAAGGGGAGCTGATCGGAGTCGAGGCGCTCCGGATAGCCGAAGAGGCGAACCCCGATATCAAAGCCGATAGGGTAAGGTTCAGCGCCATAACCAAAGATGAGATCCTGGACGCGTTCGAATCTCCTGGAGAGGTAGACTTCGATCTCGCATCCTCCGGGGAGGCGAGGCAAGTTGTGGACCTGATCTGGGGAGCGGCCCTGACCAGGTTCATCTCCATCACCGCTGGAAGGCTCGGGAAGGGCTTTCTCTCGGTGGGGAGAGTTCAGTCCCCGACCCTGGCCCTGATCGTCGATCGGGAGAAGGAGATCGAGGCCTTTAAGCCCCAGCCGTATTGGGAGATCTACGCCGACCTCGAAAAGGACCTCCGGGTCAAGCACGAAAAGGGCAGGATATGGGAGGGCGACGTGGCGAGGTCTATATTTGACGGCCTCGACGACGTTGCCGAAGTGATCTCCATAAAGGAGAAGACGAGGACCGACAGACCACCTGCCCCCTTCGACACCACCGCCTTCATCAGCGCCGCCAGCAGCATCGGCTTTTCCGCAGCCAACGCCATGAGGATCGCAGAGTGGCTCTACACGAGCGGGTTCATAAGCTACCCCAGAACCGAAAACACGGTTTACCCGACCACCCTTGACCTGAAGGCCCTCGTCTCGATCTTCAAGAAGGGGCCGTTCCGAGAAGAGGCCGAGAGGGTGCTGAAAGGGCCGATGGTGCCGACCAGAGGGAAGAGAAAATCGACGGATCATCCGCCCATATACCCGACGGCCTCGGCCACCAAGAAGGATATGAAGAGCGACCAATGGAAGATCTACGAGCTGGTAGTGCGGCGCTTTTTGGCGACCCTATCCGAGCCCTCTCGATGGATCGTCATGAACGTCAAGCTGGACATCGGAGGCGAGCCTTTCAAGGCGATGGGCGCTCGACAGATCGAGGCCGGTTGGAGAGCGTGCTACCCCTACAGCAAGGCTGCCGAGCAGATCCTGCCCGAACTAGCCGAGGGGGAGAGGCTTCCGGTCCTCGGAAAAGAGCTCGTCGACAAGGAGACCCAGCCGCCCTCGAGATACGGCCAGGGCAGGCTCGTGAAGCTGATGGACGAGCTGGGCCTGGGGACGAAGTCGACGAGGCACGAGATAATAAGCAAACTATACGCTAGAGCCTACGTCCACGGAAACCCCATGAAACCGACGAACACCGCTTATGCGGTGATCGAAGCCCTTGAACGCCATTCGCCCACCATCACCAAACCGGAGATGACCCGGACTTTGGAGGAGGGGATGACGAAGATCGCCGAACGTCGTCTCGTGGAGGGAGAGGTGATCGAGGAGTCGAGGTCGATGCTGGACACCGTCTTCGACGATCTTCTCAAGCACCAGGAGGAGATAGAGACCTCCCTTCGAGAGGGGCTTCGGACCGACAAGATCGTGGGCAATTGTCCTTCCTGCGGCAAGGAGTTGATCATCAGGAGGGGACGACGCGGCAGCAGGTTCATCGGATGTACGGGCTATCCCGACTGCACCAACACGTTGCCCCTTCCAAAGTTCGGGATGATCATCGTCACCGACAAGGTGTGCGAAGAGCACGGGATGTACCACATCCGCATAATCAACAAGGGCAAACGGCCCTGGGACCTGGGCTGCCCCAAGTGCAACTTCGATCAGTGGCAGGCGAAGAAGGCCGAGGAGGCGAAGAAGAAGGCCGAGGTAGACGCTCTCGCCAAAATCCCGGGAATCGGCCCCAAGACCCTGGAAAAGCTCGGTGCTGCCGGGGTCAAGACCGCCCTCGATCTCGCCGGAGCCGAGGCTGAGGACTTGGCCGAAAAGACCGGGCTGAACAAAAAGAAGATATCTTCCTGGCAAGTTGCCGCCAAAACCCTGGCAGAAGAGGCTTCCGGCTGCTGAGCCAGCTTCCGAGTTTTTGAGTTTATTTGGGAAAATGGGCCTGGCCGGATTTGAACCGGCGACCACTCGGTTATGAGCCGAGCGCTCTAACCGGACTAAGCTACAGGCCCAAGAAACGTTTTTTTTAGACGCCGCCAACAGGGCTCGAACCTGTGACGATCTGGTTAACAGCCAGACACTCTACCAACTGAGTTATGGCGGCTCGAACCCTGCCTTTTCAGGCAATCCATTTAAGCCTTTTGATCCGAAGGATATCTCATGCGCGTTCTGAAAAAGAGCCTCCGCGGCGAGGAGGGGGAGATCACCCTCGTGCCCGAGTCGATCGACGACCTCTGGCACCTCAAGTACCTGATCGCCCCCGGCGACCTCGTCTTCGCTCTGACCCACCGAAAGGCGACCGCCGCCACCGACAAGCTCCGGCCCGAAAAGCTGGAACGAAGGCCGGTGAGGCTCGGCATAAGGGCGGAGTCGGTGGAGTTTCACACCCACTCCAACTGGCTCCGGGTCCACGGGGTGATCGAGGTAGGACCGGACGTCGCCTCCTATCACACCCTCAACCTGGAGCCGGGGGCCGACGTTTCGATCATCAAGAGGTGGCGGCCCGACGAGATTGCGCGGATCAAGGAGGCCGTGGCCGAGGCGAAACGGCCGAAGGTGGTGATCGCCCTGATCGAGGAGGGGGAGGCTGCGATCGGGGTCCTCCGACAGTTCGGCGTCGAGACCGCCTCGGAGATCAAGATGGGAGGAGGCAAAGGCATGGGCGGCAAAGGGGGCGACCGCAGGTCCGAGTTTCTGGACGAGGCTGCAAAGGAGCTCAACAGAGTTGCCGTCTCCGATTCCAGGGTGATTTTGGCAGGACCCGGCTTCACCAAGGAGGATCTAAAAAAGAGGATCGATGCTGCCTACCCAGACCTCGCATCAAGGATCATCCTGTACGACGCCACCACCATGGGGGTCTCGGGGTTCCAAGAGGTACTCCGACGAGGTGCCATAGACAAGATCCTGGAAGTGAGCAGGCTCGCCCTGGAGACGACCCTGATCGAAGACCTGCTCCGAGAGATCGCCACCGATGGCAGAGCAGCTTACGGTCCCGCCGAGGTGAAAGGTGCTGTGGAAATCGGGGCCGTCGAGACCCTGATGGTCTCAGGCGATCTGGTCCGAAGACCCGAGATGGACGACTTGGTGAGGTCGGTTTCTAACGCCAGAGGAAGGGTTGTGATCTTCAGCTCGGAGTTTGAGCCGGGAAAGAGGCTCTGTGCCCTGGGAGGGGTTGCGGCGATCACGAGGTACAAGATCAACCGGTGACGGGATATGTTCTTATATCTCAGCAGATCCCGGTCGGTACGATGATATCATGCGACAAGTGCTCGGGGCGGGCTGTGATATTTCAGAAGTACTCGGGAAAGCACCTCTGCGCCCAGCACTTCGAGGAGGACGTCCACAGAAAGGTAAAGGAGGTCCTCCGGGCCTACAGGATATTCGGGAAACCCTGCAGGATAGCAGTGGCCGTCTCCGGCGGCAAAGACAGCTCCTCCCTTCTCATGATCCTCCACAACCTCTTCTCATACAGAGATGACGTGGAGCTTTTGGCCATCTCCATCGACGAGGGTATCGAGGGATACAGGACGAAGACGATTCAGGCGGCGGAGGCAGTTGCAAAGCAGCTCGGAATCGAGCACGTCGTCGAGAAGCTCGAGGACAACTTCGGCGTCACCACAGACCTGATGGCCTCCCAGGGCCACGCCCAGGGACCATGCAGCTTCTGCGGCGTCCTCCGGAAGGGGCTTCTGAACAAAACGGCTCGGGAGCTTTCGGCCGACGCCGTCGCCACAGGCCACAACCTCGACGACGAGGCCCAAACGGTGATGCTCAACTATCTGAAAGGGGACGTCGACCGGCTCTACAGGCTCAGACCGAAGAGGGCTCTTGCGGGCATGGTACCCCGAATAAAGCCGCTGCGCCGCGTTCCTGAGAAAGAGATGGGAATCTACGCCATAACCCACAATATTCCCATCGACACCTCGGCCTGTCCCTACATATCGAGGGCCATGAGGCAGGAGGTGAAAGACCTCTTGAACGAGATCGAGGCGAAGCACCCTGGAACCAAGTACTCGATCATGAAAGGCTTTGACAAAATCCTCGCGCGGGAGCCCCCCGGCTCTTACGAGGTCATACCCTGCAACCGGTGCGGAGAGCCGTCCAGCGACGGGATCTGCGCAAGCTGCAGGCTCCTGGACCGGGTCCGGGCGGAGCAAAGTCTTTAAATGTTGAGGATGGTACGAGAGGAAACGGGCCTCGGTGGCTCAGCTGGCTAGAGCGAGTGACTTGTAATCACTAGGTCGCGTGTTCGAATCACGCCCGGGGCTTAAAACCAAAATTCTATCGATTCCGGAGGCAGAACGTGCGTCTGATATTCTTCCTTCTCTTCTCGACGGTGGCGGCGGCATCGCCCGCTCTGGACCCACTCGCCCTCAACTTCACCGGCGACTTGGACGAGCTGGAGGCTCTCCTGGCCGGAGAGGGGATCGGGTTTGTGAACCGCTCAGCAGGGGAGGGGATCTTCAACGAGACCAGATCACCAGCCGGAGCGGATCCACCCTTCTATCATCTCATGAGAAACGATAGCATGTTCCGCGATTTCGAGAACCTCACCGGCCCTGTGGACCCGATTCCCCTTCACGTCAACACCACATGGAATGGGACCTTCTTTGAGATGCTCATCAGAGACTGGTGGTGACGTTTCTCGATTCGCCTTTGGACAAATATGTCGTCACGCCCCGTAAAAACGCAGTGACGTGACGGGAAAGGGGGGGGCAAACCCCAGAGGAAAACTATAATCCTTTTCAGATCGAAACGGAAGGATCTATGAGGGACTTCGCCAAGGAGATCTTAGAGGTGCTGGAGGAGAACGCCAGGGCCACCCCAGGGGAGATCGCAACCCTGCTGGGCCGTTCAGAGGAGGAGGTCGCAGCAGAGATCAAGAGCCTGGAGGAGTCGGGGGTCATAAGGAAGTACATGACCATGATCAACTGGGAGAAGATCGATGACGGCTACGTCTACGCCATGATCGAGCTGAAGGTATCTCTCCAGCGGGACAAGGGTTACGACGCCATCGCCGAGAGGATCGCCCGGTTCTCCGAAGTCCAGTCGGTGAGGCTGATATCCGGCGACCACGACATATCCTTCACGGTCAGGGGCAGGTCCATGAAGGACGTCGCCTTCTTCGTCACCGAGAAGATAGCGACCCTCGAAGGGGTCGAGTCGACCTGCACCCATTTCGTCCTCAAAAGCTACAAGGAGCACGGGGTCATCCTCTACGACAGGACCCAGCCCAAACGACTGGTGGTCACCGCATGACGAATAGCGAGATCGGCGCAGAAAACAAGAAGCTCGCTATGGAGAAGCCCGCTCTCTGGCGTCCCGATTCCCACCTCTCGACGACGGTGAGGGAGATGCCGCCTTCGGGGATCAGAAAGTTCTTCGACATCGTCGTGGGGATGGAGGACGTGATCAGCCTCGGGGTGGGAGAACCGGACTTTGCGACCCCCTGGCACATCAGGGAAGCATGCATCTACTCTCTTGAAGGCGGCCACACCTCTTACACCCCAAACAAGGGCCTTCTGGAGCTGAGGGAGATCTTGGCGGAATCGACGAAAGAGGACCTGGGCCTCGACTACGATCCCGAAGAGGAGATCCTGGTCACCACCGGCGTCTCCGAGGCCGTCGACCTCGCCTTCAGGGCGACTTTGAACCCCGGCGACGAGGTGATCGTGCCTCAGCCCTGCTACGTCGCCTACGTCCCCGATATCCTCCTCGCGGGAGGCGTTCCAAGGCCTGTCGCCACGAGGCTATCCGAAGAGTTCAAGCTCCGTCCCGAGGACTTCGCTGACGCCATAAACGAGAAGACGAAGGCCCTGGTTTTGAGCTACCCGAACAACCCCACCGGAGCGATCATGACCCGGGAGGACCTGGAGGAGATCGCGGACCTGGTGATGGAAAACGACCTTCTTGTCATCTCAGACGAGGTATACGCCAAGCTCACCTACAACGGCAGGCACGCGAGCTTCGCCCAGCTCGAGGGAATGCAAGATAGGACGGTCCTGTTGAACGGGATGTCCAAGTCCTGCGCCATGACTGGATGGAGGGTAGGATACGCCCTCGGAGACCCCGCGATCATAGGGGCGATGACCAAAGTTCACCAGTACACGATGCTCTGCGCCCCGACGATGGCCCAGGTGGCGGCGGTCGAAGCCCTCCGCCGGGGCGAGTCGGAGATGAAGGCGATGAAGCGGGAGTACGACAGAAGGAGGCGCCTCTTCGTCTCAGAGCTGGAGAGGCTCGGCCTGCCCTGCTTTGAGCCGAAGGGAGCCTTCTACGCCTTTCCCTCCATCGAGGGGACGGGCCTTTCTTCCGAGGAGTTTGCGGAACAGCTCTTAAAAGAGCAGAAGGTGGCGGCAGTTCCAGGAAACGCCTTCGGTGAAAGCGGCGAGGGGTTCCTCCGCTGCTCTTATGCCACATCGAGAGAGGAGATCCTGGAGGCGATCGACAGGATCGAGCGGTTCCTGGCAGATCTGGGATTGTGACCTGAAATTCTGGTTAGAAGAGGACAAAAGGGTTTAATACCTCCATTTCGTCTCCGACCTCGATGCTCAAGTCCCGTCTGGTGGACGGAAAGAAGGTGGACAGATCTCTGGCGGGCCTCTCCCGTCTCGGCCTATCCCCCAACGCCTGGACCGCCCTCGCCCTGGCGGTCGCCTTCGGTGGGTTTTTGGCCCTCTGGGACCACAGGCTCCTCCTCGGCTTCCTTCTATTCCTCCTATCGGGGGCCCTCGACATGGTGGACGGGGCTGTTGCGAGGGCGACTGGCCGGACCTCGGCGGCCGGAGCCTTTCTGGACGGGGTCCTCGACAGATACGTTGAAGCCCTCCTGATCCTCGGCCTCCTTTTTTATCTCGGCCCAGAAACCTGGTTTTTGATCCCGATCGGCGCCTGGATTGGGATCCTCATCTTCGGGGCGGTGATGACCTCCTTCGTCCGAGCCTACGCCGACCACCGGGGCCTTGTCGAGGACCAGGAGGTTTTGGCAAAAAAGATGGGAGGGCTTCTCGAAAGGGCCGAGAGGCTTATCCTAATCTACGCCGGGATGATCATTGCCCTCCTCTTCGGGAACGATTGGCTGGTGGGCGCCATCGTCCTCGCCGCGGTTCTCTCAAACCTGACCGCTGTTCAGAGGATATTTCTCGCGATCAAGTACGGTAGAAGGGGCTAATACCGAATAATAAAAAAATAGGAGAAAGATACGGTCTGGTGGCCGACAGCTTCTCTCGCCATTATCCCGATCGTGACCGTTGGACCCGGCCCGATGGCTGAACGCCACCCTTCCAACCGTTGATAGCGGGAGAGCGGGCCCGAACGTCGCTCAACGTTCGGGCACTTTTCTGTCGAAATGAGCACAGATTCGGCACAAGGCTTTCGTGCGGTGGAGGTCAGGATGGCGCCGTTCGCGCGGCATTTCATGCTACAATCATATTTAGTAATAAGCTTTTCGGTTTAATTGTTACAGGGCAGGGGTGGTTTGCAAGCGCCATGGCAGTGGAGCAGGTAATATATCATACCCTGAATAGACCGAAGCATGTCTATGTCCCCGGCGAAGCATGCTCCCGAAACTTGTGCATTCTGCAAAGGCGCGGGCGAATCTGGAGGAAGGCGCTGCCCCGCCTGCTGCGGTCGAGGGATGGTGACGGTAGCCCAGCCCGCGAAACGGTGCGCCCTCTGCAACGGCACAGGAAGGCTCTGCATCAAGGGATGCCCAGCCTGCGGCGGGACCGGATGGATGGGGGTTTTGAGGGAATGACCTTTGGGGCTTATCCTATCAACGAATATTCTATCAAAAAAATCCTACGACAAAAATGATCGAAAGCTGCCCGGGGACCGGCCCCATGGGGCAGCCTCCGGGCCTTCAGTCCATGATGTCGGGGCTTCCCGTGCAGGTGGATCTGCCCGAATATAGAAGCGGACTTGAGGCGCTGCGGCAGTTTCTAGCGCTCTGAACGTCCGGGTTGTCGCGACAAAAGCCGCTGGGCTCCAGGATCGAACCCGAGGATCCCGCCACCATCCCCGACCGATACTCTCCAGGATGGAGGAGGTTCAAAGCGTGGCCCAGCTCGTGGGCGAGATGGTAATAATTCACGTCGCCGCAAGAGCCGCCCTCGGCGACCGAACATCCCCAGAGGCCAGCAGGCATCGGGCATGGCACTGCCATCTGCTGATCACAAGTCACGATCTTGGCGGAGGCGGTCCCGCTGCTCCAGCATGCTCCGCCGCCGTCATAGTATGGATCCCATTCCTCCACCACGAAGACCTCCACCGCATCCGCGACGTTGACCTCCGCCCGGAGGGCTGCAGCCTCAGCCTCGCTGTTCAGCACCCGGTAGGCGTTGTTGTTGATGTAGACGGGGGTCCTGGACCGGATTGCAATGCACCGGACGGTTCCGCACCGGTCCCAGATCTCCGCCGATCCGTCCAGAAGGGTGTTGTAGACGGTTCCCGTGGCCGAAGGGTCCGAGGGTCCAGTACCTATGAAGACCGGCTGGACCAGGAGGATCTCGGAGGGGCTGGTCTCCAAGTACCACCAAAGCTTAGTGATGTCGAGGTAGACCACCATGCTCCGGAGCGATCCGACGACGGTGCGTTCAAGCTCCAGACGGATCTCGGCGTTCATGGTGACCTCGCCCTCGTCCGCCGCCTTCATCCCCTCTGGAAGCCTCCCCTCTATTTTGCCTCCCATCGACTCGGTGTAGGAGAGGAAGAGGTCGCCCTCCTCGGACTTGCTGGGAATGTAGCCCATGATCTCGTCGATCTGGGCGTAGTGGAGGGTGGAATCGAACTCGGCCGAGAAGTGGCCGGTTCTGGAATCGTAGGTGCCCTTGTACTCAGGCTCGGCCAGGTTGAGGCCGATGACCCCCGACTCGCCCTTCTTTGTGGCAACCCCGCTCGATACCAGGTTGAGCCTGGTCAGAACCAGGCTGAGATCGCCCCGCTCATCCGGCTCGGTTGCGAAGACGATCTCGCCCTTGAGACTGGTCTGCTGCTCGCCAGCGTCAGTTACTATGACCGCCTTGATGTCGTCCAGGGTTCCGACAAGAAAATAACGTTCTTCCTGCTCTTTAGCCGCCTCAACCGGCTCAACTATGCTGAGCCTCGATCCGATGGATGCGTCCAGGGGAGTTTTCAGAAGGCTCGGGCTCTTTTCCATGACGAGATCCGCCCCGAGGCCCGTCCCCAATGTCAAAGCCAGGCCCACCGCCAAAGCGAGCCCTAACTGCAAGATTGTTCTCAAAATCGCTCACCCGCCAGAAATATACCCAGAACTTTATGGACACCATATCGTTTAAAATTTTCCAGGGTACGAGGTTTCGACCTTCTCGAGATAGAGCAGGCCGGTGGGCGTGGACCTGTAGCCGCCGGAAACTGGCTCGACAACCAGGGCTTTATCGAGCATAGCCAGGTGGAAGGCTGCCTGCCTCTCGTGGATGCCGAACTTTTCGGCGATCTCCTCCGTGGACACGACGCCCTCGCCGATGAACTTCAAGATATCTCTCCTGACCCTTAGCTGAAGGACCTCGAGGGCGAACCTGTGGCCCTCGGCCGACTCCCACGACTTCGGCGCCTCCGCGTCGCTCCCGGCGGGCTCTATACCGATTCCGACATCTGGCCGATCTTCTGGACCCATGTTCAGACCTTTGCCGGGCTAGGACTAAAAGTTCACCGCCTAACAACAAAAGGAGAGGGATGAGAAAGGCAATTTTGAAATATGTCGAGATGCTAAGACGACTCGCGACATGTTGGCGAAGCTCTCAAAGAACCGGAACCATTCGATCTCGATACGAACTGACCTGAGACCCGGCGATATAGGGATTGTGGTGCACCTTCACGGCGTCGTTTATGCCGAGGAGCAGGGGTGGGACCACACCTTCGATGCCTACGTCGCAGGACCTCTGGCCGAGTTCGTCAAGTCCAGATCGGATCGGGACCGGATCTGGATCGTCGAGCGTGTGGTGGGTGCCGAGGAGGTCGGAGAAGGAAAAGCGGGACCGATCGTCGGGTCTGTCGCCATCGTGAACGTCTCCGACGGCGAGGCCCAGCTCCGATGGCTCCTCTTGGACCCGGAGGTAAGAGGACAGGGCCTTGGTCGGAAGCTCGTGAAGGAGGCGCTGGACTTCGCTCGATCTGTCGGGTACTCCAGAGTCTTCCTCTGGACGGTTCGGGGGCTTGAGGCCGCAACAAGCCTCTACGAATCCCTGGGCTTTGAGAGGAGGGAAGAGAAGACCTCCGAGATCTGGGGTAGCACCGTCACCGAGGTCAGATACGACCTCAAACTTTGAGACGTTGAGATAAATAGTTCAGACGGCAAAAGCGATTGTTGGGAGATGCTGATTGATGGGTGAAGAGATATTCGAGGCGATCCGAAAGAGGGTCGAAGAGGAGCCCTACGCGAAGAAGATGGGGCTCAAACTGGTCGAGGTGGACAGCGGCCGCTCACTGGTGGAGATGAAGTTCACCGAGGATATGGAGAACGTCTTCGGTATGGCCCACGGTGGAGCCATATTCTCCCTGATCGACGAGGCCTTTGAGGTCGCCTCAAACTCCCACGGCACGGTATCTGTGGCCCTCAGCATGAGCGTCACCTACGTCAGCAGTCCGAAGAAGGGGGACACCCTCCTGGCGGAAGGAAAAGAGGTCAGCAGGTCCAACAGAGTTGCAACCTACAGCATCCAGGTCAAAACCGAGACTGGAGATCTCATAGCCATCTGCCAGGCCCTAGTCTATAGAAAGAGAGACCCGCTGCCATTTCTGTGAGGCTGTTGTCGATAAGATCGAAGAGAGAGAGTGAGGTCACAAAACGATCGTCAAATCGATCGCGGCATAAAAGAGGCACTCAGGCGAAAGGTCGTTTCGGGTTTTGGAGATCGGGATCGTATAATCCGGACCTCATTTTTGTTCATCCGAGGAGAACTTGAAGGCCTTGAGCCTTGATAACATTTTTTTCGCTCCAAAGGCGGCAGGAACGAAGTTCACATTTTCTATCCGACCGAAAGTTTCAACGTACTCTCTGGTGACAAAACCCAGATCGTTGAGGTCTCGGCCGTCGAAGCTGATCTTCAGGAAGATGTTCGAAGATACAAACTCGTCGAACTCGGAATCGTTCTCAGGTACCACCGCAAGAGGGAGATCCTGCACCGCGAGCCAGGAGTAACACTTCTGAAGCGCCCGGTCGTCCTCTCTACCTTCCGGCACGGGCCACCCCTGGGCGGTCCATCTGATCCTTTCAGCTATTTCTGCTATGATGGTATTCTCATCGATCGTCAAATTTCCATTCATATCTTCACTCATAATCAAGTCACTTTTTCGTTCAATTTCACTTTACAGTTGACGTATTCATACTCGATCTATCTGCAATTCCTTCAACCTGGATCGGAGTGCTCTCATGCTCACCTTGTGGACCACCGATATGGCCACCAGATCCCCGTAGCCTTCTGCTTCTTCTTTGAGCGTGCTGTCCAGATTCTGTTCCTCTGTTGAGTCTTGGTTTGACGTCTTGCCCATATACATATCTCCTTAATTTTAAATATCTTGTTTTTTTTTTTGTGCGTATTCGTCACTGCATAACCCTAGCCGCCACACAAAAACAGCGAAAAGGTCAAGAAGCCTATGGAGCTGATAAATTCGCCCCGAACTCCACCCTTCTTACTTCTTCCGTCTTGCCACCGGCATAGAGCAGATCGCCAAACAGAAGATCCTCGTCCCGAGAAATCGAGCAGATCGAAGGCGAGAGATAAACAAAGTGTCTATTAGTAAAGCAGTCTAACGCAGCGAAATCGCTGCGCAGACCGCCAACGACGCTTAAGGCAGATGATAATTTTAGACCTTGTGGGCTATTGCGAACCTTTGCATAACCTTATCGACCATTATGGTGGACTTATCGCCAACCCCGGTCTCTGGAACGAAGATGACAAAACCCTCAATTCTGGCGATGCCATCTCCTTGTCTTGATATGTCCTCGATCTCAACGTCGTATTCCTTACCAGTCTCTACTGGCGCAGAGGGACCAAACCCGCTGGCACCAAAAGAGCCTCTATTATTACCGTACAAACTTTGCACCATCCTTTGCGAAAAACCATAAAACAGAACAGCTTAACGCGGAATGCTAGAAAGGCTTGTCACTATTTAAACCTTTGCACATCGCCACAAATCGCAGCGTTTTAAGAACAGCACACTTCGCCGAGACCTGAGAAGGTGTCCCTGAAAAGACAAATAGGCAGACCAACCTCAAAGCATCCTCTGCATCCATATGGCGTCGAAGTCCTCACCCCCACTTTCTCCCGATAGCCTTGAAGCGGCCGCATTCTCTGAACCCGAGCTTCCCATGAAAGGCTATGCTCCCATCGTTTCGGTAGGACATGTTCGAGAAGATCGACGGAAACTGTGAATACCCCTCACGACCATAACCCCTCGGAGTTTCACTTTCATGATCACCAAAGTCTACATCACCCACTGCGAGGAGGACGAGCCCCTGGCCCGGGAGCTGGCCGAAGCCCTCTGGAGGGTGGGGCTTGAGAGCTTCGTCGCCATCTACCGGCGCGCCCGAGGGGTGTCGCCGGGCGATAGAGTGAGGTTTGGGATCCGCCACTCAGACTGCGTCATCGCCCTTCTTACGCTGGATGGGGTGGTCTCGCCAAGGGTCAACCAGGAGATAGGCTTTGCCTCCGGGATCGACCAGCTGATGATCCCGCTCCTGGAGGTGGAGGCGGAGATTCCCGTCCTGATAAGGCACCTCAAGCCGATCACCTTTTCCCGGGAGACCTACTCAGACGCCCTCGGAGAGGTGATACTAAATATACGGGACTTAACCAGCCTCGAGTGGCTGAAGATAAAGTGCCCCTTCTGCGGCGAGGAGATGACCCAGTACCTTCCGCCCCAGGAGGTTGTTGATAGAGCAGTTTTGTCCGACACGGGACTTGACACGATATGTTCCTACTGCGAGACGGCCCTCACCCTCGACCCCAGGACCTTCAGGCCCGTGCCATGACGAGAGATATAATATAGTAGCTGAAGCGTGGGTGTGGGGACAAGGTAGGCAATTCAATGGTATCAGATAAGGCAGGGCCGGGAGATCCGGCGCTGAAATGGGCTTCTTTTTCCTCTCCAAACCTTTTTATATCAAGAATAGGTCTTGGGGGTAAGATCCGATGATCGGTGACAGCGAGACGTCCATCTTGATTCCGTCCTCCGCTACAATGGAGTCGGCGGACCTGCGAATACGCACCCTCAAGGTGGGCCAGATCGCAAGAGCAGCTGCGGTATTTCGGGTGGACAGGATCGTCATCTATCGCGATGAGGAGTTTGATGACTCCAGGTTCATATCCCGAGTCCTGCAGTACGCAGAGACGCCCCAGTACCTCCGAAAAAGGCTCTTTCCTAGGGAAAGAGCGTTGAGGTACGTTGGCATCCTGCCGCCGCTGCGCACCGCTCATCATCCCACAAGCTCAAAGGTTTCAACGCTCAAGGTCGGCGAGTTCAGAGTAGGTTTAGTAGTCGACGAAGTGGGATCTGACAACGGCGCATGGGTGGACATAGGTGTTGAGTGCCCATTGCCCCTCAAAACCGCGAAGCGGTTTTTGGCGGGGCAGCGCCTGAACGTCAGAGTCTTTTCGCTGAAACCCCTCGCCGCGGAGCCGGTAGACCGATCGGAGATACCTCACTACTGGGGCTACGAAACCGAGGTCATCCCGAACCTGGACGAGCACGTCCGCTCAACAGAGAGCCTAGTCGTGGCCACGTCCAGACAGGGCACGCCAGCAACCCCAGACCTCCTGAGGCAGACGATACGTCAAGGCCTAAAGCGTGGTCTGGAAGTGGTCTTCGGCTCGCCCGCACGCGGCGTTGATGCGTTCTTGAGCAGCGAAACGATGGAAGGATGTTGCGTGATTAACACCATACCGCATCAGGGAACCGAAACGGTAAGGCTTGAAGAGGCGATCTTCGCCACCCTTTCCCAGGTCAACCTGATGCGATCACTGGAGGGCTAAATGGCAACCATACACCGACCAAGACGAGGTTCGCTGGCCTCCAGCCCCCGAAAACGGGCTAAGAGCCAGGTCCCCAGGACGAGATACTGGGCCGCTGGCGAGGAGAAAGCCAGAATGGACGGTTTTGCCGGGTACAAGGCCGGCATGACCCATCTCATAATGATCGACGACAAGCCTAACAGCCTCACGGAGGGCATGGAGATCAGCGTGCCGGTGACCATTCTGGAGACACCGCCCCTCAGCATAGCCGCCCTTCGCGTCTACGAGAAGTACAACGGCGGCGTGAGGGCTGCGGGAGAGGCTTGGTCAGAGAAGCTGGACCCGTACCTCGCAAGGTCGATCACCGTCCCCAAGAACAAGAGGGGCGTCTCTCTCGATGACATCGGGGCTCAAATAGACAAGATGGCTGAATTGCGTTTGATCGCTTATACAAACCCCAAGCTTCTGACGGGCGTTCCCAAGAAGAACCCTGACCTGATGGAGATTCAGGTAAACAGTGGCAGCATCGAAGACCAGTTCGAGCTGGCCCGTGGCCTTCTCGGCTCCACGGTGCCGATCTCCAGCGTCTTCGGCACTGGATCGATAATCGACGTCTCTGCCATCACCAAGGGCAAGGGAACTCAGGGTCCCGTCAAGCGCTGGGGCATAATGCTCCAGAAGAGGAAACACTCCCGAGGCGGCAAACGCCGCCACATAGGCAACCTCGGCCCCTGGAACCCCCACCACGTGAGGTGGACGGTCCCCCTCCTGGGCCAGATGGGCTACCACCAGAGAACTGAGTTCAACAAAAGAATTCTGGCCATCGGATCCGACGGCGGCGAAATAACGCCCGAGGGCGGTTTCCCGGGATACGGCGTCGTTAGGGGCGAATACGCCATCATCAGCGGAAGCGTTCCCGGCCCCTCCAAGAGGCTGGTCAGAATGAGAAACGCGGTTAGATCCAAGGACGCCGTGGCAAAGACGCCCGAGGTCCTCTACGTCAGCACAGACTCGAAGCAGGGATTGTGATGAAGGCAAAGGTTATCGATCTATCTGGAAATGAGGTCGGAGAGGTTGACCTCCCGTCGGTCTTCGACGAGGAGTTTAGACCGGACCTCATAAAGAGGGCGGTTCTGGCGGCCCAGGCCAACAGGCTTCAGCCCTACGGTCCAAGTAATCTCTCGGGCCTCAAGACCTCTGCCCAGTCCTGGGGAACCTGCCGCGGAGTCTCTCGAGTTCCAAGGATCATAAACGGAAGGCGAGCTGCCAGGGTCCCCCAAGCCAAGGGTGGCCGAAGAGCCCACCCCCCAAAACCCGAGGCGGACAGAACCGAGAAGGTGAACGCCAAAGAGCGGAGAAAGGCGATCCGTTCAGCGATAGCAGCAACCGCGAACGCCGATCTCGTAAGGGCCAGAGGCCACGTATTCTCAGGCGAATCGGTCTTCGTTGCAAAAGACGACCTGGAAGCTGTTGAGAAGACGAATGAGGTCCGAAATTTCCTGGCGGCCTGCGGCCTTTGGGAAGACGTTTTGAGGGCCAAGAACGGCAGAACGATCCGCGCGGGCCGAGGCAAGATGCGGGGCAGAAAGTACAAGCATCCAAAGAGCCTGCTGATAGTGGCAGGCAAAAACAGCGGGCTGATCAGAGCCTCCAGAAACCTTCCGGGCGTTGACATCACCACAGTGGACAGGCTGAACGCCGAGCTTCTAGCTCCCGGTACCCAAGCCGGCAGGCTCACAGTCTGGACCGAATCCTCTCTGAAATGGCTGGGTGAGACCTATGGTCATTAAGAGTCCGTTCATCACGGAGAAGGTCACCAACATGATCGACTCCGACAACACCATGGAGTTTTTGGTGAACATCAAGGCCAACAAGAAAGAGATCAAGAAGGAACTGGAAGAGCTCTACGACGTCGATGTGATCTCGATAAGGACGATGATCACCTCCAAGGGCGAGAAGAAAGCGGCCGTGAAGCTGGCAGGCGACGGCAGCGCCAACGAGCTGGCCACAACGCTCGGACTGCTGTGAGGTGAGGTTATGGGGCACAGAATTATACAACAGAACCGAGGTCGAGGAACCCCGACTTACCGGGCACCCTCTCACAAGTTCAGGGCGGAGCTCAAGCACGTGAAGGTGGACCGGGACGAGACCGTTCGAGGGCTCGTAAAGGACATCGTCCACGATCCGGCCCGGAACGCCCCGGTGGCGAGAGTGATCCTCGACAACGATGAGGAAAGATACATCTTAGTCCCAGAGGGCGTTTACGTCGGCCAGGAGATAGCCTGTGGCGCCTCTGCCGAGATCAAGCCGGGCAACTCACTGCATCTCGCAGAGATCCCCGAGGGAATTCCCATCTGCAACATCGAGTCGAGCCCGAGGTCCGGTGGCCAGTTCGCGAGATCCAGCGGAGTTTACGGCATACTCATAGCCCACGATGTGGGGAAGACCGTCGTCCAGCTCCCCAGCGGAGAGATGAAGTGGCTCAACCCCCAGTGCATGGCGACGATAGGGGTCGTCGCTGGCGGCGGCAGGACCGACAAGCCCTTCGTAAAAGCTGGAAAGAAATACCACAAGATGAAGTCCAAGGCTGGCAAGTATCCCAGGGTCAGAGGCGTGGCCATGAACGTGGTGGACCACCCCTTCGGTGGCGGTGGATGGCAGCATCCAGGAAGGCCCAAGACCGTCAGCAGGAACGCACCCCCCGGTCGTAAGGTCGGGTCCATTGCGGCCAGAAGGACCGGAAAGCGTTAAAGAGGGATTGTTTTGGCGAGGAAATCAGGATCAAGGCTTCCGAAGAGGAAAGAGGAGTTCACCTATCGCGGCCTCAAGGTCGATGAGCTGAACAAGCTCAACATGGACGAGCTGATGGCGCTTCTTCCAGCAAGGCAGCGAAGAAGGCTGAAGAGGGGCCTGACCAAGGATCACAGAAGGCTGCTCTCCAGGGTCAAGAACCGAGACGTGGTGAGAACCCACCTTCGGGACATGATAGTCCTTCCCGAGATGGTGGGAAAGACGATCGAGATTTATAACGGTAAGACCTTCAACCGGGTCGAGATCATGCCGGAGATGGTCGGCCATTACCTCGGCGAGTACTCCCTGACCAGAGGAAGGGTCTCTCACGGCAGCGCCGGTGTGGGCGCCACCCGATCGAGCAGGTTCGTGCCGTTGAAGTGAGGTGTGAATTTTGGGACGACTGAAATATTCCATCACCCCTGAAAAAGAGCAATCGTCCAGGGCGATGGGCACAGAACATCACATCTCGCCCAAACACGCTCTGGAGATCTGCAGGACGATAAAGGGGATGCGAGCAGAGACCGCAAGGGCATACCTGGAAGATGTGATCGCCCTGAAGAGGCCAGTGCCCTTCAAGCGGCACAACAAGAAAATCCCCCACAGGCGTGGCCTTGTGGGCTGGGATGCTGGCAGGTACCCCCAAAAGGCGGCCAAAGCCGTTTTGGGCGTTTTGATCAACGCCACCAGCAACGCCGAGTACAAGGGGCTTGACCCTGCTGAGATGAAGATCACCTACATCTCCACCAAGCAGGGCAGAACCCTGAGGGGCTGGATGCCAAGAGCCATGGGCAGAGCCACCCCCAAGGATACGGAGACCGTATCGATAGAGCTGATATTGACCGAGGTGAGCTAACTTGGGCGTAGAGAAGAAATTTGTAGAGGACGGCTTTACCAAAGCTCTGGTCCACGAGTATCTGTCCAAGGAGCTCAGTCGGGCCGGGTACGGCGGCATGATGATGAACAGGACCCCTATGGGGATCCAGATCACCGTCTATGCCGAAAAGCCTGGAATGGTCATCGGGAAGGGCGGAAAGCTGATCAGAAAGCTCACCCGGAACCTGGACCGGAACTTCCGTCTGGACAACCCCCAGATAGACGTGCAGGACGTGGGCAAGGCCGAGCTGAACGCCCAGGTCGTGGCCAACAGGCTGGCTAGCTCCCTTGAAAGAGGCTGGTACTTCAGAAAGGCCGGCCAGACCACCCTTCGGAGGGTCATGGAGAGTGGAGCCCTAGGCTGCGAGATAATCCTGAGCGGCAAGGTGACGGGACCTCGATCCAGGGTCGAGAAGTTCCTGGCAGGTTACGTCAAGCATTCGGGCAAACCCTCCCAGGAGATCGTTGACCACGGATACGCCGTGGCGGTGAAGAAACTGGGAACCATCGGTTGCCAGGTGAGGATCGTACCTCCCGACGCCATACCTCCAGACAGGTTCCTGATAGTTCCGCCATCCAAGGAGACGGCAGAGGAACTTGCTCCAGTTGAGGAGAAGAAAGACGAGCTGGAGGAGCTTCTGGAAACCGAGACCGAAGGACCCGTCGAGGAGATAGTCGTCGAGGACCTGGAGGTCGAGATCACCGAGGAAGAGGTCCCTACAGAGACGGTCGCCGAAGAGGCGATCATCGAAGAACCGGTCGTCGAGGAAGAGGTCTCCGAGGAGCTGATCGTCGCTGAAGAGGAGGTTCCCGCAGAGACGGTAGCCGAAGAGGCGATCACTGAAGAGACGGTCGTCGAGGAAGAGGTTCCTGCGGAGGAAGTCTCCGAGGAAGAGCCGAAGAGCGAAGTGTGAGACGAGAGCGTGACTTGACATGGCGATATTCAGGGTCGATGAACTGAGGAATATGAGCCCCGAGGAGCTGGGTGAGGAGCTTGAAAAGCTCCAAAGCGAGCTGATCCGGGAGAGGGGGCTCGTCGTCTCTGGCGGCGCCCCGGAGAACCCTGGCAGGATAAGGGAGATAAAGAGGTCCATAGCCAGGATCAAGACCATACAGAAGGAGCGTGTAACAGCGTGATGATAACTCCTGAGAATCTCGTCAGACATGAGCTGATAGGCCTGCTTGTAGAGGTCGTCGAAGGCACAAACCCCTTCCAGGTGGGAATATCCGGCAGGGTCGTTGATGAAACCCGAAACACCTTTCTGATCGAGACCAGGAGTGGAGATAAACGCGTTCCCAAGTCCTGCAACTGCTTCCTTTTCACCCTGTCTCAGGGCCTGAAGGTGAAGGCAGAGGGCTCAGTTTTAGTCTCACAACCCGAAAACAGGATTAACAAAAAAATACGGAGATCGAGGTGGAAATTATGAGGGATGTCGGACTGGGCGTCAAGTCACCTGAGAAGGCCTGTGACGATCCAAATTGTCCCTTTCATGGAAAACTTTCCGTTCGCGGTCAGGTTTTTGACGGAACGGTGGTCAGCGACAAGATGACCGCTACTGTGGTGGTCCTGCGCGAGTTCGAAAGGAAGATGACGAAGTACGATAGGTTCGAGAAAAGGCGGTCGAAGCTTCACGCTCACAACCCGCCCTGTCTGAAGGCGAAGGTCGGTGACGTCGTCAAGGTTGCCGAGTGCAGACCTCTCAGCAAGACAAAGTCCTTCGTCGTGGTGGAGGTCGTGCGATGAAGGGGCTTAAGGCCAGTATCCCAAGGCCGATCAACGCGGGGGCGCGCCTGGAATGCGCCGACAACACCGGCGCGAGGCTGGTCGAGGTCATATCGGTGAAGAGGTACAGGGGCGTTAAAAACAGGATGCCCTGTGCCGGAGTCGGCGACATGGTCGTGGTATCTGTAAAGAAGGGAACCCCGGAGATGAGAAAGCAGATCTTGACCGCGGTGATCATCCGCCAGAAGAAGGAGTTCCGAAGGCCTGACGGCCTGAGGGTCAAGTTCGAGGACAACGCAGCTGTCATCACCGACCTTGCCGGAATTCCCAAGGGATCGGAGATAAAAGGGCCAGTGGCCAGAGAAGTGGCTGAGCGGTACGGAAAGATCGCCTCGGCCGCGTCGATAATAGTGTGATAACCATGAAGAGCAAACAGCCACGCAAACAGCGCAAAGAAAGGTTCTCCGCTCCCCTTCACAAACGGCAGAAGTACATGCACGCTGCCCTCTCCAAGGAGCTTCGCGAGGAGATGAAGACTCGCAGCGCTCAGGTGAAAGTGGGCGATACTGTCAAGATGATGCGCGGCGACCATGCGGGAACCGAGGGTGAAGTCCAGAAGGCGGACCTCAAGAGCGGCACCATCCACGTTGCCGGTGTGAGCGTATTCCGGGCCGACGGAACCGAGGTGCCAAGAGCGGTCCAGCCCTCCAACGTCGTCATCACCAAGATGGAGCTGGACGACGAAGAACGCAAGAAGATCTTTTCCAGGTGATTTAGGTGAGCAGACATCAAAAGAGGGTTGCGAGTCCCAGAAGCTGGCCGATCGCAAGGAAGATCCACACGTGGGTGACCAAGAGCAAACCCGGTCCCCACTATGCAAAGGGGAGCATACCCCTCGTCGTCGTGGTCAGGGATCTTCTGGGGCTGGTCGACAACTCCAGAGAGGCTAAGCGCGTCCTCCACGAGGGAGGGGTCCTGGTCGACGGAAAGGCGAGAAAGGATCTCAAGTTCCCCGTGGGGATCTTCGACGTGATATCGGTCCCGGCTCTGGACAAGAAGTACAGATTGCTCCAGGACGCCAAGGGCAGGTTCAACCTCCACGAGCTGGAGAAGGGCGAAGCGCGGAAGCTCTGCAGGATCGAGAACAAGACGATCCTGAAGGGCGGCAAATTGCAGCTGAACCTCAACGACGGAACTAACATCCTCGCCGAGGGCGATTACGGGACAGGAAGCTCGGTCATCCTCTCGATACCCGATAAGGAGATCGCAGACGTCATCGAGTTCAAAGAGGGGAACCTCGCCATGGTCGTGGGAGGGTCCCACTCCGGTGAGGTCGGGACGATCAAGGAGATCGAGGTCGTCAGGAGTTCTCGGCCCAACAGGGTAATCATCTCCGGCAAAAATGATTTCGAGACGACGATCGATCATGTCTTCATGATCGGAAGAGACAAACCCGCCATTAAGCTGGGGGCAGAGATATGAACGTCATGTTGGAACCGCGCGTCGACAAGGTGACCGTCCACATAGGTACCGGCGAGAGCGGCCAGAGACTGGTCAACGCCGAAACGATCCTCGGCGCGATAACCAACCGAGTCCCCGTCAGGTCCACCGCCAAAAAGACCCTTCCGGGCTTTGGCATAAAGAAGAGCGAGCCGATCGGGTGCAGGCTGACCCTGAGGGGCGAGGAGGCCGAAGAGTTCCTCAAAGTCGCCCTGGAAGTGGCGGGTAGCGCCCTCCGCGCGGGCCAGTTTGACGATACCGGTAACTTCTCCTTCGGAGTCGAGGAACATACCGACTTTCCCGGGATGAAGTACGATCCCGATATCGGGATCTTCGGCATGGACGTCTCGGTGGCCCTCAAGCGGCCCGGATACCGAGTTGCCAGAAGGCGCGTCGCGAGAACGAAGATCGCTTCCAAGCACAGAGTCACCAAAGGCGACGCCATGGAGTACGTCAAAAATAAGTACGGCGTAGACGTCGTGGAGGCGGCATGAAGATCAATACCAAGAGCTTCGGCAGAGGCGCAAATTGCTGCAAGCGATGCGGCAGAAAGTCGGGGCTAATCAGGAAATACGGAATCTATCTCTGCAAACAATGTTTCAGAGAGATCGCCCAGGATATGGGTTTTGAGAAGTACTCGTAGGTGATGACTAATGGTACTGTTAGATCCGCTTGCCGATGCCATGTCTGTCATAAAAAACGCTGAAGACGTCGGCAAAGGAGAATGCATCATCCAGCCCGCTTCCAAGCTCGTCGGCAACACCCTGAAGGTTATGGCAGATCTTGGATACATCGGTGAGTTCGAATTCGTAGACGACGGCAAGTCCGGCATGTTCAAGGTCAACTTGCAAGGAAAGATAAACAGGTGCGGCGTGATCAAGCCTCGGTTCTCGGCTCAGGTCCTGGACCTGGAGAAGTGGGAGAAGAGGTACCTTCCCTCCAGGAACTTCGGCGTGCTAATCATGAGCACTAGCCAGGGAGTCGTATCTCACGTCGATGCCAGGGAGCGCGGGATCGGCGGCCAGCTTTTGGCTTACGTTTATTAGGTGGTCACGATGGTCAAAGAGTTGGCGCGATATATAGAAATTCCAGATGGTGTCGAGGTGGAGATCAGCGACGACGCCACAGTGACGGTTACCGGACCTTTGGGGACGGTTTCAAGACGCCTCTGGTATCCTGGTATAGAGATCAGAAAAGACGAATCCGGCCTGGTCATGGACGCCGAGATCACCAGGAAGCGGCACAGGTCCATGGTCGGAACTTTGGCCGCCCACCTGAACAACATGATCAAAGGGGTGAACGAGGGCTTCGAGTACAGGATGAAGGCCGTTTACTCTCACTTCCCGATACAGCTGAAGGCCACCAAGAAGGAGCTTTTGATAAGCAACTTCCTGGGCGAGAGGAAGCCCCGCACCGCCAAGATCATGGGCGACTCCAAGGTGGAGATCAAAGGCGACACCGTGATCGTCACCGGTATCGATAAGGAACTTGTTGGTCAGACGATGGCCAACATCGAGCAGGCGACCAAGGTCAGAGGGTTCGACATCAGAGTATTCCAGGACGGAATATACCTGGTGGACAAGAGGTGACGGAGTTGACTTCCGAAACTGAGAGGTTGATGAAAGTTCGGGCAAGACAGAAGAAGAGGAAGCCCGAGTTCAACCGTTGCGATTCACACAAAAAGAAGAAGCTCTCACCCAGCTGGAGACGGCCCCGTGGCCTGCACAACAAACTCAGACAGCAGATTGCAGCCAAGGGAAAACTCGTCAAGGCAGGATACGGGAGCCCCAAGGGCGTCAGGGGATACCATCCCTGCGGCATGAAAGAGATTCTCGTGAAGTGTCCAGGCGACCTGTTGGAAGCCGAAGGTTGTGCTGTCCGGATCGCCGGAACCGTGGGCATGAAGAAAAGAGACGAGATCGAGGCGATGGCCCGGGAGATGAACCTGAAGGTTCTCAACCCCACTTCTGGAGGCGACTGAATTGCCCAACTTTTCAACACAGAAGAGGCTCGCTGCCAGCGTTCTTGACGTAGGCGAGAGCAGGATCTGGATCAACCCCGATCCGGACACTGCCGGCGATATAGCCGATGCCATTACGAGAGAGGACATCAGGTCTCAGATCGAGGCTGGAAACATCAAGGCCAAGCCGAAGAAGGGCAACAGCCGCGCGAGATACAGGGTCAGAGCCGCCAAGAGGGCCTACGGCCACAAGAAAGGTCAGGGCAGGAGAAAGGGCGCTAAAGGGTCCAGGTCTCCAAGCAAAGAGATGTGGATGACCAAGATCCGGGCACTTCGCCGGACGCTGAAAGAGCTGAGGGAAAAGGAAGATATCGACCGTCACACCTACAGGATGCTTTATCGTAAGGCCAAGGGCGGCGAGTACCGCAGCACAGCCCATCTCAACGCGTACATCAAAGCAAAAGGTCTAACGAGGAGTGACTGATGGCAACCGGACCGCGATACAAAGTGCCCTTCAGAAGGCGGAGAGAGGGCAGAACGGATTATCACTTCAGATACAAGCTAATCCTTTCCAGAAAGCCGAGACTTGTGGTCAGAAAGGGCAACAAGAACATAACACTGCAGCTGATCGTTGCAGAGCCCATTGGCGACAGAACGCTCCTTACAGTCAACTCCCGGGAGCTTAAACAGTTCGGCTATGAGCAGAACACCGGGAACGTCCCAGCATCGTACCTGGCCGGCCTCCTCTTCGGCAAGAGGATGAAGGCGATGGGCGAGACCGAGGCGATTTTGGACATGGGGATTCACGCCAACACCAAGGGCAACAGGATATACTCCGCCCTGAAAGGCGTGGTGGACGCCGGGATAACGGTGCCCCACAGCCCGGAGATCTTCCCGGACGATGGTAGGATCCGTGGCGAGAATATAGAGGCCTACCGAGGCGTGGAGTTCACGGCTCAGTTCGAGGCTGCCCGCGAGAAGATACTGGGGTGAGTGGATGAGGAGGATGGGATACAGAGAAGAATGGGTCCCCAAGACCAAACTGGGCAAACTCGTTTACGAGGGGCAGATCACGACCTTTGACGAAGCGCTCAAATCAAGGCTCCCGATCAAAGAAGCGGGAATAGTCGACGCCCTGCTGCCCGGGCTTGAGGACGAGGTTCTGGACATAAACATGGTCCAGAGGATGACCGACTCGGGACGAAGGGTCAAGTTCAGGGCTACAGTCATCGTCGGAAACAAGGACGGCTACATCGGCATCGGTCAGGGCAGGGACAACCAGGTCGGACCCGCCATAAGAAAGGGTATAGATGTGGCCAAGCTGAATATCATAAAGGTACAGCGCGGTTGTGGAAGCTGGGAATGCGGCTGCGGCGCGGGTCACACAGTACCCTTCGAAGTCATGGGAAAGGCGGGATCTGTCCAGATCACCCTGATCCCTGCTCCGAGGGGCTTGGGGATCGCGGCGGGAGGAACCGCCAAAAAGGTGATGGAGATGGCCGGGATCCAGGACGTCTGGACGAAGTCTTCGGGCAACACCAGAACCACCCTCAACTTCGCCAAAGCCACCTACAATGCGTTGCGTAATACCGTCACAATGAGGGTATGACGATGTATGCGATAGTGCGACTTCGGGGCAGCGTCAAAACCAAGCCCGATATCAAGGATACCCTCAAGATGCTTCGACTTCACAGGATTAACCACTGCGTCGTGGTGCCGGACAACCCCCACTACAGGGGCATGATCCAGAATGTGAAGGACTACGTAGCTTGGGGTGAGATCGACGAGAACGCTCTGGCGTCCATGCTCGAAATGCGCGGCAGGTTGAGCGGCAACAAGCGTTTGACTGACCAGTTCATAAAGGAGAACACCTCCTACAAGACCATAAAGGAGTTCGCATCGGCGGTCTGTCAGGGAGCAACAAGCCTAAAGGACGCCGGAATAAAGCCGGTCTTCAGGCTTCACCCGCCGAGAAAGGGTCACCGCGGTACGAAAAAGACCGTCAGAGAGGGCGGAGAACTCGGGTATCACGAGTCGATCTCAGATCTTATCTGGAAGATGAGGTAGGACCATGCCTAAAAACAAGCTGAAGAAGTTTCGGGGTAGCAGGACCTGTGGTGGCGGCACTCATAAAAACCGCAGAGGCGCGGGGTCGAGAGGCGGTCACGGTAATGCGGGAGGGTGCAAGCATCATTTCCAAAGAGTGATGATGCGAGGCCGGGCGATGGGCAAGCACGGGTTTTACAAGCACAACGCCAAGGAAGTCGACGTTGTCAACGTCGGCGAACTGGATGCGATGACTGTAGAGGACGGCCGAATCGATCTCGGGAGGATGAAAGTCCTCGGCAGGGGCAAGCTGACGAGGCCCGTTTCCGTCAGTGCAGCCAGCTTCTCCGCTGCCGCCAGAGAGAAGATCGAAGAGGCCGGCGGTGAAGTAGTGGTATCATGAATCAGCACAGCTTCTTCTACGCGATAGAGCCTTTTGTGAGGAGGCTGCCAGCGGTGGGGAGGCCCGAAGGTCACGTCCACTTCAAGAAGAAGCTCAGCTGGACCGTTGGCATACTCGTCCTCTACTTCGCCCTATCCAACGTCACCCTCTTCGGCCTCTCTTCAGCATCCAGAGACCTCTTCGGGATGTACAGAGCCTTCTTCGCCGGATCCTTCGGATCCCTGATGCTCCTGGGAATAGGACCGATAGTCACCGCTTCCATCGTGCTCCAGCTACTTGTCGGGGCCGATCTGATAAAGCTCGACCTGAGAGATCCGCGTGACCAGGCGGTCTTCCAGGGAACTCAGAAGCTTCTGGTCTTCGTCATGATAATCGTGGAGGCCCTGCCTCAGGTGATGGGCGGCTACCTCTTGCCGGATCAGGGACTGGCCTCGTCGATGGGCGTATCCCTCGGCGTGATCTCGTTTATAATATTCCTCCAGATCTGCATCGGTGGAGTTCTCATACTCTTCATGGACGAAGTGGTGAGCAAATGGGGTGTCGGGTCCGGCGTTGGGCTCTTCATCGTCGCCGGAGTCAGCCAGCAGCTGATCACGGGAGTCTTCAACTGGACGATCGGGGACAAAGGTCTGCCCATAGGGATAATCCCGAAATGGATCTACATATTCACAAACAACGTTCTGGGCCTCGAGGACGTCTTCACGACCTCCGGCCTTGAACGGGTCTTCATAGACGGCGGGGTCCTGGCGCTTATATCCACCATAGCGATCATACTCTTCGTAGTCCTGGTGGAGAGCACGAGGGTTGAGATACCCCTCGCCCACAGCTCTGTCAGAGGCGCAAGAGGCAGGTTCCCGGTCAAGCTCGTCTACGCCAGCGTTCTTCCCATGATCCTGGTGAGAGCCCTTCAAGCCAACATCCAGATGATCGGAACCCTCCTCGCTGGCAAGATCGGAACGATCACAACGGCCAGCACCACCGATACGACCGCTGGACTTAACATAGTTTACACGGCCTATTCCAGCCTCATTGGAACCTTTACATCGACCTCAAGGTACGACATGGTGACAGGAGAGCTAGTGAGCGCGACATCGCCTCAGCCGATATCGGGCCTCATGTACTACCTCTCGCCGATCAACAGCCCTTACGACTGGATACCGAGCCTCGTCTCCAACAGCAACCCTGGAATGGAGCTTCTCGGCATTTCGCCTATAGCGGGCTGGCAGATATGGCTCCATGTCTTCACCGACGCTACCGTTCTGATAGTGGGCGGCGTGATCTTCGCCATGTTCTGGATCGAGACCACCGGAATGGGGGCAAAGAGCGTTGCTGCCAAGATCCACGCCTCAGGACTCCAGGTTCCGGGCCACAGGAGAAATCCCGTCAGCATCGAGAAGCTCCTCGGGAGGTACATCCCCAAGGTGACGGTGATCGGCGGCGTCATTATCGGCCTTCTCACTCTAGTCGCAAGCCTCATGGGAACCCTGGGAGGCGCTGGAGGTACCGGTCTTCTTCTCACGGTGAGCATCGTCTACAGGCTCTACGAGCAGATCGCCAGCGAGCAGATCCAGGAGATGTATCCGATGATGCGCAAGTTCTTCGGTGAATCGGCATGAAGACTGGGAATCTTGCAAGGTCCCTTGACTCTCTCCTTCTGGGCGTCGGAACCGCCCTGATGGTGGGGATAATGGTGAGCCAGGAGTTCAGACACACTGTGGGAGTGGTGATGGATGCGGCTATCGGGTGGCTGCCCGATATCCTCCCCTTCCACATGGTCCTCTTCGCCCTCGCCGCCATAACCGGCCTTTACGCGAGCCTCATCCAGAAGTACACCATGGACTGGGATTACCTCAAAAAGCAGCAAGAGACCATGAGGGGCTTCCAGCGGGAGATGCGCGAGGCTCAGCTCTCCGGGGACAAGGCTCGCCAGCAACAGCTTCAGAACCAGCAGAGGGAGATGCTGGGCGATCAGAGCAAGATGATGAAGATGCAGCTGAAGCCGATGGCCTACATCGGGATCGTCTCGATACCCCTCTTCATGTGGGCCTACCTCTACATCGACCAGAACGCCCTTTACCTGAACTTCCCCTTCTGGGGGGTTCACGAAATCTCTGAGACCGTCATAGGCCCCATATTCTACTGGTTCTACTGGTACTTCATCTGCTCAATACCGATATCGCAGATCATAAGAAAAGCTCTGGACATCGGCGGTATGGGATGATAATCACAATCGGCGGGTCTCCCGGAACGGGGACAAGCACCCTCGCCCGAATGCTCTCCAAAGAGCTCGATCTTCGCTGGATCAACTCTGGGGAGCTGTTCAGAAAGATCGCCAGCGATCGAGGCATCTCCTTGAGGGAGCTTGGGCGGATCGCCGAGGAAAGTCCCGAGATCGATTATCTCATAGACGACGCCCAGAAGGCGATGGCAAAAGATGCCGGAGGCGTCTTCGAGGGGAGGCTCTCGGGCCACATCCTCGACGCTGACCTGAAGATCCTCCTCAAGGCCGACCGGAGGGTTCGGGCCGAGAGGATAGCGGCCCGCGAGAACAAGCTCGTGGAGGACGCCCTCCGGGAGTCTAGGATCCGGGAGGAGAGCGAGGCGAGACGGTACGAGAAGTACTACAACATAGACTTGAACGACTTCTCCGTCTACGACCTCGTCATAGACTCCGGTACATGGGACGAGAAGGGAGTTGTCGCGATCGCCTTGGCTGCAGTGAGGTCTCTCGAAGATGGCGGGAAATCTACCCTCTGATCGGGTCCGTGAGGTTCTAGTCCGGAGGGAGGGCAGAACCGACCCCAACTATGGCGTTTTGCCAAACCTGCGGCCTCTCGACCTCCACCTCAGGCTCGGCTGCATAAACCTGGACAAGCCCCCAGGCCCCACCAGCCACGAGGTAGTGGCCTGGGTCAAGAGGATCCTCGAGATCGAGAGCGCTGGCCATAGCGGCACCCTCGACCCCAAGGTGACGGGGATTCTCCCTACAATGCTAGGCGACTCGACGAGGGTCGTCGAGACCCTTCTCACCGCGGGAAAAGAGTACGTCTGCCTGATGCGAATTCACGCAACCCTACCCCGAAAGAGAATTCTTGAGGCGTGCGGCGAGTTCCAGGGCGAAATCTACCAGCGGCCTCCCCTCAAGTCCAGCGTCAAGAGAGCGCTCAGGACGAGAGAGATCTATTATCTTGAGGTTCTGGAGATCGAAGGTCCGAGCGTCTTGATGCGGGTCGGCTGCGAGGCGGGAACCTACATCCGAAAGCTCTGCCACGATATCGGCCTAGCCCTGGGGACCGGGGCCCACATGGAGGAGCTTCGAAGGACGAAGAGCGGTCCCTTTCGCGAAGACGATACTCTGGTAACCCTCCACGACCTCAAGGACGCAAAGGAGATTTGGAAAGAGACCGGCGACGAAACCCTCTTGCGGCGCGCTATCCTGCCGGTGGAGGAGGCGTTAAGGCATATGCCGTCCCTCGTCGTCAGCGATGGCGCAGTCGACGCCATCTGTCACGGGGCGCCCCTGGCGGCGCCGGGGCTCCTCCGGCTTGAGTCGGATATCAAGGAGGGCGATAAGGTAGTTATTTATACCCTGAAAAGAGAGGCTGTTGCCGTGACCGTCGCAGTCATGGCGAGCGAGGATATGATGAAGTCCTCCTCAGGGATCGTGGCCAAGACCTCCAGGGTCGTCATGGCTCCGGGGACATATCCGAGGCTGTGGGCCAAAAAATCGTAATCGTGCCGAGGTAGTCTAGTGGTAAGGCGCAAGCCTGGAATTCTGTACTGAAAGCTTGTGATTCGCAAGGGTCGCGGGAGTTCGAATCTCCCCCTCGGCGCTCTTTTACTCATCTTTGAAGGTATCGACTCGATAAAGCCGATCAGGTACAAAACTTGCGCCACCGGAAGTTTGATCATCTATTCAAATGCGCATTATCGGGTGCAGTTCCCCTGCGATAGAACTCAAAGAGACAGAAATCGTCTCCTTTCGCAATGGTGCATAGCCGTCTGAAATCACAGTCCACATTTTCTTCAATTAATGGATACCCGGCGAGGTCGTGATCACAACCGAGTTTTGAGAGTTCCGGGTAGCCAATCTCACCAAATAGATCCACATTGGCACAGGATGTCACCCGGATGGTCAGTTTATCCTTCCCATCATCGATGAGGTCGTTAACCCATGTGCCCTCCTCGTGGATGGCCTTAAACATCGCTATGTTGTATTTCTTGAAGTTCTCGAAGGTATCCCCCTCGCATTGTAACAGCTCATCGAGCTGATAGATTGCGGGCATGCTTATCGGCGCTATCGCCTGCATGATATCCTTGAGAAACTCATACGCCTTCTCGCGACCCATGCGTCGGATCAAAACCCTAAACATTGATGAGAACATGAGAAACTCGGTTCTGGTATCTTCGCCGAACTCGTCCACCTTTTTCATCGTATCGGGGAACTCTCGCTGGATCTTTCTTCGCTCGTTAAGCAGGGTGACGAAGAACGGTACGATCCCCAGCGTGCCAAATTCATTCTTCAAAATGCCCATGACAATTTTATCCTGTTTCTTCACCGCTTCTTTCGGCATCCTCAAGGGCTTTCCATATCGACTCAACTCCTCGACTTTCATCTTTTCTCCTCCTTTTCTCCAGCATATCTCAGTCAGATGATTTTTATATCCTAATGTCATTATTGATTTGGTTGTTATATAGTTGTATCGTTTTGCGGTTGTCATTTCCCACTATCGAACGCCATTTCATAAGAAAGCTAACAAAATATTCAAGAAGCGTTACATTTTCATCTACATCGTGTTTATCATCATTGGAGAAGGAATTGAAGGTAAAATTAATTAAAACTCACACATAATCCAGCTTTGAAACTATCACTAAGATAACAACTCTGGATCGAAGCTCGCCCTGCTGAAAGTTAGAATCAAGCTCATCTCGAGATGCTCGGGTGGTGGGTGCCGAACAACTCGCGGGGTCAGAGGCAGCACCGGCACTCCGACTTGAAGATCGGCAAGATCCGATTGCTCCAATTGGAGTAACCCTAAAATACCATAAATGCGGACGGTTTTCTATATGAAAAGCTTCATAAAAGACAGACAGCGGCTCAGGAAGACACTGATCACTTTCTCCTTCGTACTGTTGCCGGTCACCTTTGTCTACATATCCTGTCCGATAATTGCCCAGGGCGCATCAGAAGGGATCGTCACCGGCGGCCTGATAGTCTTCGTCCTCATCTTCATCAGCTCGCTGTTTTTTGGGCGGATCTGGTGCGGGTGGATCTGTCCGGCAGGGGGCCTGCAGGAGATTTATTTTCAAATAAATAATAAAAAGGTTAAAATCGGGAAGCTGAACTGGCTCAAATATCTCTCCTTTCTTGCGATTTTTGCGTCCATCATTTCCGCAATTCGCTCTGCCGGAGGACTGGCAACCATCGATCCATTTTATTACACCGAGCATGGCATCTCAATCGCAAAAGAGGGAGCATACACCATATTCTATGCCCAAATCGCTTTTATAACCACATTCGCCATATTGGCCGGAAAACGCGGCTTCTGTCATTATTTCTGCCCGATCGCGGTGATCATGATCACCGGCAGAAGAATCCGAAACCTCATCGGCTGGCCGGCACTTCACCTTTCGGCTGATGTGGATCGATGCGCCGACTGCAGGAAATGCTCAACAAGCTGCCCGATGGGGCTCGATGTAAACGATATGGTCCGGCAAGAGCGTATGGAAAACGCTGAATGCATACTATGTGGCTGCTGTGTGGATGTCTGCCCGAAAGAGGCGATCCGCTATGCAGTGAAGTGAGAAAGCGATTAACGGACGGAATAAGGAAATCTATATCTCCGGCATTTGTGAATCACGAAATAGTGTTTCATGATACAAAACGGATCACAAACGTCTCATGAGCCCATCCTCTGGTCCTTTGGCTGCCCCACGCCACCCATCGGCTCGCTCAGCTCCGAGAACAGAGGCATCCTTGTCGTCTCAGTCTCGCGGCGCAGTCTGGTTCACGTCATAATTCCCGCGTACTAGGACCTCCACCCTAGCCAACTTCGTGAGGCTGGCCACAGAGCTCGATAGTGAGACGGACGAGGTTATCGTCGCCATAGCCGAAGCTACGAGAAAGACAGCGATGGCACTGCTACCTCGCAGCCAAAAAATCAGAACTCTCTGACGACGAAAAGACACGCCGAATAAGGCGAAACAGACATATGCAAGTTCCCATCTGCAAGGGAGGGATAACCATATCGCCTCAAGGGTTAGCTCCATTGGGACATAGGGAAAAAAGAGAGGTGGCAGAACGAAGATTCATATTGCAGTAAGGGATCATTTGCGACGTAATGTTTCGGCCTTTAATTTGCAGATTACGAAGATCTGATCGAAGAACAGGATTAAGAAGATATGAATGAAGACCACAGATCTGAAGACATCTCAACAGCGGACGAACCGTTTCTCATATTGCTCGTAGAGGATAACAACGCCCACACCATGCTGATAATGAGAACCTTTGAACGCCTAGGATTTTCCGGCAAGATCGACTGGGTAAAGGACGGAAGAACGGCGCTCGACTACACCTCCTCGAGCACGAGATCATGGGGGATGGAATCATGCCAAAACTGGTGATGCTCGACCTTCGGCTTCCCAGGCTCGATGGACACGAGGTCCTCCGGGAGATTAAGAGATCCAAAAGTCTCAGGATAATACCGGTAGTTATCCTCACGACCTCCACCAGCGACAGCGATCTCAAGAAAGCCTATTCCAACAACGTCAACAGCTACCTTATAAAGCCCCTCAGCTTCGACGATCTCAAAAAGACAGTTGAGGAGATTAAAAGATACTGGCTTGACCGGATACCTGTACCCCAGGCCAGATGACCCCCAGAGGGAGACGAACCCGAAGCTGTCATCATGACACTACGCAAAAGCATATTGGCCTTCATCGCTGCGGTGATCCTCATCATGGGCCTGATCGCCAGCGCCTTTATGTGGCAGCTGATGGCAGGCGCCCTCTCGGATCTGGAGGAGGCGTACACCTGCCAGAGGGTCGATAACACCCTATTCTACCTCCAGGAGAATCTATCATCCCTGAAGAGGGTAGGGGGGGACTGGGCCCCCTGGGATGATACGCAAGATTTCGTGATGGGCGAAAATGAGGATTACGTCCAGAATAACCTAGACAACTGGACCCTCTCCAACCTCGGCACCGATTTTATGATATTTTACGACGGCACCGGAGACTTATTTTACTCCAGGGCCTTCGATCCGACCACCGGAGAGGTGGTTGCAGCCCCAAATTGCCTTCTGAACCTAGCGAGGGACGACCTCCTTCTCGCCCATTCCTCGCCAGAAGATGCCATAACCGGCATAATCGCCGATCCGGAGGGGTTTTTGATGGTCAGCTCCCATCCCATCACAAAAAGCCAGTGGATGGATCCGATCTCTGAGACTCCCATCACTGGAACCCTCATCGTCGGCCGTCATTTGGATGAGGCGAGGGTCGACGAGCTGGGCAGGCTGAGCGGCCTCGACCTGAAGATGGAGACCATCTCCCCGACCCGAGAGACGATAAATCTCACCTCGCCAGATTCTTCCCTTCAGATCGAGATGGTGGATGAGGATACCATCATCGCCTCCAAGGTCATCGAGGACTTATATGGGGCTCCCTCTATCCTCCTGGAAGATCGGCTAACGAGGGAGATCTACCATCGCGGCATGGAGATCATCCACGATCTTGCTCTGTCGATCGTCATGACCAGCCTTGTCTTCGGGGGCGTAATCCTGTTCTTCCTGGAGCGGTCCCTCCTCGACCCTTTGACGGCCATCACCAGCTCCGTAGAGGCGATCAGAAGGACGAAGGATCCCCAGGGGGTTCGAGTTTCCAGGGTGGGGCGGGCGGAGCTGGCGATCCTGGTGGAATCGATCAACGAGATGCTGGACCATCTCGACGCTTACAACCGGAAGTTGAAGATGAGCGAAGAGAGGTTCAGGACAATCTTTGAGACCGTCCAGGACTGCATATTCATCAAAGACCGAGATTTGAGGTACGTTCAAGCCAATCCTGCGATGGAAAAGCTCTTTAAAATATCCGCCTCGGAGATTCTAGGTAAAAAGGACGGGGATCTCTTCGGCCCTGAAACTGCGGTTCAAATCCGGGAGGCCGACGAGAGGGTACTGTCCGGCAACATGGACGTCAGCGAAGTGCATACCGAGCCAGTAGGCGGCGTTTTGGCCACCTTCCACACAGTCAAGGTACCCTTGAGAGACGAATTCGGCCAGATAGTCGGTATATGCGGAATCGCAAGAGACATCACAGAGCGGAGACGGAACGAGATCCAACTTCAGAAAAAGGATCTGCTCCTCACAGCATCGGCCGTCGCCTCCAACGCCCTTTTGGTCGGGGAAGATTTGGACGGCGTCATGATCGATGCCCTGCAGTTTCTGGCCGAAGCGATCGGGGCCGACAGGGCCTACATATTTGAGAACCACAATGATGCCGGCGAAGTTTTCATGAGCCAACGTTACGAATGGGCTGGAGAAGGGGTAGAGCCGCAGATAAACAATCCTCTGCTTCAAAACCTCCCTTACCATCCCGACTCTGCCAGGCTTTATGATAACATCTCAAGAGGTAGGCCATACAAAGGTCTGGTCAAAGACTTCCCCGAATCGGAGAGGGCGATACTGGAGCCCCAGGGGATCGTCTCCATTCTGATAGTGCCCATAATGGCGCAAGAACAGCTCTGGGGCTTTGTGGGCTTCGACGACTGCCATGACGAGCGGATTTGGAGCAAAAATGAGATATCAGTCCTTCAGTCCGCTGCAGGGAGCATTGGCGGCGCCATTATACGTTCGCGTACCAAAGAGGACCTGATAAGGACCAGGGACGAACTCGAGAAGAGGATCGATGAGGTTGAGGCGAAGAACGCCGAGATGGAACGGTTCGTCTACACCGTATCCCACGACCTGAGATCTCCCCTGGTCACGGTCCAGGGCTTCATCGGCTTCCTCAGAGAAGACGTCCATGAAGGCGATCATGAGAAGGTTGAGACAGACCTCCGGATGATAGAGGACGCCGTCGTCAAGATGGATCACCTCCTGAAAGATACCCTGGAGCTCTCCAGGATCGGGAGGGTGGTGAACCCACCAAAAGACGTCTCCTTTGGCGAGATCGTCCGGGAGGCCTTGAACCATTTCTCCGAGGAGATCAGATCGAGGGGAATTGAGATCATCCTCCCAGAGAGCTGGCCCGTTGTCCGGGTGGACCGGCTGAGGATCCTCGAGGTTTTGACGAACTTGATCGAGAACAACGCGAAGTACATGAGAAACGGGATCGATCCCGAGATAGAGATCGGGTGGAGACGAACCGGCAACGAGACCGTCTTCTTCGTCCGGGACAACGGGATCGGGATCGAGGCCGACCAACAAGAAAGGGTATTCGATCTCTTCTACAAGCTGGACCCCGAAACCGAGGGGAGCGGTGTCGGTCTTTCAATTGTAAAGAGGATCGTAGAGGTTCAAGGCGGTCGAATATGGATTGAGTCGGATAACGGCACAACAGTCTACTTTTCGCTTCCCACTACCGAAGCGTAAGCGTCCGGGGGCTTAAGGGCGACGGAAAATCTTGGGGGAGGGGTCGCGCACTACATTTTGAGCGCCCTTTTTTTTGACGAGATTCCGCGTCGTTAAGTCTTATAGAACCCTGCATATCGTCCTTCTCAGACTTTTGTCCTTTGTACTCTAGCCACTTGCGTATAGCCCGTTTTGAAATCTCCGGAAGCTTCAGCATGCTCTCTGCGTCCTTTACCACGTAATCCATGGCCCCGGACTTGAAGGCTTGAACTGCGATCTTCTCCGAGCCAAACCCGGTGAGTATTATCAGGGGAAAACCCACGTCCATCGGGCTCTCTGCGTTCCTTGCCAGATCCAAGCCGCGGCCGTCCGGAAGAAGGTAGTCTGCAACGATCAGAAATGGTCTGTCTTTATTTTCCCCGATCCACCTCAAAGCATCCCGAAGGTTCATAACGTGATGGAAGTCCCATTTCGAATCGCCCTCTTCGAACAACCGACGGATAAAAGCAGCATGGCCCATATTATCCTCAACGAGCATGACGGTATCGACCACTGCCGGGTTCGGTCCTTGTCCCGTGCACGGGACAGCCTGAGCCCCGCCAAAAGTAGAGAGTTTTTGCTTTGATGATACTTCCATCAACACCCCCTCACCTATATTGGTGGATCTCTCTAAATAATATTCGAATAGCTGCATGCCCCAGGTCACAGCGCATTTTCCCGTATAAATTGTCCCGGATCCGACATCATAGACACCGTCATGCCTCCAGAGCCCCAGATAAACAAACGATTCGGTGACTATTAAAACGAGCTTAATGTCCTCAGTGGTCAGACGTAAATTGAAATTCTCGAATTTGAGCGACTTCTTAAATTTTGATGATAACATGCCATTTTCATCGAGAAGGGTTCCTGCAACTTTGTCAGTAATTAACAGATCTACTTGGCTTCCTTTTCTAAGAGTGTTTATAAATATGTCAGACTCTTTTGGAAATATCAATACGGGTAAAATTGCGAATATTTTCTTTGACTTGGCCAACATCGATACCAAGCTTTCATGGCACTTCAAAGGTGTTGAGGGATCTGAGAATATTATATCCGATTGGAAAAGCATGCTCAGCCGTTCCAATATTTCTGGCGGTATGCTGCTTATGTCATGGTTCAGCCAAAAATCGGGGTTCATCTCCAGATTCTCGAAAACGCTCATGACGTTTTCTAAAAGGCTTGTTTTTATTTTGCCAAGATTAGTAAGCATATACCCATATCGATTTTTGGTGATCAGGCTGGAATCGCTCATATCCCTGATTGCGTGCAGAATTGTGGTGTTTCTGCCACCCAGCTCTTTCTGTAAATCATTTATATCCATTTCACCGTTTTTTAAACAAAGTAAAATATTCAATCTCAACTCTGAACTTGCGAACGCCCTTACTTGCTTCACCAGATCTCTTTCGTCCATATCCATACGTTCCCACGTTTTTATTAGCTCTCAACTTCTAGGATTCGTGAAAACCTAATCGCAAATTAAAATCAAACTGATATTTGCCCACTTGTATGCAGTTAAATTTGTAGCTAGAATGGGCGATTTCGCGAATCCTCCATCGTAACCTTCAGGTTCTATGCATCTCGGCATTTAAGTAATTTGCTCTCGCATGCAGATTGTCTGGAGGTCTTAGTTATCTGATCCGGCGCTCAATTAGGTTTCTCGATTAAGTTTTACAGGGCAGGTTGCCTCTCCCCTCAACCAAAAAGGACCGAAGGGCTAAAAAGACCTGCTGCACGTCGACCAAAGGGCGAAGCTCTAACAGAACCTCGTCCCGCAGCTCGGTGCACTGTGCACGTCGGCGGCAGTGTCGTGCTCGCTGTTATCTCTTTTTTTTAGATGGGAAACGTATATCAGGAAGTTTGGGCATAGCCTCGCTAGGTGTTCTGATTTGCCTTCATCCGAACTTCCCATACTCGTAACTTGTGGACTGCCCTATGCCAACGGCCCCTGTCACATCGGGCACCTGAGAACCTACGTGCCCGCTGACATCTACGTCAGGGGGCTGAAGAAGATGGGAAAGGGCCCCATCTTCATCTGCGGATCCGACTCTCACGGTACCCCCATCGTCGTCAACGCCGAGGAGAGGGGAACAACCCCCACAGAGCTTGTGACTCGATACCACGACCATTTCGACGACGTATTCAAGCGCATGGAAGTGGAGTTCGATTACTTCGGAAACACCGACGACCCCTCCAACCACAGCCGGACCCAGTCGATCGTCGAAGCCCTGATGGGCGAGGGGTACGTCTACCCCCAGGAGATCCAGCTCGCCTACTGTCCCTCCTGCGATCGCTTCCTTCCCGATAGATACGTCGAGGGGACCTGCCCCTACTGCAAATCCCCCGCCAGAGGCGACGAATGCGACCAGGGATGCGGCCGCCACCTGGAACCCGGCGAGATAGAGGAGCCCCTCTGCAAGGTCTGCGGAAGCGAAGCGGAATATCGGACCCAGAAACACTATTTCTTCAGGCTCTCGGACTTCAGCGATTTTCTGATCGATTATCTAGAGGGGCTGGGAGGGACATCGAACGCCAGAAACTACGCCCTCGAGTGGGTCAAGCAGGAGCTGAAAGACTGGTGCATCACCAGAAACCTCGAGTGGGGTGTCAAGTTTCCCGGCCAGGAGGGGCTGGTCGTCTACGTCTGGGTGGACGCGCCCATAGGCTACATCTCCTTCACCGAAGAGTGGGCGAAGCGATCCGGAGGCAGCTGGGAAAGCTACTGGAAAAAGCCCTCTAGAATCGTCCACTTCATCGGAGGCGACATCGTATACCATCACTGCATATTCTGGTCAGCGATGTTGAAGGGGGCAAGCTACACCCTCCCGAGCGCCGTCGTCGCCAGCGGGATGCTGAAGATCGATAACAAGACGTTCTCCAAGAGCAGGGGCTACGTCGTCTGGGTGATAGACGACTACCTGGAGAAGGGGCTACACCCGGACCTTCTGCGGTACTACCTCGCCTCCTACACCTCCCACACAAAAGAGCTGAACTTCTCCTGGACGGTCTTCGGGGAGAAGGTGAACGGCGAGCTTGTAGGGGCCCTGGGCAACTTCGTCAACAGGGCCGCCACCTTCACCACCAAGAACTTCGACCAAACCATTCCCGAAGGCGACCTCGACCCGGAGGTGACGTCGAAGATCGAGGCGACCCTTGCCGAGGTGAAAGCCGCCCTCGATGAGTACGAGTTCAAGAAGCTGGTCGACGGTGCCATGTCCCTGGCCGACTATGGGAACACCTACTTCCAGGCGAACGAGCCCTGGAAGCTGGCCAAGACAGACCGGGCCCGATGCGGTGCCGTCTTAAGAAACTGCCTCCAGATCGCAAAGGCTCTCTCGATCATGCTCCAGCCGGTGATGCCGGCGAAGATGGAGTCGGCCTGGAAGCAGCTGGGGCTTGAGGGGACCGCAGCTGAAGCCCTATTCGACGACGCCCTAGTCCCCGTAGAGGCGGGAAGAAGGCTCGGCGTCCCTGAGCACATCTTCGACAAGATGGACGACTCGATGGTATCAGACCTCGATGAAGTATTTAGGGCGAGGATAGCTGCCATCGAAGCGAAGAAGGGAGAGAAGAAGAGTGAAGATAAGATGAGCACCATAAAATTTGAAGATTTCAAGAACCTCGACATCAGAGTCGGGGTGGTGTTGGAAGCAGAGAGTATCAAGGGATCAAACAAGCTCCTTCGCCTGATCGTCGATATAGGGTCCGAGGAGAGGCAGATCGTGGCTGGGATCGCCATGACCCACAGTCCCGAGGATCTGGTAGGGCGGCAGATCGTCGTCCTCGCCAATCTGGAGCCTGCCAAGCTCTTCGGCGTCGAGTCCCGGGGGATGCTTCTGGCCGCAGACATGGGAGACTCCGCGGTCCTGCTGACGCCGGAGAAGGCGGTCCCCCCGGGATCCAAGATTCGCTGAGGTACGCCGGATCGGTCAGGATCGAGTCGATCTCGATTCGATTTTCCTGACCGACCCAAAGTTTCCGATATTTTGAAGGCTAAACCCGCCGAGAACCGATACCTTCTGAAGGCTGGACGAGATGAACATTCACCAAAAAATTTACGTCAAATTCCGGATTTGTAGAGATGAAGATATGAGGAGGTCCTGATATTGCTCCAAGTTGAGAACTTATCCAAAGTCTACCAGCTTAAAGATCACCAAGTTGAGGCCCTGAAAGGGGTGAGCTTCACCACCGAAGAGGGCGAGATCCTTGGAATTGTGGGAAAAAGCGGCAGCGGCAAGAGTACTCTCATGAAGATCCTGCGCGGCGTTGAGACCTTCGACTCCGGCCGGATCGAGATCGACGGCCTCGAGATCATGCCCGACTCGGGGGAGGAGATTATGCAAAAACAGAGGCTGGTAACTGCCATCCACCTCCAGAGAGACTTCGGCCTTTGGACCGAATCGGCCTTGAACAACGTGGCAAAGCGGGTCTACTCTCGCAAGACCGGTTACGAGACGATCCCCACGAAATACGACCCCGAATACGAGGACGTGATGGCCGAGGCGATGGAGTACCTGAAGGTCGTAGGCTTGCAGAAAAAGGCGAAGCAGCTCGCCACGATCCTTAGCGGCGGCGAGAAGCAGAGGCTGCTGATCGCAAGGCAGCTCGCCAAAAAGCCTAAGCTACTCCTCCTCGACGAGCCCGCCACCATGGCATGTCCAGCGACAAAGCAGGAGGTCCTCGACGCCATTAAAAACGTCAACCTCAAGCTCGGGATTACCACCGTCGTCGTATCCCACCTGCCCGAGGTTCACAGGTACCTGGCCAACAGGCTGATCTGGCTGGACAAGGGCGAGATCCGGGATGAGGGCGAGCCCGAAGAGGTTTTGGACAGGTTCTTATCCCTCCTGGGCGAAGCCGACCCCCTGGCCCCCAGGCCGGACGCCCCGCCCGCCATCAAGGTGGTTGGCCTCTACAAGAGAAACTACCTCGTTGGCACAGGTGAGGTCCTCAGAATCGAGGACCTGAACCTGGACATAAGAGAAGGCGAGATCACATCTCTGATCGGATCTAGCGGCACAGGGAAGACCACTCTCCTCAAGATAATCCAGGGGCTGGCGCGGCCCGACGAGGGCTCCGTCCTCTACAAGCTCGCAGACAGCTGGGTCGACATGGTTGAGTACTCGCGGGAGAGGGTTGAGGTTCGAAGAAACCTGGGGATAATGTACCAGGAGTTTGCCCTAGCCCCCCGCGAGACGGTTCTTGAGCAGATCGGCTACAAGCTAGGGGTCAAAGGCCAGGACGTCATCGAGCACGCCCGAAGGATGGCGAACGAACTCGGCATAAGCGACAAGGTTCTGGACGTGATATACGCCCTCACCGACATGACGGAGGAGGACGCGAAAGCGGTCCTGGACAAGCTTGGACTCACCACCGAGGTCTCCGTCGAGCTATTCCCGAGGTTCCCATCGACGGAGGCTAAAAAGTACGCAGAGCCGGTATTCAAGGTCCTGGACCTGGACCTCTCGGTTTTGGACAAATACCCCCACCAGCTCAGCGGTGGCGAGAAAGTGAGGGTGTCCCTCGCCCTTCTTCTGGCCTCAAACCCCAAGATCCTCGTCCTCGACGAGCCCTTCGGAGACATCGACCCCATAACCCTCCGGGACGTCTCAAATGCCATAAAGCGGATCAACGCCGAGTTCGGAACCACCATCCTCCTCGTCAGCCATCACGTCGACTTCGTCCGGGAGATCTCTCACAGGGCGGTTTTGATCGACGACGGCGCTGTATTCATGGACGGCGACCCGGCCCAGGTCTGCGACATCTTCGTCTCCCGGTGCGACGCATCGTACCTCAAGCACCCTCCCGAGACGACAGCCCCGACAGGGAAGGCCTGAAGAAGGTGGATTTCATGGACCAGGAGATCGGAGAGATCTACGACCAGATATCAGGTCAGATCTCGCCACAGGAGTTCGAACAAAGGGTTGAGGAGAAGGTCCAGCTAATGGGCGAGCTCTGCGACAGGAGGACGGCGGCGATGCTCGTCGCGCGGGAGTTCGGCGAGGTGGAGCTGAAGATCGACCGGATCAGGCCCGAGACCGGCAAGGTCACCTTCGTCGGCAAGATCGTATCCATCTCTGAAGTCCACGAGTTCGCCCGCGGCGACGGATCGCCCGGTCGGGTTGCAAACCTCGCCATCGGCGATGAGACCGGGACCGTACGAGTCGTCCTCTGGGACGAGCTGGTGGAGCCCGTATCCAGCGGTGAGCTAAAGGTCGATCAGACCTTCAGGATCAGAGGCTTCACGCGGGAGGGTTACTTCGGAACCGAAGTGACGGTCGATCGTGGCGGCCTTGAGGAGGTGGAGGCCCAGATCCAGACCAGGGTCGAGCCCCACAAGATCTCGGAGATAAGGGCCGACATGGGCGACATCACCATCCTCGCAAAGGTCGTAGACCCCGGAATGGTTCGCGAGTTCGCGCGGCGGGACGGCTCCGTCGGCCGGGTTAAGTCTGTCACCCTCGGCGACGATTCCGGCAAGATCAGGCTCACCCTCTGGAACGAGAAGGCGGAAATGGACCTTTGTGAGGGTGATACCCTGGAGGTGATTAACGCCCTCTCCCGGGAGAGGTACGGCCAGGTCGAGATCCAGGCCGGAGGCTACTCGGTGGTGAGAAAAAGCGACGTTTTAGTCGAGTATCAGGAGAAGATCACACATGTCTCGGAGCTTGCTCCCGGATCTATCTACAGCATATCCGGCTTTGTCACGGGCCTGGGCGAGGTCCGGGAGTTTGAGCGGGACGACGGGACAGTGGGGAGGGTCGCCAACATCTACGTCTCCGACGAGACCGGACGTGTGAGGGTCGCCCTCTGGAACGATCACGTCAGGCTGATCGAAAACCTGGACCTGGGCTCCCGGATCGAGCTTGTCGACTGCCAGGCGAAGGAGGGGTGGAACGGCGAGCTGGAGGTCAGCTGCGGATGGAGCACCAAGGTTACTTTCGCCCCGCCCGAGTAAAGGGGTTAAAGTCGAGAAGGGTCTTTTGGTCCATTTGGGATTGGTGAAATATGGCTGAAATATTACTGGAAGATCTCTCCGGGGTGGGTCCGGCCACGGCAGAGAAGCTGAGAGAGGCGGGGTTTGCCAGCGTCGAGGCCCTGGCGGTGGCCTCGCCAGCGCAGCTTGCGGCCTGCGCCGACGTGGGCGAGTCGACGGCTGCCAAGATCATCGCCTCGGCCAGGGAGGCCGCGGACATCGGGGGGTTTGAGACCGGCGATCAGGTGATGGAAAGGAGAAAGCTTGTCGGGAAGGTTACGACCGGCAGCGAGACCTTCGACGCCCTGATGGGCGGAGGGTTTGAGACCCAGTCGATCGTGGAGCTATACGGCGAGTTCGGGTCCGGCAAGACCCAGATAGCCCACCAGGTGGCGGTCAAGGTCCAGCTTCCAATAGAGATGGGCGGACTCGACGGTTCGGTGATTATAATCGATACCGAGAACACTTTCAGGCCCGAAAGGATCCTCCAGATGGTCGAAGGGCTTCCTCCTTGCGAGGATCCGGACAAACCTTGGGATCCCGAGGAGTTTTTGAAAAACATACACGTGGCCAGAGCTTACAACTCCAACCATCAGATCCTCCTGGTCGAGAGCGCCCTCGACCTAGCCGAGAAGTTGAAAAAGTCCGGAAAGCCGGTGAAGCTTTTGATCGAAGACTCCCTGACCGCCCACTTCAGGGCCGAGTACGTGGGGAGGGGAACCCTTGCCGATCGGCAACAGAAGCTGAACAAGCACCTCCACACCCTGGTGCGTTTCGCCGACCTGAACAACGCCGTCGTTCTCGTGACAAACCAGGTGATGGCAAAGCCCGACGCCTTCTTCGGAGACCCCACAAAGCCCGTAGGAGGCCACATCGTAGGTCACACCGCCACCTTCAGGATATACCTCCGGAAATCCAAGGGAGAAAAGAGGATAGCAAGGCTCGTGGACTCGCCGAACCTCCCCGATGGCGAGGCGGTCTTTTCGGTGACCACAGCGGGGTTGCAGGATTGATCAGGGCCGTCGCTCTCGACATCGATGGGACCCTCACCGACGATAAGAGGCTGCTCTCACCACCGGCGGTAGAGGCCGTTCAAAGTCTGAACTCCCGCACCCAGGTCATCCTAGTGACGGGAAATGTCCACTGTTTCACACGGGCCGCGGCGGTCCTGCTGGGGACCAGCAGGACCTTCATCGCCGAGAACGGCGGCATCGTCTCCTGGTCCGAGGGAGAAACCGAACTCCTATCCGACCCCACGATCTGCCAGGAGGCATACCTCCGCCTCAAAGAGGTCTACCCCCTATCGAGGATGGACTCGCGGTACAGAATGACAGATCTCGTCGTCGAGTCGAACTTCAACGTAGTTGAGGCCACATCCCGCCTCGAAGGCTGGGGTCTGGAGGCGGACCTCGTCGACAGCGGCTTTGCCGTCCACATAAAAGATCGAAAGGTGGACAAAGGGCAAGCCCTCGGTAAGGTGATGGACCGGCTCGGCCTTCGTCGGGACGAGGTCGCCGCGGTGGGCGACAGCATAAGCGACCTGCCAATGTTCAGGGTCGCGGGTTTCCGGGCATCGGTCGCGAACGCCGTGCCGGAGTTGAAGGCGGAGTCGGAGTACGTTTCAGAGTTCGAGTTCGGTGCTGGATTTTGCGATATCGTGGATCAGATGATCCATAGAGAGATGTTCTGACCTCTTTATCGCCCACCAAGATCCCTATTCCTCTCGTTCTCCTCTTTTTCCATATCCCTCAGAATTCGAGCCCAGTTCGTCTCGCAGACGATCCACCAGCCCAGGGTATCCTTAACAAACTCCCTGGCCGCGGGGCAGAAGGCGTCGACGGCCAGGTTGTAGGGCATCTCTTTGAGGGGCGGGTGAAGAGGGTAGCGGGTGCAGGTGAGGGGTCTTGCAGGGTAGATGGTGCAACCTTTCCCCTCGGGATCGTAGAAGGGGCAGGGCTGCTTCAGAGCCCAAGCCTTCAGGACCTTGTCGCGTCTGCATAGGCTCTTCAACCTCTTAATCGACCAGCCGAGATGCCGGCAGATCCGCTCCATGTCCTCTCTGTCGAGGTAGAGGCCGGCACCGGGTGTATAGCAGCACCTGCCGCACCCGGTGCACCTGAACCACTCCCAGAATAAGTCGACGCCCTGCGAGGTATTCTCGGGATCGGCTCGGTCTTTGGCTGGGAGGGGTATGGCGATATCGAAGGGCTCGGTCTCGCCCCGGTCGATGGTCCTGTGCTGCTCTTCGCGCCCCAGAACCGACCAGTGCGGCCTCATCACCAGAAGTTTAAGGTGAAAGCCACTATGCTTCTGGGCGACGCACTCTTTGGCGCAGTGGATGTGGCAGAGCCTTTTTGCCTCGGCCAGCTTTTCTTCGGGCGCGAGCGTTCGGGGGGGTGGGGACTTTTTGGGGATGGTGATCGCCGCCTTTGGAGATAGAATGGTCTTGTTGGCGCCTAATTCGTCGAGATGCCGTAAAAGGTTTTATCCTCGATGGCGAAAGGCATAAAGACCTGAGAGCGTCGCGCCGAGATAGACCCCATGGGAGGGCGAGATGAATGGAGAAGACGAGGATTGGAATCATCGGTTACGGAAACATCGGGAAGGCGGTCGAGCTTTCCCTTCAGCAGAACTTTGACATGACACCCGCAGTAATCTTAACCCGCAGGGACCCGGAGAACATCAGGACCCAGACCCCCGGGCTCAAAGTCGACTCGATGGATGAGGCCGAGAGGTATGCTGACCAGGTTGACGTGGCGGTCCTCTGCGGCGGCTCGGCCACGGACCTACCGGAGCAGGGCCCCGCCATGGCGGGGATCTTCAACACCGTGGACAGCTACGATACCCACGCCCGAATCCCCGAGTACTACGATGCCGTCGACAAGGCGGCGCGGAAGGCCAAAAAGACGGCCATCATCTCGACGGGGTGGGACCCGGGCCTCTTCTCCCTGATGCGCCTGATCGAGGAAGCGGTTCTGCCGGGAGGCACAGATTACACCTTCTGGGGTCCTGGAGTCAGCCAGGGCCACTCCGACGCCGTCCGCAGGATTAAAGGCGTCAAAGACGCAAGGCAGTACACGATGCCCATTGACGAGGCCGTCGAGCGGGTTCGGTCGGGACGGGCGCCAGATCTCTCGACTAAGGAAAAGCACTTTCGAGACTGCTACGTGGTCGCTGAGGAAGGGGCCGATATAGAGCAGATCCGGCGGATGATCCAGACGATGCCGAACTACTTCGCCGACTACGAGACAGAGGTGACCTTCATCACCCAGGAGGAGATGGACAAAAACCATTCCAGGATGCCTCACGGAGGGTTCGTGATGCGGACGGGCGAAACCGAGGACGGGAGCAAACATGTCATCGAGTTCAGGCTGAAGCTCGAGAGCAACCCAGGCTTCACGGCCAGCGTCCTCCTCGCCTACGCCCGCGCCGCATTCAGGCTCAGTCTCAAAGGTGCGATCGGCGCCAAGACCGTCTTCGACATAGCTCCGGCCTACTTGTCACCCCGGACGGCTGAAGAGCTGAGAAAGGAGATGCTTTGAGGGCCTGAAACCTCGATAACGGACTACGATGGACCTCTTCGCGCTCAGATGAAAAGAGATCAAAGAGATCTGCCCAGCTCGTAGGCCCTATTCATCTCCTCAGCATCCTCCCCAACTTCGCCCTTCTCATACGCCCTGGCGAGGATGCTTCCCGCAAACTCCATCCCCAGGTAGTCAAAGGACATCCTGAACATCTCCATCAGGGGCCCGCAGCATCCAGGACCCTCCTCAGAGGGGGCCGCGACTACGCCCGCCTTTCCTCTCAGCTTCCCGCTGGCGATGTAGGGCCGGAGCCTGTCGATGAATAGCTTCATCTTTCCTGTGGGGCCGTACCAGTATATCGGGGTTCCAAAGACGATAAGGTCGGCCTCCTCGAGCTTCGGATACACCTCCTGCATCCCGTCCATGAGGGCGCAGGAGAAGTCCCCTTTCTTGCATCGACGGCAGTCGATGCATGCCTCAATCCCGATATCGTAGAGCCGAAGCTTCTCTGTGCCGTCGCCTCTGGAGCCGCATCCCCTGAGGATCTGGTCGACGAGAAGCTCGGTGTTTCCCCCTCTTCTGGGGCTGCCGATTAAAGCCAGTACCTTCATATATCAAACCAACAGCTTCTCATTTTTTCCACGTGATCTTATCGTTCTTGATCTTGATCACACCTTCTTTCTTCAAAACCCGGACAATATCCTCGGCCACGGCCGTTCCGTCGACCATCATGACGAAATCCACCATATCCTCTTCGAAAACGAGAGTCTCTCTGAACTCGTCGAGATCGATTTTGTTCGAATCTCCTGGCGGATCGAGGAGCCTCTCCATCGTCATGCCTATGGAAGAGATCATGTAGTACTCTTCAGGATACTCGTCCGCGAACTCGTCGTCCACATCTTTGGCCAGAGGTGTTGTCATCTCGTCCAGTCGGACTTCGACCCGCTTATCTAGGCGGACCGCAAGAATGGGCTTTATCAGCTCGTCGTCGGGGTCGCATTCGTCGGGATCTACCAGGATCCTGAGGATCGGATCGTCATCCAGCAACCCTCTGGGACCGTCCTCGATCTCGATCTCATTGAGTTCGATAGCAGATCCCATAAATTGGATCGCCTCGAGCATATCCAAAAGGTCAGCTGCCTGTTCCATCATCTCCTCGGGCGAGTCGCCGCCCCCATCCGTGCCAATCGAATCGTCTTCCAAGAACTCGGCCATCTCGCCCTTCTTCTCATTCCAGGACGGGTCCAGAGTCGATAGATACCGATCTACGAAGTCCTCGGCCTCCGCGCCCTCGGCGAGGGCCGTCTTCAAAGCTTCAATATATCGATCGTAAACCTCGAAATCTTCAACCCGTTCCTTGAGCTGGCTGAGCCTCCCCTCCAAGTAGACCGCGCTCTCCATGAAGGCGCAAATCGATGGTTTCAGTTCGACTCTCACGCCAGCCTCTTTGAGATAGGCTGCTATATCCGAGGCCTCGACCTCGTCATATTCTCCAAGCTTGAACATCAGAGGGAATTACGCCACGGTTTTATTTAATGTGTTTGGCAAACTACCCGGAGAATTTGGTCGCTCAAAGTATAAGTCAGAAAGTGTAGTCAGGAGAAAAACAGCCCCTGAATACCGGGAAAAATAGAGATTAAAAAGAGAGGATCATCACGATTCGCCCTGGAAGACACAGGGAAAGAGCGGTACCGTACGCCGCCCTTCCCCCAGAGACTCCAGCCATCGGCCTGTATCTATCACCTCCGGTACCTTTGATCAAACGGTTCATTCTTTCGACACAGGGGGCTTCATCAGGAGGAAGGCTACTATGATCCCCAGAATGGCAAAGGCCACCACATACTGGAATACGCCGATGTAGCTGCCGGTGGCGTCTTTGACGTATCCAGCGAGCCTCGGCCCCACTATGGCGCCTGCGCCGTAGGCGAGGAAAACCATGCCATAGCAACGGGGATAGTCGCAGGTCCCAAAGAAGCTCGCCGTGGATGTGGGAGCTATCGCGAGCCAGCCACCCAGGCAACCCCAGAGGATGGCGAAGCTGATGATGTAGACGTAGGTCCCGGTGCTCCCCGGAGCTGCAAACATCATCATGAGGACAGAAGCCAGCGCGATCAATACGAACGAGACCATCGCCGCATTTCTGGGGGTGAGCTTGTCTGTGAGGCTGCCGAAAACCGGCCGCCCGCCACCGTTGAATATGGCAAAGAAGCCCACCAGGAAGGTGGCGAGGCCCGCTTCGACCTGGACAATTTCAGTTCCCACAGGTTTGGATATCGATATGGCCATTAGACCTGCAAGGCAACCTATGAAGTAACAAATCCAGAGCCCGTAGAACCCCTTTGTCTTCAGCATCTCGTCACGTTTGCACTCGCAGGTCACGTGAGCACCTGGTTTAGGTGCTGGCGGTGTCCAACCCCGGGGCTTCCAGCCCGAAGGTGGGAAAGTGAGGGGCATCGAAAGGATGGCAATTATGATAACGAAGGCTATCCCAAATACCCTGAAGGTGTTCATGACACCAGTGCTGCCGATCAGATAGCCAGCAATGTTCGCGGTCAGCAATGCCGAAAAGCCGAACCCTAGAACGGTCAGACCCACGGCAAGGCCGCGCCTGTCCGGGAACCATCTAGCAGAGACGGCCACCGGGCAACCATAGGCGATCCCGACACCAAGACCGCCTATGATCCCGTAAGCCACGTAGAGCCAGGTCACGGACGTGGCCATTGATGCCAAAAACCACCCAAGGCCGGTGAGTATTCCGCCAATGAGGGTGATCTTACGCGGTCCATGGATCTCGATGTACTTTCCTGTCAGAGGCATCGCTATTGCGAATGCTCCCAAAAACACCGAGAAAGGCATCAGTACCTGGCTAGCGCTGACCTCCATTCCCATGCCTGTGAAGTAGTCGGTCAAAGGCTTTACGAAAACGCTCCAAGAGTAGATGCTGCCTAGGCATAAGTTGATAACCATGCCCAAAAATACGAGCAACCATCTCCCCTTTTCGGGTTCCATCCCATATATTTTCACATCATCACTCATAGGTTCCACACCCAAAACGCTGATATAACTAATATTTTTATACAGTTTTGGAGACTATACGCCACCTTGAAAAAATCCGATCCGGATCTATTCTCCCTCCCAGAGGATATCGTTCCAAAGATTTAACGGACTAATTTTTAGGTGCTCCGCATCTATTTAAAATTAGCGCCAATTATCCCGAATATACATTATGCATATCAAATATCGGCTTTTTGATAGGTGCCTACAAACCCGATGATAATGCAATTAGAGAGCCATTATCGCCTTAACATCACGTAGAGAAGTTAAGATAATTAACAATTAATATTATTTAGTTCGCCACGGGCTTATTTATACCAAGTTGCATTATGATAAAGGTCACGGTTTTTGATGATAATACCTTTTATCTTAGAAGGTAAGTTAGTGGTCGGTGAGTTTGGATGATCAGAGCCAATCCAAAAACTTCTTGGAACAATGCTGAATCGATGTCCACCATCGCCAGCACCGCTTACGTCGACGAGGCTGCAACAGTCATAGGAGACGTCAGGATCGGAGAGAGGGTTTACGTCGCCCCAGGGGCCTCAGTGAGGGCCGACGAGGCTACGCCGATAACGATCGGGGACGAGTGCAACGTCCAGGACGGCGCGGTCTTCCACGGCCTGGAAGGAAGCAGCATAAGGCTGGGAAGGAGGGTGAGCATCGCCCACGGCGCGGTAGTCCACGGTCCCCTCGAAGTCGGAGACGAGAGCTTCGTCGGCTTCAACGCCGTAGTCCACGCATCGACCCTGGGCAAGAAGTGCTTCGTAGGCCACATGGCCCTGGTGGTGGGCGTCAGATTGAAAGACGGCAGCTTCGTTCCGCCGGGAACCGTCATCGACACCCAGGAGAAGGCCGACGCCCTGGGCCCGATTCCCGAGAATTTGAAAGGCTTCAACGATGAAGTTGTTAAGGTGAACACCGAGTTCGCAAAAGTTTACCTTCAGATGGAGAAATCCTGCTAAACATCTTCGAGGGCATAAACTCAGAAGAAAAGACGACCGGGCGCGAGAGCGAGATCTTCCGCGCCCAAACTCTTTTGTTCAGATTGCTCAATCCGAGCCCATCACCGGGTTCATTATCTGATGAAGAATTTCGGCCATCTCAGCCCTGAGTTCCACCATCCCTTCTTCGCCCTCATCGTACTCCAGGAAGTTTGCCAGGATCAGTTGTGATGGGAACTTGGGACACTGGCCACGCTTGCAGAGGACCAGAGACTCTTTGCCGACGGCGTGGGCGATCCCAAGCTCGTACATCACCAGAGGGTCGGTGCCAGTCAGGTCGGCCACCACCATCCTGGACCTGCATAAGTCCCTCCAGATCGCTTTGAGCTTATCCTCGTCTTCGCCGAACTCCAGAGCCCTCCGAGAGATCAGGCCTGCCCGCTCTAGGGCGGGCTTTACGGCCTCGTCGTATAGGTCGTCACCCTCGTCGGTGAGGGGGACCAGAACCGAAGCCAGCCGATCGTCCACGATGTAAGATGCGTGACCGAATAGGGGCCTGATCTGCATCAAGCTCATGAGGTTCAGGGCCCTCTGGACCTCAGACTCGACGTGAGCGAGAGCGATCACCCTGAGGATGTCGCGCCTACCTCTCTCGCTTTCGTCGAGGATCACGGCGGGAAATACGATCATAAAGGGGTCCTCGTACCCGAACTCCCACCGAGCGCTGCTGAGGGCCGTCCGCTCGGAGATCTGCTTATCAGGATGGTAGGTGTACATGGTGGAGAGGGCGCCAGCATGGTGCTGGGCCAGGATGTAGAGTGTGGCCTTGTCCAAAACCGCCACTATGCTGCTAGGGTTCTGGCTCCGGACGACTCCCCTCTGAATCTTCCGCTCCTCCACCAGGTTGTCCACGATCCCCATGAACTGATCGAATAGGCCGTCGACCTTATCTATCAGGTCGGTCGGCATATCACCGCCTTTAATTCTGTCACCAGAATGCATCATGACCTATACACCACTTATCATAAGCGTCGGCAGTGTATAAAGTTCTTTGGTGGTAGTGATTGATGATCTCTTTTCAAAGGGATAGTATCATCCTAAGGCCAGAACCGCAGGTCGTCACGGGCATCTTCCAACCCTTTTGCCCAGACTCCTGATCCAGCGCCAGTGAATAGCTATGTGCAGAACGATCAGGCCCGCCAGCAGAAGGCTGGTCCCATTGTGCAGGTCCAACCAGTCCTGGCGGGATAAACCTAAAAATAGCTGCTCTGCAACGACCGTCCGGCCGCCACGAAACCCGTACCCAGCGCCGGGCAGAACCTGCCAGAGAACCAGGCCCGATGAAGTCGACGCCAAAAAAGCAAAAAAGGAGATGACGTCGATCAGCACGTTCAAAGCTGTTCGATTCATCTCAGACTCGATCCAGCTACTTGACCGGACCTATCGGCAGGACGGTCTTGCCGTATACCTCGTTCAGCACCTGGGCGCATGCGGCGTATATGGCCGTAAAGCCGCAGAAAATGCCCTCGTAGCCGGTGATCATGGCGATGGTGGCGCTGCCGGTGTAGTCCCTTATGGCCAGGAGCCAGAAGAGAATCGTCAGAGTGAGGAAGACGATCTGCAAGATCCTGTTCAGCTTCAGAGTGCCTATGAACATGTAGAAGGTGAAAAGCCCCCACATGAAGAAGTAGGCGATGAGCGCGTTGTTCTCAGGGCCGTCCCACCATCCGTATTTGGGCATCAATAACAAGAATACCAGCGTAAGCCAGAAAAGCCCATAAGAAGTAAAGGCCGTGGTGCCGAAGGTGTTGCCCTTCTTCCACTCCATTATCCCGGCGATGATCTGAGCGATACCACCGTAGAACAATCCCATGGCAAGGATCATGGAGCCGAGCCCGAACCAGCCAGCGTTATGCATGTTCAAGAGAACCGTGGTCATGCCGAAGCCCATCAGACCGAGGGGCGCCGGGTTTGACGTTGTGTCTCTTATGTCCAAGGGTCCAAGGTGCATTATGTCCTTCGCCCTTCCTCCACCCATTTCTGTGGCCAAATTAATTCCCTCCGATTTTACCTTACAGGCCGAAAGATTCGACAAGACCTGCTGCAACTGCATTGCATATATCCTTTTCCATTTTTAAGGTCGATCTTTATCATTGAGCATATAAATTCTGTCTAAAAACCCACATTTTTCGCGACGATAAAGTAAGTTTCTCCACTTTTTTCGATCAATAATTCCAATAAGTCGGCTTCGTTTTGAATCCCATGACCCGGCTTTTGAATACATCGCCACCAGATTGTCCATTATTGTAAAGGCAGTTTTTCAAGATTATCAAATCGAGATCCAGCGGGCCGAAGATTGGTGACGAAACGACACTTACCACTTAAAACTCAAAATTTCAGACGATTCCGGCATGGGATTGAACCGACCTCGGGAATGAGATGCCACAGATAGATTTACTAAATATGGCACACCTTGGTTGGAGCATGTTCCCAGGCATCGGTGGAAAGGGGGTAAGCCCCAAGAAGATGAAGCAGATGATGAAACAAATGGGCATCAACATCGAGGAGATCGAGGACGTTGAAGAAGTTATAATCAGGACGGGAGACCGGGAGATCTTCTTTTTGGACGCATCAGTCACCGTGATGGACGCCCAGGGCAACAGGTCGTATCAGGTCGTGGGCACCGCCCAGGAAAGGCCCCGGGAGGTATCGATACCCGATTCCGACATAGACCTCGTGGTGGCCCAGACAGGATGCAGTCCCGATGAGGCGAAGGCGGCTCTGAAAGAGGCCAATGGAGATCTTGCTGAGGCGATAGTGAAACTCGGGTCGAGCTGAAAGCGGCATCCAAACTCACCGTCTTCGCTCGCCGAAGAGTGAGGAAAAAAAGGCCTTGGCCGCAGAGGATGAAAATAGGACCTGTCGGCGATCCTGCGACCAAAACGCTTCAGATCAGACGGAAATGCGGGAGGACTAAAGTTGGATCAGACCAGAATAGAGGCTGAACTGAACCTCTTGCTGCTTAACATCGCCCAGATACAGGAGGCCATAAAAGGCGGTGTCGAGCAGCTTCGAGAGGGAGGAAAGCTCACGACGGAGTTCGAGAAGATGGTTCAGAATGTCATGAGAGACGTCGATGGCTGGACCGACCAGTGCACTGCTCCCACCCAGGCGCCTCCGGTCCTGCTCCGAAGGATGCAGGTCCAGATGGAACGGCTGCAGAGGATCGAGAGGCTAATAGAAGACATGAGGCGGTGAATGATGGCGAGGGTATCGGTATCATCCATGTTCCTCTGGGATCTGGACCCCGAGGGCATTGCCGATGTCATCGCCGAGGCTGGCCTCGGAGAGATCGAGTTCTGGGCCGAGACCCCCTGGTACTGGGAGGGGGGTAGGCGAGAAGAGCAGGCAGAAGAGATCAAAAGGGAGCTTGGTAAGCTAAAAACGACCCTTCACGCCCCCGTCATGGACCTCAATCCCTCATCCTACAACGACCTCGTATGCCAGGCGACTATTGCAGAGTCCCTGAGGGCCATCGACCTGGCGGAATTTCTGGGCGCAGAGGTCGTGACGATCCACCCTGGCAAGAGGACGGCGAAACGCCAAGTGAGGGAGGCCGAACGGCAGAAGTTCCGCAAGTACCTGGACGTCTGCCTGGACCGAGCAGAGGAGAGGGGGATACTCATTGCTCTGGAGAACCTCGAGCCTGCCCCTTGGAACATCTGCGCGGACCCAGAGGAGATGAATCAATTTTTGGGCGAGCTGCCGCTCGGCATGACCTTGGACATCTCCCACGCAATGCCACCTTTGTCCAGGGCCGTGGACTTCATCGACGCCCTTGGAGATCGGATCCTGAACGTCCACGTCAGCGCCACTAAGAATGGAGTCAGACACCTTCCCCCAAGCGACGGATCTGTCGACGAGGTCCTGACAGCTCTCCGAGATGCCAGATACAAGGGGCCTCTCACCCTGGAGCTGGACGACAAGAAATTTCCCAGGACCTTGTCAAAGGCGGACAAGGTCAGGGTTTTGAGAACAGAGGACCGCCATCTGAAGTCGGTATGGGGTTAACTCTGCAACCTTCGATCGCGACACTATCGTTCGCGAGATCACGTGCCCATCATCTGGTGCTTCTTATAAAGGGAAGGTGCCGGGACGGAGGTGTCGTTGGACCCGCTTCCCATCATCTGGTGCTTCTGGTAGAAAGGCGTGGTCGTCTCGGCTGGCTGGTCAAGTAAGAACTCCTCTTGCGTGTCGGTCATGTCGAGTTCGGTGTCGATCAGGCTCGCGTTGACGGGCAGGCCAAGGAAAGCGCTCTGGCTGTCGGTAGTCGAGAGGTTGGTATCGATCAGGCTCGCGTTGACGGGCAAGTCAAGGAACGCATTCTGGCTGTTGGTAGTCGAGAGGTTGGTATCGACTAGCGTCTCGTTAACCGTGTCGTTCACCGTATCGTTAACAGTATCATTCAGGAAGTCGGTGATGGCTTCAGTCGCCTCAAGCTCTGAATTAGGGTTGAGGGGATCTTGCAGCTCCTGCCCTATTACAGACCAAGCCTGTAAGAGAGCAAGAGTTGCAACCATTAATGCTAGAGTCTTTCTCATAATCCTGGCCTTATACACCGGACGTGCATAAATCTTTCCGTCTATCGGGCGGATCGTGCGGCGAACGTCCGAGAGAGGTCCGATCCTCAATAAGAGACATCATGCGCGTTTTTCATCCTGCACTGGCCCCATTTCGATCCACCCTCTTCAGCTCCTCAGCTGTGGCTTCGGGATGATCGCTTAGGTATCGGGCCACCGTCGGCCTGTGAACGAGGGTGCAGTCGACGCAGCTCCATAGCCTCTTGCCCCGTTTCGTCTTGATGAACTTGCCAAGTTTCGGGTCTTTGCAGGGGTAAAGGGGGCAGAAGCAGTGAGTGCAGTCCTGGCCCTCGAAATGATGACAGGGGTAGTACTGACACTCGCCAGCTCTCACGTTGGTGACGGGCTCGTCGGCAGCCTTTCGGATCCCGCAAGGATCGTCAGTAACGATGCCGTCGGCCCCAAGCCGTTTCAACCAGCGAACCTGATCAGGATCGTTTATAGTCCACGGATAGACCTCGATCCGCTCCCGATGGGCCTTCTTGAAGAGGTTGGGACTTACGATCCTCGGGAATATGGAGTCTGCCTTGGCCCAGAGGGCCAGATAAACCGGGTTTATGGGAAGCGACGAGATAATGACGCCAGTCTTTATGTCGGCCAGCTCCTTGATCTCTCGGACTGAAGCGTGATAAAAGGAGGTGACGATCGCTCTTCTTCCTTCAAGCTCCTGGGCCACGAGATCTTCGAGCCCCTCCTCTTTCATCTCGACCACGATCCCAAGATCCAGTTCCTCTGATAGGGAGATCGCCTCAACGAGGGTCGGAACCCGCTCTCCGCAGCCGGCGTCCAGACGCTTGATATCCTCCAAAGTCATCTCCTCCACCCTGCCCGAGCCGTCGGTGGTCCGATCGACGGCCTCGTCGTGGATGACCACCAAAAAGCCGTCTTTCGAGAGGCGGACGTCCACCTCCACAAAATCGGCGCCGCACCTTTTGGCTGCGTGGATCGACTCCAGAGTGTTCTCGGGGGCGATAGACTTTGCACCGCGGTGGCCGATGACAACTGACATCAGGATTAGGTCCCACAAGAAGATATATCACTTTTTCCACCGGTCCGATCCCATCCGATTCAGGGCAAGAATTATACCGTAAGCGGGCTCAAATTCAGGAGGAATGCTTGACAATCTCAATAAGTTCACCTGCCTTAAGAGAGGCACCGCAGGAGCCATAAACATCGACCCCCTCCAGCGAGGGGGCGTTCTCACCCCCGAGGCGAGAGAGGCGGTCCTGGAGTGGGCTGACGGCTACTCGGTCTGCGACTTTTGCACCGGAGCCATGAACAAGATCGAAAACCCGCCCATCAAAGACTTCGTCCACCAGGCGCTGCCCGAGTTTCTGGAGGTCGACCAGGTCAGAATAACCCACGGGGCGAGAGAGGGGATGTTCGCAGCCATGCACGCCCTCTGCGAGAAGGGAGAGACGGTGGTGGCCGACGGCAACGCCCATTACACCACGCTCCTGGCCGCAGAGCTGGCGGGCCTGAAGGTGGAGCTGACCCCTGCCAGCGAAAAGCCCGATTACAGGGTCGACCCGCAGGGTTACAAAGAGGCCATCGAGAGGGCAAAAGGCCGCGGCGAGAAGGTCGGGATGGCAGTCCTCACCTACCCGGACGGAAACTACGGCAACCTGGTGGACGCAAAGGCGGTCTCGGAGATCTGCCATCGCGAGGATGTCCACCTGATGCTAAACGGCGCCTACTCGGTGGGGAGGATGCCGGTCGGCGCGAGGTGTCTGGGCGCGGACTTGATCGTCGGCAGCGGCCACAAGTCGATGGCGTCCTCGGGTCCGATAGGGGTTCTCGGCGCGACCGAGGAGCTTGGGACGAAGATATTTCGAAGATCGAAGCTCGTGCCAAATAAAGAGCTTGAGATGCTGGGCTGCACCCTTCGGGGCGCGGGGATCTTGACGATGATGGCGAGCTTTCCTCACGTTGTCGAGAGGACGAAGTGCTGGGACGAGGAAGTCGAGAAGGCCCGCTGGTTCGCAAACGAGATGGAGAAGCTCGGTATGACCCTCCAGGGAGATCGGCCCCACAACCACGACCTCATGTTCTTCAAGTCCGAAGTCCTCTATGAGATTTCTCAAACCGCAAAGAAGGGGCGCTACTTCCTCTATAGGGAGCTGAAAAAGAGGAAGATATTCGGCATAAAGCCGGGGCTCACAAGGCAGTTCAAGCTGAGTACTTACCTTTTGGCCCGCGAAGAGCTGGAGACGGTCCTCGCCGCCTTCGAGGAGATCGTCGCCACCCATCCCAAAGCATAAACTTTATGAGATATGGCCCCACTATGGAGGGCTTGAGCGGCTGTGGTCCAGGGGTTAGGACATGAGCTTCCCAAGCTTGTAGCCCGGGTTCGATTCCCGGCAGCCGCACCTTTTCTTTTGCATCGAATCCACAGGTTTAGTTTAGATCCTTCCGATAAAAGGCCGATTTTGGTGGTGCCCGACAGAAGGGGGCGAAGGTGGGTTGCATCGTCGCTGGCGAAGATCGAGATGACCTGCGAGCTGCTCTAAAGAGGCTGAACGCGCTTTATGGCGTTTAAACCTGCGGGTGGACAGCTAAGCGGCTACCCTCAACGAAGTTATTCTGCGGCAGGGACACTGTGAATGAAGTCTGCACGCTTGTTTTATCCATGCCTTTGGGGCGGCGTCTCACCGGACTTTATATTTAGGACGCAATAGATGAGATCTCCGAGAGGTTTAATACGGCTTAGACCTGCTTAAGTAGAAAATTTTGATGCCGGTGTGATGAGAATCCAACGCCGGAAGCTTGGATGGCGAGACCGCAGGAGCGTTCCACTGAAGAATAAATATTATTCACTGCGGGTCGCAGATTGGAGTGTGGAATGGACCATCGCAATATTCTTTTTGCGGGCCGTTTTACAATGCGCTTTGATTATATTATATATTTCTTCTGAATCATTACAGATGGATATCATCCGCCCCAGAAGAGCATCCAATACAGAGTAAAAACGCAGTTTCATAGCACAGTGGTGGCAAAAATTTTTGTCCGAAGACATCGATAAATATATATCTTATCAGCTCCACGCCTTGCATAGTAGGGCAACTCCTCAATATAGACATTATTCTCCTAGTACCGGTGAAGGAGATCTTTATGTCTAAGAGGTGGCTTTCACAAGACAAAACCGATAACACATTATCACTTATAGTGGAGGATGTGATAGCGATATTATGTCTGAGCCTGATAAGTATGACTTGGCCGAGGATTCTCTAAAATCCTTCACGCGCTCCAAGGTACGAACCAAAATCCTCCTTTGCGTGAACTACCCTACCCTAAAG
>DAQG01000106.1 GCA_002502785.1 Methanothrix harundinacea | reverse complement strand
ATCACATTCGGCACGCTGCCGAGATCGAGAACTTAACAATTTATGATGCTCTTCCCTTCGGTATGAGCTACGTCTCATCGATCCCAGATCCTGACGATATAATATTAGGACTTAAAGGTAACATATCTTTAAGATGGAATAACATTGGTCCCCTCAAATCGGGAGAGTCGACTCAGATCTCCTTAGTGGGCCGTATTAATGGCGCTGTGTTGGGCACACTGACCAATGAAGTATATGTCAGCGGCCGATTAGTCAGGGGTAACGCAACTTGTGACGTACAGGCGCTTAACTCAGTGATATCTGTGAACAAAACTGCAAACTTGACTGAAGGCGCGGCCAAGACTGACGTGAACTTCACCTTGAACATCACCAACACCGGCGAGATAAACCTGACCTCTGTAAAAGTGTTCGACCTCTTGCCCGACGGTATGAGCTACATTTCCTCCGGAACGTGGCCTCCACCAGACAATATCGAAAACAACATCAACGGAACTGTCACCGTTATTTGGAACGATGTTGGATCCCTCGGCATAGGCGAATCTGTTCAGGTTTACCTAGTAGGTCGCATCGACGGTGACGTGTTCGGAAGCTTGACGAACAAGGTGAACGTCGTTGGAACTCCGGTAAACGGCAAAGCGGTCAGCTCTAATGATACCGAGAGGGTGATCGCCCGCAAAGCCAGCATAAATGTGGAAAAGATCGCGTCGCCGAAAGTGGGCGAACCTCTGAGCGAGATAACGTTCTTTATAAATCTTACCAACGACGGCAACATCACTCTGAAAAATGTGACCGTCTTCGATCAGCTTCCGAAAGGTATGACCTGTATTCTTTCGAGTACCTCACCGCAACCTGGTATCAATGAGACCAACAGCGGAGTATCTAACCTGACCTGGATCGAGATGGGTCCTTTGGCCGTAGGTGCTTCTAAGAACATAACACTTGTTGCCCGCATAGATGAGGATGCCAGAGGAGCGCTGATAAATAAGGTCACTGCAGTGGGAACCCCGACGACAGGTAGTTGTGTCAACGATACAGATGTCGCAACCGTAGATCTGTTGTCAATCAACTTGACAAAGGTCGCCGACAAGGACGAGGTCAAACGCGGCGAGAAGATCGCCTACAACATCACAGTCTGCAACGTCGGCAGCCTCCCCATAATGGACCTGGTCCTCTGGGACGTCTTCGACCACCGGGTGGAGGTAGTCTCGGAATCGCTTTCCAGGGGGTCCGACGGCCGATGACAGATCGACCTTCTGGAGCCGGGAGACTGTGTCAAGGTCGTCCTGGTGGTCAAGGTCCCAAGGCAGGAGTTCGAGTTCGAGATGGCATCGAGGGCTGCAGGAGAAGGATTTGTGAACGTTGCCGACGACTACTCGACCACCCTCGACCCCTTCGTCATCAAGAACATGATCTACGCGATATCCGAGAACATGAAGCGGGAGTACTCAGATTCGGCCATCGTCACAGTCCTCGGCGAGCCGGGAACCGAGCTTGAGACCCGCGAGCACGGCTCGGGCGCTTACGATGGTGAGGATCTGGTGACGGTCCGGACAGTGAACAAGTCGATCTCAATGAACAAAGACGTCTCCGCGACCTACGCTCCTACAACCCTCGGCCTTTACAACAACAGGACCGTGAACTACAGCTCCAGATGGACCGAGGAGGCAAGGGCCAAGAACAGGATAACAGGAACCTCCATGATCGAATCCTACCGGTACGCCACCTCGATCGACCGGGAGAGCCGGATGATGCTCGACAAGAACGAGTCGGTGATGGAGGTCGAGTCCGAGTTCGACGGCATGGGACACATCGGCTTTTTGAAGAAAGATGCGGGCGCGGCGCCAAAATCGGGATCGATCTTCGAGTCTCGCGAAGATTACACGGGCAGCTTCAGGGTTCTCGAGAAGATGGACGAGTACGGCTCTGGGATCGGGTCTGAGAAGTCCGCGTTAGGAGAGGGTCTCGTCGCCGTCGACAAAAGGGTCGGATCGAGCCAGAGGAGCTACGAATCGGGGGCCGGGTCGTACGAGTCTGACGAGCTGATCAGGACCGAGACGAGCTACATCGCCAAGGACCTGAGGGTTGCAAGCGGCGGGGTCGAGACGAATCTAACCGACGGCTTCGCCGTCAACTCCTCCATGAAATGGAAGGAGGGCTTATGGTCACGGGCCACGAACACAAGCTTCATCGGCGAGGAGTACACCGGTGCCGATCGTCTTGATAAAGAGACTGTTCTCCTCGGCCTCAACGAGATGGATACCGAGGCGAACTTCACAGGCAAGGCTAGGTTCAGGGCCGTTCTGAAGGACGAGTTTGATTTTGACGAGCAGTACGAGGGGACCTACTCGATCCAGCGGCGCATCCTTTTCGAAGGCGTGCCAAAATACGACCGGCCTCATCTGAGCCTGATCAAGGAGGGCGAGATGGTCTATCCCGCAAGCGGCGCCTCACCGCTTGCAAGCTACACCATAATCATGGAGAACGACGGCAGCCAGTCTCTCGGGCCCGTGATCGTCAAAGACCTCTTCCCGCCGGGGGCCGTATTCGTCAACTCGACCCTCCGGCCTTCGGAGCTGGTCGAGGGCCGGGCCACCTGGACTTTGACTCATCTTGCCATCGGCGACAAGTTCGAGATAGGTCTGGTGCTGAACCTGACCGGCTACCGCGACGATGAGATCGTAAACCAGGTCGAGGCCGAGGGAGGCTACAACGGCAACTGGGCTAGGGCCGATAACTTCTCAGCCGTCGAGATCGATTGGCTGAGGTGCTGCCCCTCAGAAGACATCGTCACGGTGGATAAGACTGGCAGAATCGACCAGAACGAGACAAACGTCGCCCTCTATTCCATAACGATCGAGAACGTCGGCGAGGGTGCATTGGCAGCCGCTGTGACCGATACTCTTCCCGAAGGCATGGTGATAATGGAGGCGGCGCCCGAGTTTGCATCGAGTGAGAACGGCGTCGTCACATGGAACCTAATCGATCTTGGGCCGAAAGAGACGAGGACGATAAATTACAGGGCCCAGGCCCTGTGGAGCGGAAGGTTCGTGAACCGAGTCCAGGTTGATGCAAGCGCCGTCGACGGGTCGGGAATGAGTTCGGTTTATGCAAGCTCAGTCGTCGAGGTCGGCGAGTTCGAGCGCGAGATACCTGAGCCCGGATGGCAGCCGCCGGAATGGGGGTTCAACTATACTGAATATCCGGCTGACATAACATGCGAGGAGATATGCGAGCTCTCGTAACAATGCAGCGATAATTTTCAAAATACTCTTTTGGTAACATGTAATTTCGGGGATCGGAACCTATGATTGGCTCCTTCTCTCAGATCAGATCCTTCTTTGATCTTTTTCTGAATTTTCTATCCTCATTCGATCTATTTTCCGCGTTGTACCTTTTTCTTCTCTTTCTTCTAGGGTTTGCATTACTTATCTGCGTTTTTCCTGCAATCTCTTCCGTTTCATTAGATATATCTGTTTTATCATCTCTTTCGGATCTCTTATCCAATTTTTGATCTGAATCCATTTGTCTTTCAGCCTTTTCCGGCAATTCTTCCATCTCTGAATATTTATCTTCCTCGCTTATTATCCTCTCAGCCTCTTTCTTCTCTGTCTGGTCCCCTTTGATCACAGTATAGGCCATTTTTCTTCCTTTGGGCGGTCTTCTCGAGACGGCCACCGTCTTTTCATCTTTCATCCTCATCGAGGTGGATATTTCTCCCTTTTCTTCATCTAAACGGACCTTTTCATCCGCTTCGACCTGGATTTCGCCAGGAACCCTCTCTTCGCGATCAACGGCTATTCCGGGAGCTTCTCCTCCTATTCTCTCCAGATCTTCTCTGGCCACCGCCTTCTTTTCTCGATCGGCTTCAACCCTCTCTGCCTCGGTGCCAAGATCCGGCTGGCGTTCCTCAGGCCCTTTGAGATCTCTATGACCTATCACCGCCTCTTCCAGGGCTGCAAAGTCGATCTCCTCCTCCTCGATGCCAAGATCCGGTTGGCCTTCCTCAGGCCCTTTGAGATCTCTATGACCTATCGCTGCCTCTTCCAGGGCCGCAAAGTCGATCTCCTCCTCCTCGATGCCAAGATCCGGTTGGCCTTCCTCAGGCCCTTTGAGATCTCTATGACCCATTACCGCCTCTTCCAGGGCCGCAAAGTCGATCTCCTCCTCGGTGCCAAGATCCGGCTGGCCTTCCTCAGATCCTTCGAGACCCCTTCGACCGATCACGGCTTGATCGGTGGTCACCAGGTCGGTCTCTATCAGATCGGCCTCGGAGGGCTTTCTTCCGTTTCTTCGGGGCCTGGCTCTTATCCGGTCAATAAGCCATTTGGATAGGCCGGATCCGAGGATGATGGTCCCGACGATGAACTCCCAGCTACCCGCCAGGAAATTTTCGGCCTTTTCCGTCAGTGGGACCTTTCTCGCCGTCACCACGATCTGGCTTGAAAAGACTCGTGTATCCACCGGTATTGGTTCCAGGCCGGGCAGGGTTATCTCTGCGTCAGCGCAGAGGGTCAGCTCGTGGGTTCCACTTTCCCGAGGGATCACGTCCCAAAGCCAGGATCTGTGCCCTTCCCTCGTTATGAGCTGCCGCTCCTCGGTCATGGGAGTGACATCGAAAGCCGTCCCCGTAAGGCGGACCTTCATGAAGGTGCTCACGGGAATCTCCTCAACTTCAGGGACCTCCCCTTCTGAGAACCCATCGGTCAGAACCTCCGCAGACTCGCTAATCGATATTCTGGCTTCGACTCGGTAGGTATCGCCAACCAGCATCTCTCGCACCGGATCGAAAGCGATCAGCCCACTCGTCAGGCTTCTTTTAGCGTCCTCTACAAGAGCGCCGTAATCGGGATAGGTGGGCTCACCAGGCTCTTTGGGTGGAGGATAAATAGCGCCTCCGCCACCTCCTCCGCCTGAGGAAGGTCTTGTATCGGGAGATGTTCTATCTCCTGGAGCTTCCGACGGCCCATCCCAGGCGTTGCCTCTCAGATTGTTATCGTCGCTTCCGGCGTCGAAGTTGACCCGATACGCTCCGTTGTCGATAAGTCGGTTGGTTGTGAGGTTGTTGTCGTTGGAGGGGTCCAGGAAGATCCCGCTGCCGTTGTTATTGCTGGCGTTGTTCAACGATATCGAATTGTAGTAGGAATCGTAGAGCATGATTCCATCTTGCAGGTTTTCGAGGAAATTGTTGGTCGAGATTTCGTTGAATAGGGATTTTTCGAGCACTGCTCCAAAGCCGTTCTTGTTGGCCAAGTTCGCTGAGATCACGTTGTGAGAGGAGTTCACAAGATGAATCCCCACGCGATTTCCAGTTATCCTGCAATCTTTTATCGCTGATTCAACGGTGTTGTAGAAATAGATCCCGTTGCCGTTGTTTTCGATGGTCAGCCCCTCCAGGGTGACGTTGGAGCAGTTGATGCAGTAAACGGTGCCGACATCGGAGGAGTCGTCCAGGATCTCGTTTGCCGCTTCTACTAGGTAGTGGATCGCCTTTTCGCCGACCAGGTTGGACGAATCCACGTCGTTATCGAAGTCCGAGCTGTTGATCCCTTCTGCGGAGAAGTCGTACACGTTCCCGGACATAAGATTGTTTCTGAGTCTATTTTTGTCGGAGAAATTCAGAGCCAGTCCGATTTCGTTGTATCGGACGACGTTGGCGGTTACGACGTTTTGGGTGGAGGCCGAAAGGCTGATTCCTGCCATCTCGTTTTCCAGGACCTCATTGGCGCTGACGGTGTTGTTGCTGGACCTGGAGAGGTTGATGCCGTCGCCCAGGTTTCTTCCGGCCGTGTTGTTTGTGACGATGTTGCCCTCGGATTCGATAAACATTATACCGTCGCCATCATTTTTGCTGAGATCGTTGCCCGTGACGATGTTGTTTCTCGAACCTTCTAGAAGTATCCCTTCCTTGTTATCTCTGATTAGGTTGTTTTCCGCCCTCGAGTTTGTGGTGTTGTGGAAATAAACTCCGAATACGTTCTTTTCAAAAGTGAGATCCTTCACGGTGACGTTATCACAGTCAAAGCAGTAGACTGAGCTTGCTTGAGCCGAAGAATCGACAACCTTGTCGGAGACGTCCACCAGGTAAATGATCGGTTTTTCATCCGCTCGATTGGTGGCGTCTATCTCATTATCGCCGTCGGCATAAAAGTTGTAGCGGTTGCCCCACATCGCATTCTGCCGAAGCCTGTTATTCTCCGACTCGGAGAGCCAGATCCCGTAAATGTTGTCGTCCCCGATCTGATTGTCCCTGATGAGGTTGTGCTGAGAATTGCTGAGAATTATGCCGTAGTCATTGCCGCTGGCAATGTTGACCGAAATGGTGTTGTTTGAGGACTGGTTGAGGTGAATTCCGCGGACGTTATCTTGGAGGCTGTTGTTCTCTATCCTCGAGCCGTTCGTCTTGAAGAGGTAGATCCCGTCACCGCAGCCGCTGAGGTTAAGGTCTTTTATCGTGACGTTTGTGCAGTTGACGCAGAAGACAGATCCTACATTGAAGGATGAGTCCACGATCTCGTCTGAAGAGTCCACCAGGTAGCATAGGGGCTTTCCGTCGACGAGATTGGAATAGTCGATATCGTTTTTGAGATCCGGGAGGTTGAGACCGTTTACAGCGAAGTTGAATCCTTTCCCCGACATCAGGTTGGCCCTGAGTTTGTTATCGCCCGACAGGTTCAGATAAATGCCCCTCTCGTTGTCACTGGCGTTATTGCCAGAAAGGGTGTTTTGAGAGGAGCGATCGAGGACTATTCCACCCTGGTTGTAGGCGGCGGCGTTTTCTGATACGGTGTTGTTACTGGAATTATCGAGATGAATGCCGACGCCATCGTTTTCCTTGACCAAATTGCCCGAGACGGTATTGTCGCTGGAGTTTTTGACTTGGACTGCCCGACGGTTGTGGCGGACCTCGTTGGCGTTGATGGCGCATCCGTCCGATCCGTCAAGGCTTATTCCGCGATCGTTATCTTCGACCATGTTCCAAGAGATGGTGTTGCTCGGGGAGCTGTTCAAGCGGATGCCGTCCCCGTTTCTGCTAACCAGGTTCCCCTCGATCCTCGAGCGGGTGGTGTTCTGAAAAGAGATTCCATAGAAGTTGTCTGTCAGGTTCAGACCCTTTATAGTTACGTTATAGCAGTTGAGACAGTATACCATGCCCGCATCGATGGTCGAATCCACGGTTATGTCCGAGACGTTGACGAGATAGCAGATCGGCTTTCCGTTCACGAGGTTGGTCGCGTCGATCTCGTTTTCACCCTCGGCGCGGAAGTTGTAATCGTTATTCCACATAAGGTTGTATCTCATCTCGTTCTTTGTCGAGGGGGCTAGGCTTATGCCGATCCGGTTTCCTGCGGCCTTGTTGTAGGTGAAGGTGTTCCACGAGGAATCTATGACTCGAATTCCGTCCTGATAGTTGTCGTTGGCGATGTTCTTCGTAAGGTTGTTCTGAGAGGAGTTCAAAAGATAGATGCCCGCCTGGTTCAAGCTCGCGTTGTTGGCCATCAGGACGTTTCCATACGACTGGTTCAGACGGACTCCAATCCAGCTTTCGGAGGCGCTGTTGTACTTGATGACGTTTCCGCTCGAATTTCTGACAAGATAAATGCTGATGTACTCGCTTTCGTTGGCGTCGTTACCCGAGATGGTGTTCTCGCTTGAGGAGTTGAGATGTATCCCGACCCCATTTTTCGTGACGTTGTTGCCTTCGACGATGTTGTCGTCGCTGGAGTTTTCAAAGTCGATGCCCACGAAGCTGAGGCTGACCAGGTTTTTGGTGACGTTGTTATTTTCGGAGGATCTCAAGACGATCCCGTAGGAATTGTTGACGACATCATTGAGTTTGAGATCGTTGTAGCTTGAACGATCGAGGAAGGCACCGTTTTCGTTTCCGCTGAAGTTGTTATCCAAGACGGCGTTGTAAGAAGACTCCTGCAGGAAGATGCCGTTCCAGCACCCGTTTACCAGGTTTCCTTCAGCCCTCGAGTTGCTGGTGTTTTGGAAGTAAATCCCGTAAATATTATTTTTTAGGTTGAGGTCCTTTACCGTGACGTTATCGCAGTTTATGCAGTAAACGGTTCCCGCGTTGTCGGCCGGACCCAGGACCGCGCCTGAGACGTTCACGAGGTAGCAAACCTCCTTTCCGTCGACCGTGTTGGAGGAATCGATGTCGTTTTCTCCCTCGGCGAAGAAGTTGTACCGGTTGTTTGCCATCAGGTTGCCCCTCATCTTGGCGTTGCTCGATGTGGATAGGTAAATGCCGTAACGGTTTTCTCTGGCATCGTTTCCGGTGATGACGCTCTCAGGAGACTTTCGCGAGAAGATCCCCCATCGATTGTTTTCGACTTCGTTCTCTCTGATGAGGTTTCGGCCCGAATCCTCCAGGATTATCCCGTTCTTCTGGTTGCCCATCGCGACGTTCTCTTCGACGGCATTTTGGGGAGAGCTGTATAGGGATATCCCGTTCTCGTTCTCTTCGACACCATTTTCTGCGATCTCGTTATTGGACGAGTTCAGAAGGCTGATCCCTTCCCGACGGTTACGGCTCACCTCGATCTCCCGGAGGGTGTTGTTTTCTGAATAGCGAAGTCTGATCCCATTATCGTTCTCGCAGACGACGCTCCCGTTGATGTAGTTGTAATGGGAGGCGACGAGGCCGATCCCATCAGCTTCGTTCTTTGTGACATTGTTTTCTTTTAGGGTATTTCGAGAAGAATTTACGAGGTTTATGCCGTTCTCGTTTGCGCTGATCCGGTTATTCTCAAGCTTCGAGCCTGTGGTACTGTAAAGATAAATGCCGCAGCTATTATTTTTTAAGTTGAGACCTTTTATTGTTATGTTATTGCAATCGATACAGTAGACGGTTCCGGCCCCAGAGGAGGAATCGATGACGACGTCGGATCTATTTACGAGGTAGAAGATGGGCTTTCCGTCCACCAGGTTTGTGCCATCGATATCGTTCTCGCCGCCGGCACCGAAGTTGTACAGGTTTTTCTCCATTCGATTGTTTCTCATTCTGTTCTGAAGGGAGGAGATCAAAATTACGCCACGGTTTTTGTTGTAGTTGACGTTGTTTTCTGCCATCTCGTTTTGGTGGGAAAAGGCGAAACCTGCGCCGTAATTTTTGTTGTGAGATATGTTGTTTTGGGTGACGACGTTTCTGCTGGATCTGTAGGCCTGAAAGCCGTTGTAGTTGCTGATGGCGTTGTTTTTGGATATGTTATTCTCGTCGCTGGCGTTCCAGAGAAATAGGCCGATATGGTTGTATGTTAGATCGTTGCTTGATACAACGTTCTCACAGCTCGAGTTCCAAAGACCAATGCCACACAGCTCGTTCTCTCTCGCCTCGTTTTTTCTGATCTCGTTTCGGCTCGCCTCGTCAAGAGAGATGCCGTGCTTTTTGTTCTGGTATACGATGTTTTTTGATATCTTGTTGCCGCAAGATCTTTCAAGCCTGATTCCGCACCCACCGTTCGATCTGATCTCGTTATTCCAGATGGTGTTGCTCATCGATTTAACCCTAATACCGGCATCATCAGGCCGATCGCCCGAGTTTCTGACCTCAAAACCCACTATTGTCGCGCCGTCGGCCGAGAGGGTTATGGCGCTTCCGACGCCGCCTGCGTCTATGACGGGCTTTCCAGATCCGGTATCCAACCCCTTCAGCGTTATGTTCTTGTCCACCACCAAGTTCTTGCGATAGATTCCGCTTTCGACCTCGATTATGTCACCTGGCATCGCTGCGTCGACAGCGGTTTGGAGGACGGAGCCCGGGCTAACGCTGATGGTGGTGCCTTGTGCATGCCCCAGCAAAAGGAGCACCACCGCAACTAAACGAAATATATTTATCCAAATATCATTTCTAGACGCCTGCATCTCCTCCAAATATAGTCAGAGGCCAGAGTATAAAACGTTTTTTGGAGGTTGAAGCAAAAAGTTCCAATCTAAAAATAAAGGTGTGGCCGGATCGCTCAGCACAATTGAAGGACGACCTCTGCTGAGCTCTCAACCACTTCGCCCATGGAATTGGTGCCCGAGACAGAGACGCTGTTTGTCAGAGGACCCGGCAGGTCGGTCTCGGTCACTATCTGGTTTGCTGTGAAATTCAGGCTGTCTCCTGGGGAGAGGGTTGCGTTTATCGCGATCGGACCGCCGCTGATAGAGTCGGTCAAATTCAGCTCGCCTATTGTGAAATCGCCGACGTTATTTATTGTGTAGACGTAGGTCACTACCTCTCCTGCTGAGGCACATGGCTGGATGGCTGCGACCGTCATGTTGAGACCCCAGGGTCCGATCAGGTTCACGGTGGAGGCTGCGGAATCTACGGCGATTTTGCTCTGGAAATCAACGCCTGTGACCCGGACAGAATCGTTCAGCGGTCCCGGGAGGTCTTCACCAAGGACTGTGAAGCTGGCGACGGCCGAGGCCACCTCACCTGGGTTAAGATCGGTCTTGCTGAGGGCAACGGGTCCAACTCTCGAATCGACCAACGAGAGATCCCGGACCGGAACCGTTTCGATGTTGGCGATCTCGTAGCTTCGAGTCACAACAGCACCGACCTCGGCCCAGCTCACCTCGGGTCTGACGACCAGATCGATAGAGGGTTTGCGGTCTGCGAGCCCGCCGAAGCTGATCTGTTTATCGATCTCGAAATTTCCGGTGAAGATCTGATGAGAGCTGACGTCCGTGGAGAATGCCTGGTGCATGTTGGAGCTTGTCATGTAGGTGCCGTTGAAGCTGAGCTTTGTGTCGGTTCCGACGAGCTGAGAGTTATCTGAACCGATGCTTGTGGTCTGTTCCTTTTCGATCTGGGTGGCGCTGAAGGCCTCCTCAACAGAGGTGTGGGTTCCTCTCAAAAGCGACCCCTGTTCTACCCGCTTCAGCCCCACCAGGGGGACGTCCCCAGAGTAGGAGAGCCTGGTGGTTCTTGCTGAAGAGTCATTTTCGGATTTTGAGACATCTTTTAATCCATTCCCTATATCGAGGCTGCCGTCACCGCTCATGGCATTGTAGTACTCGAAGTCCTCCATCCTGTTCACGACAGATCTGCTGATGTCAACGGCTCCGGTTCCGCTCACCCACCCGCTGGCCGGGCCGGACGCAAGCAATAAGCCCACTCCCAACAATAAGAAGATCAGACCCCTTCCCTTCATGCTGTATACTTCCTTCTTCGATCCTTTAAGACGGTGACGGTGGCTTATAGGCCAAACAGGATGCGGATCCGTCTGATCGGGGAGTGAAAAAGGAGAAAACGCGGGAAAAAGGTGAACTAGAGAAAAAAAGAATGTTAAAGTTGGTCGGGAAGACGGCTACAACATTCCGCCGTAGACGTAGACGGTGGTGGCGGGTTCGAACTTCAGGACGTAGGTTCCGCGCCGCTCGTAGAATTTGGGCTTACCATAAAACCACTCGCCGTCCCAGACCTTGACCGTGTGCCACTGGTTGCCCACGACCTTGAGATTGTAAACACCGTCTAGGGCGTCGCCGCCCTGCCCTTCGGTGCCGACATAGTTATCGTCGACGTAGACGTCGTAGCCCCTCATGTTCTGGGACTCGAGAGTGACGCTGACGTCACCGTAGGTCTGCATCGGTGTGGGTGTGGGGGTCGGCGGCAGAGGATCTGACGGGGGAACCTCGGGGCCCGTAATCGTATCCGGGGTCCATTCCGCGCCCACGTCGATGATGACGACGTTGCTCGGCTGGTTGTTAGCAACGAAGAATAACGCGTATCTTCCCTGTTCCGCGGCGTAGAAGCTCAGCATGTTGTAGGTTCCGAGACTGTACTGGGATATTCCGGCGCTGCCTGTGGGCGATATCTCGTATAAGTCGGCTGTTCCGCCGGCAGGAGTCGCCGTGACCAGCTGAAGCCACGTTCCTATGGGACAGGCCGCGTACCTCGTCCAGCTAGTCTCGCCTTCGATCCAGAGGGCGTTGGCTCCGGCGTACATCCCCGAGGAGGTGTACTCAGAATAGGGAACCGTCTGCCAGCCGAAGTTGAGGACCGTGGGCTCGTTTCCCGTTAGCATGAAGCTGACCGGACCCTCGTCCGGAGGAAGGACCTCCCCCTCCGTGAAGTAGTACTGCATGTACTGAGAGTACGTGAATCCCGAGCTCGTCCTGAAGCTGTAGGTGATGGACGAGTCTGAGCCGCCGTAAAAGCTTCCAAGGCCGTAGTTCAGGTAGTCTTCGCCCCAGGATTCTTCAATGTCTGCATCTTCGTCGGGGCTCCCGACGGCCTGAACAAAGCTCAGGCTGAGAAATATGGCAAGTAACTTAATTGCCCCACTCCTTTGTTTCATTATTTAACACCCGGGGACCCAGAAGACCTGGCTGATAGTAAAGATTTTGGTGGTGGAGTCCCATTTGTCTCTAATGCCTTCACTTCCAGCCCCCTCAACCAAAGAAAGTCGAAAGGAGGATCTCCTCGCCTGGAACCGGGAGTACCAGCAGAAGGGGAGGATATGGCGGGGTGCGCCAGCCAAGCTCCCTGACCTTCCGTCGTGTTCGAGAGTCCTGGAGCTTGGGTGCGGGAACGGCAAGACCCTCGCCGCGATGCTTGGTCGACCCTGGCGGATCGCGGCCATAGACCACTCGATCACGGCGGTGAGGCTCGGCAGGGATATGGCGACCCGACTCCTGAGCGCTTCAGCCTCATATCGTGGTGATTCGCTCAACCCTCCGAAAATTCATTCTAGCGCCGACTTCGTCGCGGCGGACGCGGTAAGTCTCCCATTTCGAGACGCGACTTTCGATGCGGTCTTCGCCTTCCACGTCATCGGGCACCTCCGCGAAAATGAACGCCACCATGCGACACGGGAGGCGGCTCGGGTTCTGAAGGCCAAAGGGAGTCTATTCTTTCTGGAGTTCGGAGTCGAGGACATGAGGGCCGGAAAGGGCGAAGAGGTGGAGCCCAATACCTTCAGGCGCGGCGGGGGTGTTATGACCCACCACTTCACAGAGGCGGAGGTCCTGGAGCTGTTCCAAGTCTTCCGACCCGTTTCGATCAGGACCGATAAGCGGTCCACCAGGATCAGGGGGCGGGATTACGTGCGGGAGGAGGTAGAGGCGATGTTCATTAAGGTCGAAAGTTAAAGGGGGTATCATGGCGCGTTCCTTCTCCGAGATAAAGGCAAAGGTGGACCGGGGTGAGGCGATCGTTCTTTCAGCCCAGGAGGTGCGGGAGATCCTGGACGGAGGCAATGAGCTGACCCTCGAAGACGTGGATGTGGTGACATGCGCCACGCGGGCGGTCATGAGCGGGACCTATGCCGTCCTCTCCTTCCCGGTGGCGAAGGCAGGTTCATTCCTTCGGGCCAAAAGCGCCTGGCTGAACGGCGTTCCCGCCGAGGTCGGACCCTGTCCCAACGAGCGGTTGGGCATTCTGGACCTGATCGTCTTCGGAACGGCTCACAGCAGGTCTGACCCGAAGTACGGCGGAGGCCACCTGTTCCGCGACCTTGCCGAGGGGAAGAACGTGGAGGTTAAAGTCGAGACGGACGCCGGCAAAGACTTCGAGGTCGAAGTGGGACTTTCCGATATGCCCCAGGCGAGGCTCTTTGGCACACGCCACTCTTTCAAGAACTACTCTGCCTTCGTGAACCCGGGCGAGGAGAGGGTTGCCACCATATTCCACGCCACCTTCTTCGACCCCTGCTGGAACGGGGCCTCGGTCTCCGGCTGCGGCCACCTGAATCCCATACAAAACGACCCCTTTTTGGAGACGATCGGCGTCGGGACGAGGGTCCTCTTAAACGGGGCCGAGGGCTTCGTCCTGGGGAAGGGAACCAGAAGCTCCCCTGAAAAGCCGAACCTATCGGGGTTTGCCGACATGCACGGAATGGACCCCGAGTACATGGGCGGTTTTGCCACGTCCTGCGGGCCTGAGTGCGTATCCTCATGGGCGGTCCCGATCTCGGTCACGAGCGAACGGGTCCTTGAAAGCATCGCCGCCCCCGATCGCTCGATTCCCCTCCCTGTGATGGACGTTGTCGAGAGAAGAGAGATCGGAAAGGCCACTTATGGCGACGTCTGGGAGGAAGTCGACCTCGAGGTCGAGATCCACCCCGTGGCCTGCAAGAGGTGCACCCAGTGCATTCCCGAATCGATCTGCCCGACGAGAGCCATAGGCTTTGAAGACTGGAAGCCGACCCTCGACCGGAATAGGTGCTTCAACTGCGGCCTCTGCTCCACCGCTTGCGTGGGGGAGGTATTCAGGGCCCATCTCGGTTCCCTCCGGTTCGATGGCCGGGAGGTTCCGATCGTGGTCAGGCAGTCGGACCGCCTCAGGGCCGAGAGGCTTGCAGAAGTGCTGAAAAGGAGAATCCTAGATCACAGCTTCAGGATGACGGAGATGGTGGAGCGGATCTCGCCATGAACCTCTCTATGATCTCTTCAGGAGAGAGCGCGATCACAGGGACCTTCTCGTTTCCCCTCTCCACCTTGACGACGAGGGCACCTCTGCCCCGGACGGCCAGGCGAAGATCCTCGGGCTCGGAGACGGTCTCCACCTCAGAGCCACCCGCCCCTGCGGCGATCCTGGCGATATCCGCCCTCCGTGAGGTGCAGGTCGGCTGGCATCCCGTGGAGCCGTAGCAACCGTTGTCGAGGATGACGAGAAGGTAGTTTTCCGGATCCCGGTCGGCGATTGTGGCGAGACTTCCCAAATTCATCAGGACGGCACCATCGCCGTCGATGGCTATCACCTTTCGGTCCGGGCGGGCGAGGGCGAGTCCCAGGCCGATGGATGAGGCGAGGCCCATCGACCCCAGCATGTAGAAGTTCGAAGGATGGTCATGGACGGCGCAAAGCTCTCTTGAGGGAAAGCCGATGTTTCCCACCAGAAGGGCGTCCTGAGACTCGGCCTCCTCGGCAATGATGGAGATCGCTTCGATTCTCTTCATCATTTCAGCTCGACCTCCAGAACTCGATATCAAGCAGCACCGCCGTCGGTGTGCCAGCGGCCTGGGCCAGCTGCCAGGCTCTGGCCACGATCTTTTCAGCCTCCGAAAGGGTGGGCGCAAAGCGGGGGATCTCCATGGCGTCGAGGAGCTTCGGCGTCAGTCTTCCCATCGGGACCTGGCCCACGATTGTCTCCCCTTCGCCACCCCTGTGGCTGATGATCATCAGGAGCGGGATCTTGTAGAGGCCGTTCAGGGAGGCGAGGGCGTTGATGCTGTTGCCAAGACCCGAGTTCTGCATCAGGAGGGCGGGCCTTTTGCCGCCCAGGTACGCTCCAGCACAAATCCCGACCCCCTCCTCCTCCCGGGTCACGGGAACGTGCGTGATCTCGGGGTCGGCGTCCACCAGGGAAAGCAGCTCCTTGAGGTTGACGCAAGGAACGCTGGCGACGAAGTCGACGCCCGCTATCTTCATGCCTCTGTATACGGCTTTCGAGGGACTGGTATCCTTCATTCAAATTATGATATTGACACAACTGCATTTAAATGTTGATCCATTTTTGACCCGGATTTTAAAATTTCAGATGAAGTTGAGTGTACTAAGAAAATTTCGATATATGGCAATTTAACATCAAGCATTAGCTGAAAAGGCAGCGTGCCGAATGTG
>DAQG01000058.1 GCA_002502785.1 Methanothrix harundinacea | reverse complement strand
TTAAAGCAGCAAGGGATACAGATTCAATATGCGAGAATAAGGTACTCAGCCAAGATTCAGATGAATATATTAGACGAACCATCTCCCCACCGATGATCACGCCTAATATCAGCGAAATGAAACCAATTTGTACTGGGTTCTGATTAATATAATTTTTTAATCTAGTATTTTGGTCACTTAACCGCCCCCTTAAATTCGTCAAATATTTCATGTGATATTTCACCAAATAGTTATGGATTTATGCTCCAACCCTGAATAACGCCTTTAAGAACAAAACTAAATTCCATCCTGCCTATTCAATCCTTGCGGTCGAAATATTAACCTTTAAAAGATCTTCTTTCCAGTCAACTATCATCAGATTCTCTTTCACGATTTGTTGAACCGAGATCACTATAATCTATTACTTCAGAAGCGCAGAGGGTCACGAATACCCCTACCTTTCGGTTGGGGATTGAAGTGAAACCCTCGCCCTTTTTTCTGCTTGTTTAACTCAATAAACATTGGTGATTGCTCATGGGAAATCGACCGCAGAGTCATTCGTGCATATCAGGAAACCTGGACAACGTAGACGCCAGTTCAGTTATGTGACCCCCTAATATAACATTATTGCTTTGGGGCCACATAATTAACAACGAAATATTTATCAGAGATCAAGACAGTCCTCTGTCAGAGGAGATTAAGAGGTCAAAAAGAGGGATGGTTGTGGAAGCGACTTATCGTAACAGCGGCAAGATAGGGCTAATTAGTCTAATTCTATTTGGAATAGTGTTATTGTTTTCATTCAGAGACAGCCCATTGTACCAGCTTTGGGATACGCCGATAATTTATTTAATAATCATAATATTATTAATTGGTATTATTTTATTTATAAAATCTGTGCTTTTATTAGTAGAAGCAAAACCAATAAATCGCACCGCAAACATGGGCAAGGTCGAATGGGCTTTGAATTGCGGGAAAAAAGTCGCAGTTGGCTTGGCCCTTATTTGTATAGGAAAAATTATGATAATTTATAAAGATCCGCTATATTTTTATTTCGGCTGGGGATTTGATGATATCGGAAATATACTTATTATTATTGCATGGCTAATTAATATTATTTCGGCTTCGATTTTTCTATCTGGCTTACGTGTAATGTCTTGTCTAAAAATATTGGCGGCTTCTATAATCCTTTTTGTTGTAGGTCTTTTAGGACTTTCCCACGATTTCATGGGGACTGAAATAAGTATGCTATCGCTTATGGCAGGACTCCTTCTATTTTTATTCGCCATTGGCACAATGTTTTCTATGACACAGGAATCGGTTGCCATCTCACGTATACGGAACGCTGTTGCTCTGAAGGGATTTGCTCCCAATGAAGCAGAGGAAATAATTTTGAATGTAGAGGGAATTCTCAAGGCAGGAAAATATAAGCACCTGGATGGCTCAGAAAGCTTAGTGCAAGCTGTAGCTGATATTTCGACATCTCCTGCAGAATGGACAAAGTTCACGGATGACGAACTGGTATCCGTAATTGAATACGTGGCGCAAGATAGGAAAAAAAGTATGTGATGACTGTGGTCTTGGCAAGACAATTCAGTTTACCGAGGGTGATTATCGGCTGGCCATCTATGTGAAGCCCAAACAGATCAACAAAACAAAGACTCGATTATTTCTGAAATCCGGAAAACCAGGCGTGCGGCCCCCATCCCAATCTTTAGGGCGAGGTATGTTTTGGGGCCGCACGCAATTATTTTATTCGAATACCCCACAGCTCTGCTGCGGGGTGCGCCGCTGCAACTTGACTAGCCTGATCCGTAGCTGGGTCTACTATCAGAATGTTCATTTAGGTGGCCTTCTTTTTCACTACCCTGACTTCACACCGACTCACCTTTCCACCCCCCTCTTCACCCCACCTTCAGCTGGGCCTCGATGAGGTCGTCGAGAAAGCTCCTCCTCACCTCTTGAGCGTCGTCCCAGAGGTCGGCGCAGGCGTCGCACTCCCGCGCCCGCTCCTCCATCACCCGCACCAGATCAAGAAGCGAGCCGTACAAGAGCGGCGCCGCTTCGCGAAGGCGCGCGTCGAAGGCGCTCGCGGCCTCTTTTGTCGATGGGATCAATCTGCACCCGCTGCCGGGGTCGTCCCAGGCCATGCACCCCGCCTGCAGGCAGGCCCGCGCCACGAAGGGGCAGGCTTTGGTCTCCGACTCCTTTCCGTCTCTCCAATCCGTCACCATCTCCACCGCCGCAGAGCCGATTTCCCAAGCCGATTTCACTTGTTCAGAGATGGTTATGCTGGCAGATCCTATTTTGCTATTGTTGGAAAAAACAAGTTCAGCTCTTCCGATCACTTTCGGCAGCTTCGAGCTCTTCGACGATTTTTTGAATAGATGCGCGTAGGGGCGGAAGGTCCTGGCGCACAGTCTCGAACACACGCTTCAAGTTCACCCCGAAGTAGTCGTGGCTCAGCTTATCTCGCATCCCTGCCATCTCTCTCCAGGGAACATCGGGATACTCCTGGCGCATCTCTGGGGGAATCTTCTTGGATGCTTCACCTACGATCTCCAGCGCCCTGACAGCTGCAAAGGAGGTCTTTTCATCCGCTTCGAAGGCGGTGTAATCCATATCGCCAACAAAGCTCTCCGCCTTCTCGATCGCATAGAGGATGTCCTGGAGGTAGTCGAAGCACTCACGTTTCCCTTTTCTCATATCAGCTGGACCTCCTCCAGGATGCGGCGGCCTATGGCGGGCTTGAGGGCGCTTCTTTCCACCAGGTCCACCTTCGCCCCCAAGAGATCGCTCAGACGGTTTTCGAGGGCGATGAACTCCAAAAGAGTCATAGATTCCTTCTCCAGATCCACCAGAAGGTCTATGTCGCTCTCCTCGTCGGCCTCACCTCGGAGATAAGAGCCGAAGATCCCGAGGGACTTAACCTTGTAGCGTCTGGATAGCTCCGGCATCTGCGACCTCAGGAGCTGGGCTATTTCTTCTGCAGTTCGGACCTGCCTTTGAGATCCAGCTCGCATTTTCCTTTTTGGTGATATGGACAATTTTAACCTCCGGTTACCTTCTCACTTTTCAGCTTGACCTCTCAGGAGAAATATCTTTCACCTACCCGGCCTCCTCCGCCTTCACCCCCACCTTCAGCTGAGCCTCGATCAGGTCGTCGAGAAAGCTCCTCCTCACCTCCTGGGCATAGTCCCAAAGGTCGGCGCCGCAAACCTCGCACTCCCGCGCCCGATCCTCCATCACACCTACCAGGTCCAGAAGCGAACCGTACATCAGCGGCGCCGCCTGCCGGAGCCTCTCGTCGAAGGCGCTCGCGGCTTTTTCGGACACGATCAGCCTGCACCCGCCGCTGGGGTCGTCCCAGGCCATGCACCCCGCCTGCAGGCAGGCCCGCGCCACGAAGGGACAGGCTTTTGTCTCATTTTCTCCATCTGTCATGATCTTCCTCCTCTCTGAGCCGAATGAATGATGCGCCGAAGGTCATCGGTAAGAATCGATCATCACCGACTACAATCGATAATTATCGATGATTATTGATTCTGAGTTCACATAGACTTTTCTATCTTGCAGATATGGCCTGGAAAATATATCTGATGGAAAATGATTACAGAACCGGAGCGCTAACCTCTCCTGATTATTCTGAAGATAAGGATGGCTCCGATGACGTTTATCGCCAGTATCAGAACCGCAGCGACGAGCTTCCGGTTCTTCCGATCGAAGATCGACGACAGATCCTCCTTCCAGCTCCGGGCCGATCCGCTGGCCAGATCGACGGACTGATCGCCGGCGAGGTTTACGAGAGCCACCCTCCCGCCCGACCTCACGGTGTACAAACCCCGATCGAGGTGACAGAAGACGTAACGGGAATCGCCGGTGGCCCGGACCACAAGACTGCCATTTTTGCTAACCTCGACACCACCCACCTTCCCCACATCAACCGCCAGGTCAAAGCACTTCGATACCGGGATGACCCTGCCTTCTGAGAGGGGCAGGTCCGGGCTCAAACCCAGGAGGTCCAGGAGGGTGGGGGCCAGGTCCACCTCCGACCAGTTCCCGGCCAGAACGACGTCGTCGACCCCAGGCCCCACGAAGACCGCGGGAACTCCGACCGACTCCCTCCGAGACGAGTACTTGTCTGAGGAGTGGCCGCCCTTAGCCCCGTCGGTGGTAAAAGACATGCCGTGGTCGGCGGTGATCAGAAGAATAACTCCGTTTGCCCTGCAGACCTCGATAAGCCGCCCCAGGGGAGCGTCGAGGCCCGAGATAGTCTCGACGTATCTCTCGGGGCCGAGGTTGTGTCCCGCGCTGTCAACTGCCCCCACGTTCACCATCAAAAGGAAGGGGCGAGACCCGGACCCCGATCCCATCATCTCGACGAGAGAGACGGCCGCATCCAGCCCCCAGGCGTTGTAGCCGACATACCCGGGAACGCCCCTCTCCTGATTGTAGAGGGGAAATCGGTCCCTCTCCGCTTGGAAGAACTCGCCGATCTCGGCGGGGAGGTCCGCCCCCGACCCCACTAGGGGCTCGGCACCCCACATGGAGTTGTCGTCGAAGAAGATGATCCCGTCCTGCTCCAGAACCATCCCGATCGAGTCGCCCCGCTGGAGGATGGCAAGACATAGAAGGCCATTCTCCCTGGCGACGTCAAAGATCGTCGCCCCCGGCGTCGCGATGTTTGCGGGATCCGCCCAGGAAAAGCCCGTGACCAGGACCGAATGGCTCGGCCCTGTGGTGGGGACGGGAACGGTGACGTTCAGAACCCTGGCACAGAAACCAGCACCACTGCCGGTCAGGTTGAATAGGACGGCTTTGCCCAGGAGGCTTTCGTCGATGGCCCGGGCCTCAAGCTCGGGATAGACGTAAGAAGACCCCATCCCGTCGACGACGAGCAGGACGGCTCCGGTGGGATGATGGTCGGCCTCGCCCACCTGAACCTCTGTCAGGGGGCGGGCCGATCCAGCCAAGATGAAGAGGACGAGCAGGGTGAAGAGAAGGCGCATCTCAGAAGTCGGTCATCACCCTGTACTGGTCTATCTCCGTCTGCTTCAGCTCGGCGAGGAACTGCTCGGCAGCATCCTTGATGTCCTTGGACCCGGTGATCGCCCGGCCGGTGACCACGATGTCGGCTCCGGACTTAAGGGCCGCAGCCACGGTGTCAACCCTGATACCGCCAGCAACGGCCACCAGGACCTTCCGGTCGGTGTCAACAGCCATCTTCTTGATGTCTGCTATGACCTCCCAGTTGTGCTTCTCCGCCTCCTGATCGATCGCCCTGTGCATCTCCACCACGTCCGGCAGAGCCGATAGAGACCGGAGAACCGCCAGGGGGTCGGCGACGTTCAGCATATCGATGATAGAGTAGATCCCCGTCTTCCTCGACTCCTTGATGGCAAGCTCGATGGTCTTTGTGGGGGCTAGACCCGATATAACGACGGCATCGGCGGTGGCGTCGGCGGCAAGCCTCACCTCCAGGTTCCCGGTATCGAGGGTCTTGAGGTCCAGGACCACAAAGGAACTCGGCCGCACGTTCCTGATCTCCTTTACCACCTGGGCCCCGAACTTCTTGACAAGAGGCGTTCCCACCTCGATGAGGAGATGGTCGCTATCCGGAAGCTGGGATAGGACTCTGCGGACCACGCCCAGGTCCACCAGGTCCAGCGCCACCTGAAGGTAGGGCGGGTCCCACAGCCTGATGACCCTGAACCCCATGATCGGATGGGTGGACCTGTCCTTCTCGTAGAGGACGGTATCGATGTCCGGGAAGCTCTCCATCGCCCTCTTGACCGCAAGCTTCGTGGCGCCGTAGTTGTACCTGTAGATGGCGTCGTAATCCCGGGCCTGGGGGTGGATGAAGACGCTCACGATCAAAACCAGGTTCTCGACCTCGGCTCTCGGTATTATCCCCTCGGCGACGGAATCTGCCACCGCCTTGGCGACGGCGGTCTGGGCAGGGCCGAATATCTGGGCGGCCTGATCCATGTTCTTCACAGTAACCTTCGGCACTATCAGGGTGGCGGGCTTCGGCGGCAAGTTGGGCCTTATCACGGAAAGAAGCGGGGTGTGTCCCGCCGAGAGCTGGGCAAGGCCATTGGCAAAGGCCATCCCAACAGGTCCATCTTTGTCACCAATTAATAGATCGATGTGAGCGAGTTCAGGCTCGTCCCCTATCAGCGCCTCTCCTATCAAAAACAAGCGTTCACCTCAGCAGCGAAAAACATCTCGCCGGTATTAATCTTTTTGCACAGGCCCCCGGACCCCTCGGCATCGTAGGGGCGGAGAACGCAAAAAACAGGATCGGTCACACCCCTCAGATCGACAGCCAGCGGATGAGAGGAGCGAGGGTGGTGGTGAGAGCGAAGGCGAAATGCCCCAGTCCCATCGACCTCAGATAACCTGCCAGTATATGAGAGGGGCGAGGGCGAGGAGCGTCAAGCCCGTCGCCAGCCTGATCCCGGCCCGATGGTCCTTCCTGAAATCGTCCACCTTATCAGGGCTCATGCTGAGGGCAATGACGCCGCCCAGGATGAGGATCGGGAATATGATCCCCAGGTTGTAGAGGAGCAGGTATACTGCCCCCGAGGAGTAGCCCTCCTCGGAGATGATCCCAAGAATTGCTATGTAGACCGCTCCGACGCAAGGTGCCTTCACCAGTGAGAAGAGGGCCCCGAGGAGGAAGTAAGAGCTGAACCTTCCTCTGGAAAGGGCACCTTCGATGTACTTTTGTGACCAGCTCGCCTTGAAGAGGGATCGCCCTCCGGCCGCTAGGCGCCTTGCGTCCTCGACGTGGACCAGCCCCAAAACCAGGAGAAGGACCGTCAGAGCTATCCTGAACCTCGAGGCCACCGCCTCGGCGTGGAGGGTTCGGAGCATCCCCACCCCAAAGAGGTAATACATGACGAAGATCCCCATGGAGAAGAAGACCACCATGAAGACGAGGTCACGACGTCGGCCGGTGCTGGAGATGACGGCGGTGGCAAGAAAAGCCAATATCCCCAGAAGGCAGGGGTTGAACCCGGCGAGAAGCCCCGCCAGAAATACCGTCATCATGGAGAGGGACGAGACGTCGATATCCTCTTGAGACCCATCCTTCGCTTCACCAGATAGCTGGCCAGGCCCGTCTTCGAGCGAGCCTTTGGCGGCCGAGATTGAAGCGTTGGAACCTTCCTCAATCCCGGAGACGCCCGCGGCATCCGAGTCAAGGGCCTCGCGAACCATCTTTTCCAGAAGGTCCTGGTCGCCGTCGTAATCCCTGTATGCGATGGTCTGGTTCCCCACCGCCATCGCCGGAACCCCGCCCTTGAGGCGGTGCTCTCTGATGGCAGCGCGACCCTCCTCGGTGTAGACGTCGTAGACGGTGAGCTCGACGCCGGGATAGTCGGCCAGTACCTCTTCCAGCGTTCTTTCTGCGGCGGCGCACTTGGTGCAGCCCGGAGATGCCACCAGGATCACATCCTCGGCGGCCCAGGCCAGTGGAAGAAATAATACGATTGCCGCCAGGATGAGCGCCGGGATTCTTGGGTCCATCGACGTCTTGGAACCGGAAAGGGAACGAAGCATCAGAGACGGACCTTGGGCAAGGGCGTATAAAAACTTAAGGTTCTTCGCTATTTCATGTGG
>DAQG01000098.1 GCA_002502785.1 Methanothrix harundinacea | reverse complement strand
CCAGTGGGTCAACTCCTACAAGAGGCTCGTCCCAGGATACGAGGCTCCCGTCTACATCTCCTGGGCCAGGAGGAACAGATCAGCCCTCGTGCGGATGCCGATGTACAAGCCCGGAAAGGAGAACGCCACCCGCGTTGAGTACAGAAGCCCCGACCCTGGCGCAAACCCGTACCTCGCCTTTGCGGTGATGCTGGCCGCGGGAATAGACGGCGTCAAAAACGAGTACGAGCTTCCCGAGCCGGTAGAGCGGGACATCTTCAAGATGACCGAGGCCGAGAAGGGGAAGGTGGGGATCACGTCTCTTCCGGGAAGCCTGATCGAGGCTCTGATGCTCACCGAGAAGAGCGATCTCATGAAAAAGACTCTGGGTGACCACGTCTTCACAAACTTCCTCGCATCGAAGAAGGTCGAGTGGGACGAGTACAGAACTGACGTCAGCAAGTGGGAGATCGAGAAGTACCTGCCGCTGCTATGAAAATTATAACGATTATCCATTGGTCATCGGTTAAGAGAAGAATCGAGATGAGGGAGCGATATCGGTAGCAAGTCCAGTGAGATTGGCTTGGTCAAAGAGGCTACAGCAAGTCAATCTTGAAATCAGATCAAATATAGGAAACGCATAATCCGTGTGAAAAATGAAGAGATTGTGTAGCTTAAACTCCTTAACCGATGACCCATGAATGATTATCTAAATGAGGAGGTGTTCAGAAAAAGAACGAATCCGGAGAAGAACTGCCGAAGTTACCAGCCAGACGGCGCGGTTCGATCCCTCTAGTTTGGCGAGAGGTTCCTCCACCCAGTCGAAGCGCGTCTAGTCTTCAAAACCGCTGTCAGACACTCCTCCAATCCGTCAACAGAGCTCATAATTTTGGGCGGTTTGCCATAAGAGCGATCCAAACCAAAAGAAATCGGTCCGGGATGCGGTCAGAGATCCGTATCAAAACCGTGCCTTCCCTCCTAGAACCGTCGGCTTAATCTAGACCGGCCCGGACCTGCCCTTGGGCGATTTGGGGGGTATATCTCGCTCTTGATGATCCAGAAAGCTTTTTCGCGCTGCATTTTAGCTTTGATCCGCGCTGCCGAACTGAAGGATGAATCATCTGATCTGCTCTGCGGGCTATAGGCCTCACAGAGCAGGTCACACCTTCAAAAAATAAATATATTTTAGATGGGCAGAATATTTCCACCACCCACTAACGTCTCTTCTAACGCTGTGGGCGGGGAAGATCCATTTATCAACTCATCTCTGTCGTTTTGAATGCGTAAATTCTCCCTTGGGCTAGGTTTGAGAATAGTGTGCCATCGTCGCCGATAGGTGGCGGCGTAAAGTTATTAGAGCCGCTCCAGCCAGCAAGCCACGGGTTCTCTGCTGCGAAACGCCACTTTTCAGTTCCCTCTGGAGTTATGCAGAATATTTTAGCGCTGGTAGTGGCCGCATAGAGCAATCCGTCTTTGCCGATGGAAGGGCTGTACACGCTTGGACAGACTGTAAAATCCTCGCCGGTATTGAACTCCCAGATCACAGATCCCTCAGCGTCCAGAGCGATAACTCTCCAACAATCTGTTCCCGCATAAAGCGTCCCGTCACGGCCTATGCTGGGTGACTTTATGGTCCATTTCGATTCGGGATGGGAATACTCCCATTTCTTTTGCCCTTGGGGTGAAACGGCATAGAGCTTGGAATGAGCTACAAATGAATAGCCTGGGATGGGCTTGCCTGTGGCATAATCGATTCCGGGGGCCAAGCTTGAACCTGTGTAAACGGTGCCGTCGTCGCCTATGGAAGGCATTTCAAGGCAGTTGCCCCAAGTGTATACTCCCTCGTATAAGGGAAGGTCCCCCTCAGGTTTAAACACCCACATAGTCCGTCCCGTGCTGTCGAGAGCGTAAAGAGCCCAAGGCGATGCGCCGCAGTACAGGTTTCCCGTCTTGTCTATGGATGGTGAACGAATGTTTCCGGGAATTTTGAAATCCCACAGCATTTTGCCATCCTCAGATAGGGCTGCGAGCCTTCCTCCAGCGCTTCCGACGTAGATCGTGCCGTCTGAACCAACGGAGGGTTCGTCGGCTTCACTTCCGATATCGTAGGACCACAACTCCGTCCCCATTTCTGAAAGGGCGTACACTTTGTTGCCAGCGCTTACGTAGACGCCTCCGTCTTCAGCCATGCAGCAGGTGCTAGCTTGTGAAGGCTCGGTGGAAAATTCCCAGAGGAGGGTTCCGTCCATCGGGTCTACACATACCACCTTGCCTTGAAATCCCGAGATCACCGATCCGTTATTTCCGATCACGGCCCAGGACCTGGTGGTGGATCCGGTCTCGTATACCCATTTTATGTCAGGCGTTTGCGGCCCCACAAAGTCGCTCCTGCCGGTGCGGCAATTGTCTTTGTATTCCGTGGGCCACTCAAGTCCGGTTTGGTAGCTGATGTCTGCCGCAAGGTCGTCTGTCTCGCCTCCGCCGTCTCCTGCCAGGGCCACGCTCATGGTTGAGGCGAGATACGCGACCGTCAAAGCGAGCAACAACTTTTTTGTCGAAGATAAGTCCAAAGTTATCATCTCCCAATCGCGGCAGATGTAACTTTGAAAAGCTAATAGAGTATGCGGTCAGATTGACGAGTCAATTTCATAAGGCCAGGGCCTTTATCGGCACCGCGAATCCTTACAGCGAATCCGTATTATTCTCCGTATTGCTCAAAAGATAGCGACAAAGGTGCGATTCTGCTCGGGATTTCCCGTAATAGATCAACCAAAATAGGGAAGAATCCTTCATGGAGCCCTCACAACCGCTCGAAGAGTTCCTCGTCAGACCTCTTGGAAATGCTCTGGGCTATCTCCTCCAGAGAAGCGTAGCTTTCTCTCCATCTTTTTATCTCGCCTACGATTTCGTCTTTGACCTTGAAGGTCACCCGTTTATCATCGGTGGAAAAGTCCGCCTCTGCACGGCCGAGGGGTTCGATAGCGATGTTCCCTTTACCGATGGTGCAGCCCGTCGAGATCTGGATCCCGTCCAGAAGGCATGATAAGGAAGGGGTATTTCCGGTCTTCACGAGGGCTTCTATTCCCTCGTACCCAGGGGAGCTGAGCTCTCTCAGGGCGAGAAGCCCCATCCTAATCCCCAGGACAAGGAAGGGACCGAGGTGGCCGTGAAACTCGGTGGCCTGTTTTATCATATCTTCGAGGGAGACCTTTTCGGGGTCGACGTTTTTCATCTGCAACAGAATCACCGGGATTAGCTAGTTGTGGATGATCGGTTGTATGAGCCGGTCAGCTATCTCTTTTCGGATCCGTAAGCCAGGAGTTTTCGCCCTTGACGACGACGTTTTTGTAAAGGATGGCCCCCAGGTCGAGGACGGCGACGATCTCGGGCTTATATCCGTACTTTTGAGGGACCTTATTCAGCCACCTGTCGGAGTGAAGGTACTCCTGAAGATCCTCATCTGAGTTGAATATGTACATTGCTCCCCACTCCCCCTTCTCAGAATTGCACCACCAGACCTTGCTGAAGAGGCCCGGCATATCTCTGAAGGCCTGGTAGGAGACCAAAAATTTTTCGCGCACCGCGTCGACGCTTCCCGGATTTTCGGGTCTGAATACGACCCAGAGGGCTTTCTTTTTAGAAACCATAAGACTCCTCCTTAGTGTATGAAGACGATCTTCGGCCTGGTATTAATCTTGCCCGAATGCTGCTTGCTCTTTTCCCGCCGCTTTCGCTCCGAATCTCCTCACGAAATCGATGGGATAGTACATGTTGAAGTAATCCATCCTCTCCATCAGCTTTCGCGTCTTCGAGGGGCAGGTCGAAACGCAGAGGCCGCAGCCGTAGCATCTTTCTGGATCGATGTCGATTTTTCCGCTGGCCAGGCGGTTCGCCCCGAAATGGCACCTTTCAACGCATCTTCCACAACCCACGCAACCGCTCAAATCGCATTCGATGATGTCCGGTCCTGGGCTGAGAACGCCCCCCACAAGCTGATGGGCTCTGTTGGGCAGACAGATCTTGTCCTCGCAGTTGCAGATCACCACCATCCAACCCGTAGACTTGAGACATGCGTAAAAAGTGGGCATGCAACCCTCTTCTTGGAGGTCTTCGAGCAAAATCTTCGCCTCGTCTGGGCATATCTCTCTGTAGCCGCCTTTAGCCCCTTTTGTCCTTTCGTAAACCTCGGTGCCGTAAAGGACGGTTATGTCCTTTGCGAGGGTCCCATCCCTCCTCCCCAGAGCTTCCTGGCATACGCAGGGACAGACGGCGATCTTCGAATCACCCGAATTCGATAAGGCGTCAACGAACTCTTTCGCCCTTCGGGTGCTCACCACCTCCCCCCTGGGAAGAAAGTCCATCCTTTTTCGCATGAATACGAGAATCGGCTTCCCCTTTCCTCTGAAAAATTCCGTTTCGATCATCCTGTTTAAAATTCTAAGGATGGCCGGCTCGTATTTCGCGAAGAGGGTATGAACGGAAAGCTGAATCTGGCCCACATCTTCCAGTTCACCGTCTTCAGCGATATGGTGAGCCATTTTAGGTCCGTCCAAGTTTCAGTGAAGTGTATCTGCTTCGGTCTTATCGGTCTGGATATCTATTTATCCGTATCATTTCAAAAAATTCATCATGCTCAAGGCGGGAGACGTATTTCGGGCAGGAAAGCAGGGCGGGGTTGTGGGCGCGTTCATCAAAAGCAGAAATAAGTGCATTGGTGTGACGGCCTACCACATCATAAGGCTTGCAGGGACGAAGAGCATCACCATCGGGACGGCGAGGGGAGAGGTGATCTCCGATTGGAAGGCCTTCGATCTCGCCTACTTCAAGACGTACGGCTGCGAACCCACGCCTCTGGCAACGCCGAGGCTCGGTCCCGCCAGGCTCGTCAACGCCATGGGCGAGAGAGAGTGTAGCATATCAGATGTCGGCGACCTCCTCGGCGTGGTCATCGGCCATGCAGATATGCCGGGACCTGGCGAGAGCGGAACCCCCCTTTTCCAGGACGGGAAGGTGGTGGGGATCCTCTCCTCCATAAACCTGAACGCAGACAGGGGGACGATAATCTCCGCGAGGGTGATCGAAAAGGGGGCGGAAGGGCTGATTTGACGGGGCTTTACTAAAGCCCGGCGTGAAGCTCTGAGATATAAAAAGAAGATTTTATCTCGGGGGAGAGGATCAGAACTCCTCTCCCATGTCACCTCCGCCGCCGGGCATCCCGCCTCCCCCGCCAGACTTGGATGCTATGACGTCATCGATTCTGATTATCATCACCGCAGCTTCGGCTGCGGATTTGATGGCCTGGATCTTGACCTTCACGGGCTCGACGATGCCCCCTTCCAGCATGTCGGCGGGACCGCCGGTCTCCATATCTAACCCAGCGCTCTTCGTGCCCTTCTCGTGCTCGCTTCTCATAGCCACAATAGCGTCTATCTGGTCGAATCCGGCGTTCTCCGCCAGGGTCTTCGGCACCACCTCCATCGCCTCGGCGAAGGCCTCGATGGCCAGCTGCTCTCTTCCGCCCACGGTGGCCGCGTACTCCCTCAGCCTCAGGGCAAGCTCGATCTCCGGGGCGCCGCCTCCGGGGACCAGGTGGCGGTCTTCTAGGGTCACTCCCAGAACTCGGAGCCCGTCTTCCATCGCCCGGTCCAGCTCGTCGACGACGTGGGTGGTCCCGCCTCTTAATATGATGGAGACCGATTTTGGGTTCTCGCATTCCAGGACGAAGGTCATATCGTCCCCTGCAATCTTCCTCTCCTCGACTAGGCCCGCTTTGCCCAGATCCTCAGTGACTATATCGTGGATGCTGGTCACGATCCTTCCGCCGGTGGCCCTCACCAGCTTCTCCATATCGCTCTTCTTGACCCTTCTCGTGGCATACACGCCCGCTTTTGCCAGGAAGTGCTGAGCCAGATCGTCGATCCCTTTCTGGCAGAAAACAACGTTGGCGCCGGCGCTCACAATGCTGTCTACCATCTTTTTGAGCATCATCTCTTCCTGGTCCAGGAAGGCTGCGAGCTGATCCGGCGACTTGATCTCTATCTCAGATCCGAACTCGGTCTTCTCGATCTCTATGGCCGCGTTAAGGAGGGCGATTTTTGTGTCCCTCACCTTCTTTGGCATACTGGAGGAAAGGCGCTCCTTGTCGATCACCATGCCTTGGACAAGCTCGGAGTCGTCGATCCTCCCGCCCACCTTCTTCTCGACGGTGATGTTGTCGACGTCCGCCGTCCCGTCGTCGTCGACGATCGATTTGATCGCCTCAAGAGCCAAATCTGCCAGAGCATCTCTTGCGACGCCAGAGCCCTTGCCGCTCATGGAGGTTATGGCGATCCTTTTCAGAAGGGCTTCCTCTTCGAGCCCGACCGAGATCGCCATCTCGCCGAGAAGCTTTACGGCCTTATCCGCTGCATCCCTGTATCCAGCAGCGATCACGGTGGGGTGGATCTCCTCTTCGAGAAGATCTCCGGCCCTTTCGAGAAGCTCGCCTGCCAGGACCACGGCCGTGGTGGTGCCGTCTCCCACCTCGTCATCCTGGGTCTTGGCGATCTCCACCATCATCTTGGCTGCCGGGTGCTCGATGTCCATCTGCTTCAGGATGGTCACGCCGTCGTTGGTGATGACCACATCACCCATGGTGTCCACCAGCATTTTGTCCATGCCCTTGGGGCCTAGGGTGGTTCTGACGGCGTTGGCCACGGCCTTGGCGGCCATGATGTTCGACTTTTGGGCGTCGCGGCCTGCAGTTCTTCGGCTCCCTTCCCTGAGTATGAGCACAGGGGTTCCACCTAATCCTGCCATTTCTATCCTCTCCGTCATCCTAACATTCGTTTAAGCTTAGATTCGGAACCCTCCAAAATCGGGATCCAACGCTTTAATGCCGGCATCAAAAAGCTCTCTGCGAGCTTGAGTCATATCTCATTTTTTTGTAACCATATTAGAACCGGTTTTCTTTATATCTTTTTTGACATTGATTGGGTGCCATCTAGAAATCCAGCAGTTTTAATTTTTGATTTTTATCATGCTACATCGACCCCGATCACAGCAAAGGGGCGCGAAATGGCCGAGTCACTGAAGTTGCTGCGCAACTGAAACGCGCCCCCGACACCAAAGATTACACCACAACAGCCCACACCCCCAGGAGCACCACGGCCAGCCCTTCGCAACCCGCCATCCTGGGCGCCTATGACCAGGACCTGCCTTCCATCGACCCAGACCCCGGCACCCCTCAAGAGCCATCAGCAGCGCCCCCTGGCCATCGGTGTTGTACCCCAAAATCGAGCCATCCTCGAAGGCTAGGTTAGCGGGCCGAGAGGCCCATGGCTGAGAAGGCCGCTGTCTGCATCGCCGGGGAGAGGCTGTGCTCCACGGGGTCTTTCAAAAACGGCGTAGACTAACACCCGATGTAAGTTGTTCTTTTCGGGTAAATAAGACTAGGTCTTTTAGGCTTAGTTTACGAGCACTTGTTGGGTGATTTATAAATGGAATGCAGGAGTAGAAGTAGAATGGATGAGGGCGAAGGAAAGGAGTTCCAAGTGGCGGAAAAAGGCTCTTGGTGTTTTCGAGAAGAATAAAGAGATTACCCCTCTCCAAGATCT
>DAQG01000102.1 GCA_002502785.1 Methanothrix harundinacea | reverse complement strand
CTATCTCGTATAATCTGTATCATCTATACATACTAAAAAAATGCAAAGGCAATCTGAAGATAGCGGATGCTATCTAAAATTAATGAAAAATGAGAGTAAAATAAGAAGATTTGTTACGGTTGAGCGCAAAAATGATGCTAATTAATGGATTTGGGCTCAAATCGCGCTATCGCAACGAGTAAATCGAAATCCTCAGATATCGAATTATATAGCTGTTGATCAGCATAACCCTTAATCAACTTTCATAATCCTTCTGAAACTGTATCAAATCTATTTTTATATTCTCGGTGGCACCCTCTTCGAATAGAGATCGGAGGTCATCTCCGAAGCGCTGCGGACAGATCGAACCCGACGAGTTTGCAGCCGTGAATCTATAGTTAAATATAGATTAACTGTGATATATAGTAACACGCAGACAGTACTAGGTGAAGATCCATGAAATATTCAAAATTCGGAGCTGGCTGGGCCGGCTTGGTGGCCCTGACCGCCTTACTCCTCCTGGCGCTCCTGGCACCGACAGCCCTGGCGGCAGACCCCTCCGGCGAGATGACCATCGAGGAGAACCCCGGTGCGGCTCTCGACTTCGTTTGGGTGCTGATGTGCGGCTTTCTGGTCATGTTCATGCAGGCCGGATTCTCCATGCTGGAGACGGGTTTCACCAGGTCCAAGAACGCCGCCAACATCATGATGAAGAACATGATGGACTTCTCCATCGGAGCTCTCGCCTACTGGGCGATCGGCTTCGCCGTGATGTACGGCACCGCTGAGGCGATAACCGGAGTGATGGGGTGGGGTGGCTTCTTCCTCACCGGAGAGGCCTACGACGTCACGATGATCGAATCCTGGTTCTTCCAGATGGTCTTCGCGGCGACGGCGGCGACGATAGTCTCCGGCGCTGTGGCCGAGAGGTGCAAGTTCAGCACCTACCTGATCATCAGCGCTTTGGTCACGGCCGTGATCTATCCGCTTTACGGCCACTGGGTCTGGGGAGGCGGCTTCCTCTCCCAGATGGGAGCCCTCGACTTTGCGGGGTCCGGCGTTGTTCACGCCCTCGGCGGATGGGTCGCCCTAGCGGGAGCACTCCTCCTCGGCCCACGGATCGGCAAGTACCAGAGGGATGGAAAGCCGAACGCAATCCCCGGCCACAGCATAACCCTGGGAACCCTCGGCGTCTTCATCCTCTGGTTCGGATGGTACGGGTTCAACTGCGGCAGCACCCACGTCGGAAACGATCTGAGAGTTTCAGTCATCGCCGCAAATACAACCCTCGCAGCCGCCGCGGCCATGGCAGTCGCCATGTTCATCACCTGGGCCTGGCACGGAAAGCCTGACGTCGGCATGGCAGGAAACGGAGCGATCGCAGGCCTCGTCGCCATCACCGCGGGCTGCGCCTGGGTCACACCGCCCGCCGCAGTCCTGATCGGGATCATCGCAGGGGGTCTGGTGGTGGCCAGCGTCTGGTTCCTGGACTGGAAGCTTCACATCGACGATCCCGTCGGCGCGATCAGCGTCCACGGCGTCAACGGCGCCTGGGGCCTTTTGGCCCTCGGAATCTTCGCCGATGGAACCTATGGAGAAGTCGTGGGCCTGCTTCACGGCGGCTCTGACTTCTTCGTGGCCCAGGTGATCAGCATCGTCGTGAACTTCGCCTGGGCCTTCGGCCTCGGACTCATCATATTCTTCATATTGAAGAAGACCATAGGAATCCGGGTTGAGGCCGCCGAGGAGATCGCGGGCCTGGATCAGAGCGAGCACGGGATGGTGGCCTATCCGAACTTCGTCCAATCCGAGACCGGCAGAGGTGATTAAAGTGAAAGAGGTCAAAGCGATCGTCCGGACGACCACCTTTGAGGTGGTCAAGAAAGCCCTGGACGAGAAGGGTTACGTCTCGATGACCGTAACCGAGGTTAAGGGGCGCGGAAAGCAGAAGGGGATCACCCAGCAGTGGAGAGGCGCAGAGTACGTCGTCGACATGATCCCCAAGACAAAGATCGAGATGGTGGTGAAAGACGAGGATGTCCAAGAGGTCGTCGATATCATATGCTCCGTCGCCAAGACGGGACAGATCGGCGACGGAAAGATCTTCATAACCCCGATCGAGGACGCTATCAGGGTCCGGACGGGAGAGCACGGTGAGGAGTCCCTCTGAGGACGAGGGCGATAGAAGGTCTCTCAACGGTGAGAGACCCACACCTCTGCTCGCCTCATTTTTCGATCCTTTTTTTCATGCAGTTAATCAGTCGTTCAAAGGCATCTTGGTGACGAGATATGAGGCTTCACTACCTTCAGCACGTCCCCTTCGAGGACATGGCGACGATAGAGGCTTGGGCGAAAGAGAAGGGCCACGATATATCGAGAACCCTTCTGTTCGAGGGCGAAACTCCTCCAAAGCCCGAGGATTTCGACTGGCTGGTGATCATGGGCGGGCCGATGAACGTCTACGAGGACGAAAAATACCCCTGGCTCACAGAGGAAAAGAGGTTCATCAAAAGGGCGATCGAGGAGGGGAAGATCGTCCTCGGGATCTGTCTTGGAGCCCAGCTCATCGCCGACATATTGGGCGGAAAGGTGGACAAAAACGACCATCGGGAGATCGGCTGGCACTGGGTCAGCCTGACGCCTGAAGGATCAAACTCTGAGATATTCGGCGTCCTTCCCGAAAAGTTCGTCGCCCTCCAGTGGCACGGCGACACCTTCGATCTCCCGCCCGGCGCGGCGTGGACGGCGAAGAGCGAGGCCTGCGAAAACCAGGCCTTTCAGCATGGAAAGGCCATCGGACTCCAGTTCCACCTGGAGGCCTCGATGGAGAGCATCGACGACCTCATCAAAAACTGCTCCGGCGAGCTCTCGGACGGCGGCGAGTATGTCCAGAATGAGGGGGAGATCCTCGCCCGCGTCGACGCCATCCCCGAAATGAACGGGCTCATGGCCCGTTTTCTGGACGAGATGGAGAGGCGGTACGGCGTAAGATGACGGGACTGATCCCAGTAAGAATAGTAATATTTTGGCTCCTCGCCATATTGTGTGGGTAGATCGTCAGGTAACTAATCCTGTGCCTCTGAAATAGCAACCACATGATTATCGAGAACTACCCGATTCATGATACGAATCGCTATCAATAGCCTTACATGCCTAACTCTAGACAGGTTCTTACATCACGGGGTCGGTTTGTCGCTATCCTGAAGTTAGCCACAGGGAATAGCGAAGAGTCAATATTTTTGTACCATAAAAACGGTTCATCTCTTCAAAGAGGATATCGCCATGAAGATTATGCTGATTTTGACATCGTTGGCGGTGCTGGCGGCTTCGACTATCGCCACCGCATCCGAAGAGATGACCGACGAGATCGTCGCCCTCTACTACTTCGACGGGGATGCCGACGACGCGACCGGACGCCATCCAGGAGAATTATTTGGCGATGCATCTTTCTTCGCAGAAGAGGGATACGCACAGGCCCTGAAAGTGGACGGAGACGGAGATTATGTGAGGGTCGGGAACGTCCACCAGAACCCAACGAGGGATCTCAGCCAGGGGTCTATAGAGATGTGGATAAAGCTCGAGTCAGCCCCCACCGACTTCGTCCTGGCGGCGTCAGGGAGGGAGTACGGTGGATGCTTTGATGACGGGTTCTACCTGGGCACACACAGCAGCTATTCCAAAAACCTAGTCTTCATGATATGGAGCGGCGGATGGAAGGTGGCAGATAGCGGCATAGCTCCAGAAGATCTCATGGGCGAATGGCGGCATGTCATGGGGACCTGGGGGCCCCGGGGCGTGGAGATCTGGGTCGATGGGATTCTGCGGGGAACGAACCCCCATACCGGCGGGCTGACCAATACCAACTACTCGACGGTCCTGATCGGGACGGACTCGTGGAAATCGGATGCCCATGGGCTGATGGGGGGGGTCGTAATATACGATATTCAGAGTTCTTTCTCCGATGAGAGCGTCGACGGGTCGGAAGAGATGGGTCCCATCGGAGGAAAGCCGAAGTGTGCCGACTTCGATTGCAGGGAGGATGCGCCATGCCAGAGTTCCTACCCCCTCCCCTCGCCGGTGGTGGATTACATGGACATCGGGGCCAGCAAAACTGACAGATACACAGCAGGACCCCTATTGGGCCCCGGAACATATCTCATCTGGTCTGGAAAGAGGGCCTCCGGCGAAATCGGGGTATCAGATGACTGGAAGGCTTACGGGCCCTTCACCCTGACGGGCGGGAAGAGCTATCTCTTCGACGTCTGGAGCGGAACGCTGGCGGAGGTGGACCCGTGGATGCTGAGCTCCATGCTGAACCAGGCGAGCCCCGACGTGGCGAGGTTATGGTACAAGCGGCCAACTGCGGACCCCCACGTAGTCTGCGTCGAGATGGCTTTCGGGTCTCCATATCTTGAGTGAGAAGAGATCTTTCTGGCCCAACACTAAACCAGAGTCTTGCAGGGGCGATCTCCCATCGCCCTCAAACCTTTTCTGAATTCATCTCAATTTTTTTATTGATAGGATATGGATCTGCGCCTTTGAGCCATCGCCATCAAGATCCCGAAGAGGAACGCCACGCCGACGTTTGTGAGCAATGCGAGAATGGCCATGCTTCCTGTGAGAAGGGGCGCGTCCGTCTTCAGGCCGCATCTGGCAAGCTCCAGGGCGACGAAGAGGAGGAGCGCCCCGAATAGGCCGATCGGCAGAAGAGCGAGGGCCTCGGGGCTGGCAAAAAAGAAGGCAACGAAGAGGAGGACGACACCCCCGATGACGGTCGCAAGGCCCGTCTTTGCTCCGAAACGGCGGTGGGCCGCAAGGCCGCCAGCCCCATGACACATCGGAAAGCCCCCGAAGGGGACCGAGATGAGGTTCATGAGCCCCATGGTGATGCAGAGCTGGTCCGGCTCGATCCGTTTTTTGAAGAGGTCCTGGGCAGTCAGAGCGGCCGCCACCGTGGCGTTGGTGAGGGCGAGGGGGATCTGGGGGAGGACGAGGTGCCATCCCGACCACAAAAAGTCGGTGAGATCGGGAAGGGGAAGAAGTCCGATCGAGACCGTCTGGATCTCGGGGGCACCCCGGGTGAGGACGCCGTATCCTATGCCGACTCCGAAGACGACGAGAGTGGAGAGGTCGGGAAGACCTCTCTGACTTTTTGCGGCGAGAAAGAGGACGACGATGCCGATCGAGACCGATGAGAAGAGGAGGTCCTGACTGATGAAACCGAGCGCCGTCCTGAGGAGTATGAGACCGAGCCCCAGCTGAACCCCGCAGACCACGCTCTCCGGAATCAAGCCCTGCAGACGCTCAAATCCCCGCACAATCCCCAGGACAAGAAGCACCGCCCCCAGGATCATCCCTGAGGCCGCCAATTCTCCACTAGTCAGCTCTTCGGCGATGGCGATGGCCCCGATCGCCTTCATCGGCTCTACAGACATCGGAATCCCGTAATGGATTCCCATGACGATGTACCAGAGGCCGAAGAAGAGGAGGGCTGGCCCCAGGTCTACCTGCGAGACTAGGGCAGCTCCAAGGACGATCGGAAGGACCGTACCGAAGTTTCCCATAGATCCCGAGATCTCGTGAAGGATTCTGTTCTGCAACTTTTCGAGCTCGACCATAGACTGACAGAAGTTATGGACAGCACGCTATATCTTCATAACGCCGTGGCTGCTGAACGGAGAGATCAGCGTGGTTCCCATCTAGGCCAGCCTTCCCGCCTCCAGGATCGTCGATTTCCGGTCTCGCTTGGCCTCATCCGGCGTCGCCTTCTGCACAGCCCAGCGATCGGGCGGATGGTCACCCGAAAGCCGGATCGAGGGCGATTTTCGCATCTGGCAGGAGAAAAGGGCGGTTGTAGGAGGATTAAGCGTAACATGGTCAGTTAGATATTTAACTGAACATATGATGGTGATATTTCTTAAAGGTGGTTACGATTTATGACATCTAACGAAATGGGAAACAATATGTTTAAACAGTTGGTAGAGATATGGATCGAACCCGAAATACAGCAACGCAAAGAAGCTGGAACGTTGCCAATACCATTTACTTTGAATAGTTCACAGATAATATTCTATATAGATGAACGACCTCCTGAGGTTCGAATTAACAACGAAGTAAGAGGAAAAGCATATTTAAAGTTTAAGCCAGGAATCCGAAAAATTGGTGGTGATATTGTTTATGAAAATGAAATTGAGGAGGTCAGCAGCGTGACTCTTTTGAATAGTGAGGACCTTAATTGCGGCCATATAACACTAATTAAACTAAACAATGAATATATAATATCTTTTGATTTAAGATATAATAAAATTCAATCATATGCGCTAATAGATAAAGCCAAACAATTCTTTGAAATGGTAAAGACATCTAAAGAAAATGGATATTGGTCATCATTTATTGATAATATGTTTTCTGCAGTCGAACTACTAGCTAGAGCTACATTATTGTCTCATGGCGATCCTAAGTACACAAAAAAGGGTTCCCACTATTTAACGCATTCAAAGTATAACCAATTTGCACATCTAGGCAATGTTGAAGAGAAATATATAAAATTATTCAATAAACTTATGGCTATGAGGACACCTGCCAGATACGAGGAAAAAGATCCTACAATTCAAATAGAAAAAGCTGAATTGATGATACATACAATAGAGGACATGATATTAGATGTGGAAAAAAGGGTTAAAATAAACATATTTGAGTAATTTAAATATATATATATGGCCTGCGCGCACATTTTACGCACGGTCATTACATGCCCGTCACACGTGACATAGTTATTTTTTTTTCTCCTCGACCTGCAACTGACCCTGACGAAAGTCAAGTTGCTGCGGGGTATTCGATAAAAAGAATAGCCCAACTGATGGCGTATCCATCATGTCCGTCCTCTCAACAATATCTTTGCGATACTGTTTGATACCGTCTGAAATGCCTACGATCCTCTCTTTGGCAAGAATAATTGCAGGCTCATGGGGACCCATCCGGGCAACCACTACCCTCCTAATGGGTGTTTTAAGTGTCACTGTCCTGTTAGCCGGCAGCGTGCCGAATGTGA
>DAQG01000036.1 GCA_002502785.1 Methanothrix harundinacea | reverse complement strand
ATCACATTCGGCACGCTGCCGACAAGATCCACCATCCTCGCCCATTCCATACATTGTTATCCATATCCTCACAACACCAGCAATGCCGAAATGATCCTGACATCCAGCCAGATCGCCGATTTCGTCACCTGTTCTATTCTTATATACGAAACGGGAATCGAAGGCGCTGAGTTCCGACCATACAGATTCGGAAGAGTTAGCTCCATCCCAAATATTTGCTCTGGATTTGATCCAGTTATCTCCATCAGACACTTTGCTAGTGTATTTTCCGTCGCCGTTGACGTCAAGAAAGAATCTAATCTCAATATCACCAGCGCCACTGCGAGGAAGCAGTTGCATACAAAAATCGTCCACTTCTTCTAGAGGCAAAGGGTCTTCAAGATATATCATAAGTCGAATATATTTTTTAGATTCACCAACAGATAGCATGACGGAATGCGGACCATGAAATGCATTTTCATTCGAAATGATTGCATTACCACTTTTAGATTTTCCAAGACCATATTCTATACCCGGCGAGCTAGAAGCAATAATTAAGGAAGAGGAAAGAAACAGCACTACGCCGAAGATCACCAGAAGTTTCATCCATCCACGACTAAGTTAACTATGGTATAAATGAACATCTGTTTGATGGAATCACGGCGATGATCTCTCGTTGCAAATTCTCCCCATCTCGTATCGTCTTGCAATCGTCAACCATTGAGGCGTCTACATCAGGTTCACAGGCGGTTCACATAACCCGGCTGACCGAAAAGCGACTAACAGGGGCCCAATATGAAAAATAGGTATTTAAAATTGCCAGGCCAGGCTTCGGGTGGTGGAAAGGTTTGCTGTGAACGGAATAAGACGTAGTAGGTGATTTGAGCATGGTTGGGGGGTTGGTTATAACGAAATTGGGGGAGGAGTCCCTGAGGAAGCTCTTCAAAGAGGCGTTCATCAAGGAGAACCTTCCTTACATAATGGGGACCTTTTCTTTAATGGTGATGATCCTGGCGGCGGTGGTATCATCAGCCACCGCTGCGGGCACAGTGACTTTTCAGATATCGGGGTCTGGCATGAGCCATACGTCTTTCATATGGTCCGATTTGCCGTTCTCCGGGCCTGATGGTGCCTCTTACTATCATGAGAGCGTCCACTACAACCTCTGGCCGGAGGAGCCGCCCGTGGGCGACGGCCTCTGGATGCCCAGCGCCAGGTGGAGCACCCGGTACAACCGAGGCTGGTACAACCAGCAGCCGGTGGCGACTGATCTTTTCCCTGACACGGCGAGCCCTCTGGTGGCAGGGTCCTCCGTGACCTGGACCGCCAGGGCGAGCGATCCGGATGGTGACGCCCTTCTCTACAAGTTCTGGCTTAAGGGGCCGTCCACCAGCTGGACCTGGCGGGAGATGGCGGGCTGGACCTCGAGCAACCGATGGACCTGGAGGACATCCCTCTCCGACGTGGGGACGAGCCAGGTCTGCGTCAGCGTTAAGGACGGGTATCACGCGGGGCCCGACGGATCGAACAGCTACCTGATCAAAGACTATACAGTAACTCTTCCGAGGGCGAATGAGCTGCCCTCGGTCACCGAGCTGATCCAGAGCCCGGCAGTGCCACAGAATGCGGGTTCTTCCATTTCTTGGACCGCCAGGGCGACTGACCCCGATGGAGACCAGATATACTACAGGTTCTGGCTGAAGGGACCCTCGACGGGGAACGGTTGGAAGGACATGACAGGATGGACTGCGAACAACCGGTGGACCTGGCAGACAACCGCATCCGACGTCGGGGCAAATCAGGTGAACGTCTGGATCAGGGACGGAAAGCACGCAGGATCCGACAGCTGGGACAGCTACCAGGTGAGAGACTGCACTGTAACTTCTCCAAGGGCCAACGAGCCGCCAACGGCGACGGATCTAGTTCCAAACAGGGGAAGTCCCCTGGTCGCGGGATCTTCGATATTCTGGACCGCGACTGCCACCGACCTCGATGGAGACCAGATATACTACAGGTTCTGGCTGAAGGGGCCCTCGACGGGGAACGGCTGGAAGGATATGACCGGGTGGACGGCGAGCAACCAGTGGACATGGTGGACCTCAAGCTCAGACGTCGGTACCAATCAGGTGAACGTCTGGATCAGGGACGGAAAACACGCGGGATCTGACAGCTGGGACAGCTACCAGGTGAGAGACTTCACGGTACTCGGCTTTGCCCAGGCGACAAACCAGCCGCCTACGGCCTTGGGACTTGCAGCCAACAAGGAAAGTCCGAGGAAGGCCGGGATGAAGATCAAGTGGACCGCCAACGTTCGCGATCCCGAGGGCGACCAGATTTATTACAGGTTCTGGCTGAAAGGCCCATCGACGGGGAACAGCTGGAAAGACATGACCGGATGGACGGCGACTAACCAGTGGACCTGGCAGACAACCGCATCGGATGTCGGGACGAGCCAGGTTAACGTCTGGATCAGGGACGGAAATCACGCTGGATCAGACGGCTGGGACAGCTACCAGGTTAGAGACTACGCCATAACCTGGTGAGGTTTGCATAATCGGAGCGAACGGCAGGCTTTGCCGATTCTGCTCCGAAGTTGATGATTATAACACAACTCCGCGAAAATATGTCGGGACGCAAGGGGGACCGACGCCGGGAGGATCTTCTCCTCCCGGCCTCAAGATGATGAAGATCTCCCCAAAGGGAGGGGAGTATAATTGAAGGGGGTATTGGGAGGGGCATTTCCTCTCCCAATTTTCACCATTCATAGATCGGTCATCCGATCCAGCAGGACCCCTGCCTCTTTTGCATCAGATCGAGAACATCGCAGAGCTTCATTGCAGTGGCTCTGGCCGTCTCAATCCCGATCTCGTCCTCTCGCGAAGGCTCGACGGCTATCCCTCCAAAGTGGCTGTCGTCGCCGACGACCACCATCCCGTGGATGTGCATCCAGGTCTGGATCGCCTCGATCGTCTTCTCCTGGCCTCCGTTCCTGGACCGTCCTACGGCGACGGCGCAGCCCACCTTGTTCTTTAAAAGGAACCCCTGCCTTCTCAAAAGAAGGGTCCTGTCGAAGAGCGCCTTGAGCTGGCCGGTGACGTTACCGAAGTAGACCGGGGATGCGACAATTATTCCCGAGGCATCCGCCAGCGTCTCGCGGACCGCGGCCATGTCGTCCTCGATGGGACAGGGCCTACCCCGCCCGCACTCGCCGCAGTCGGTACAAAACCCCACCTCAAGCTCTGAAGATAGAAGCTTCTCGGTCCTGAAACCCCGCTCAGTCGCGATCCTCAAAGCTTGGTCGAGGAGGTGTTCGGCGTTTCCTCCCCGGTTGGGACTGCCAGATATGCCCACAATCGTAAAAATATCCTCCTGAAAATTTGCACAATCTCCCAATCGGCTGGATCGGGTCTGATCTGAGGCTTGGATCTGGGGCTTATTACGTTTTTCTGAGCCGAACTGATCACAAGATTTATGATATGAGAGCAACAACCTGAAAGGAGGGGACGAGATGCGCATCGAAATTACTGCACTTTTGGACCAGGACGTCTACACCCAGAAAGGAATCTTAGTCGGAAGGGTCGACGACGTGGTGCTCGATCCGGATGTGGGCGAGGTGAGCGGCCTAGCTCTTGGAAACGTGAACAGGTCCTTCCTCGACCTCAAGGGGAAGGGGATAATCATACCATACAAGGGCGTCACCGCCGTCGGAGACATCATAATCACCAAGCACTTCGGCACCATGCCTTACAGCGATGACAAGAAGGGCAGATAGGCGGGAGGTGTACGCCGACCTCAGGGTCCGCGCCCCGCTGGTGGTGAGAGCCGACGGCAGAGGGTTTGGAAAACTCCTCAAGGATGCGAAAAAGCCCTACGATCTCGATTTCGCGAGAGCCATGGCGAAGGCCGCAAGGGAATTCGTCGAGGATTCGGGGCTTGCACCCACCCTCGCATTCACCTTCTCCGACGAGATCAACCTCCTCTTCCCGGAGGCGCCCTTCAACGGCCGCCTGGAGAAGATCGACTCGGTGGTGGCCGGGTCCCTCTCGGGATACCTATCCCTCAACCTCGAAAGGGCTGTCGCCATGGACGCGAGGGCGATCCCCCTCTGCCGCGAAGAGGTCGTCGAGTACTTTGCCGGAAGGCAGGACGAGGCCTGGAGAAACCACGTATTCTCCAGCGGGTTTTACGCCCTGATCGACGACGGCCTCGCCCCCGACGAGGCGATGGGACGGCTCCGGGGCATGAAGGAGGCCGAGATCCACGAGATGCTATTTCGACGGGGGACAAACCTCGCCAAGAGCCCGGCCTGGCAGAGGCGTGGAATCCTGATCCGCCGGGAGGGCCGGTGGCCGGATGAAGGGGCGAAGGGTGATGTGGAAGCGGGCGAGGGCGGCGAAGAGAGAGTTGGAACGGAAAAGGTGAGGGGCAGAGGGAAGGAGGAAAAGAGGGGGAAGAGGTGGCGGATCGTCGAAGATTGGGAGCCGCCCCTATTTCGGTCGGAGGAGGGGAGAAGCCTCCTTCGATAGGATGACCCAGTATTTTTAGGAGCTGAAGATGATGTTCTTGGATAAGGGAGAGGAAGAGGCGAAGAAGGAGACGGGGAAGGAGACGGCCAAGCCCAAGCAGTTCATCCCCAGGGCCGTGGGTCAGAAGGTGACGATCAGGCTGATGGACGGAAGGCCCCTGATCGCAAAGCTTGAGTCGCACAACAACTACGAGCTGCTTCTGGACGTCGGAAAGGGCAAGAAGATCATCGTCTTCAAGCACGCTATCAGCACCATGGAGTACGAGGTCCAGGAAGAAGGTCGCTGAAACGCCGTATCGTGGACTATTGGCAGGGTTCAGAGCTATCTGATTTGGATGAGTTCCGTATACGAGGTCAGAAAAAGATCTCTAAAAAAACCTGGATGAACCACGTTCATCGGAGTTCAGCGTATCGATAACTGTTTATGAGCTTCGATGATTCATGATCACGGCCAGCGATAGCAAGCTCCTTGTTGCTACGAGCCAATTCGTTTAGCGGATTTATTTCAAGGGCCTCGTCAAGGCACTGGATGGCTTCATCGTAGCTGCCCAACATAATCAATGTATATCCTTTGTTGTTCCAAACGTTGGCGTCTTTCGGATTAATTTTGAGAGCCTCGTCGTAGGCCTTGATGGCTTCATCGTAGTTACCCTGGTCGTCGAGAGCAACTCCCTTGTTGTTCCAGGCGTTGGCATATAGCGGATCTATCTTTAGAGCCTCGTCGAAGGCCTCGATGGCTTCATCGTAGTTACCCTGGTTATCGAGAGCAACTCCCTTGTTGTTCCAGGCGTTGGCATATTGCGGATTTATTTTGAGAGCCTCGTCATAAGCCTTGATAGCTTCATCGTAGTTACCCATGTCATCGAAAGCAAGTCCCTTGTTGTTCCATACGGTGGCATCTTCCGGGTTAATTTCGAGAGCCGCGTCGTAGGCCTTGATGGCTTCATCGTACTTGCCCTGGTCGTCGAGAGCAACTCCCTTATTACTCCAGGCAGAGACATATCGTGAGTCAATCTCGATCGCTTCGTCAAAGCACCGGATAGCTCCATCGTAATTACCCTGGTTGGCGAGAGCAACTCCCTTATTACCCCAGGCAGAGACATATCGTGAGTCAATCTCGATCGCTTCGTCAAAGCACCGGATAGCTCCATCGTAATTACCCTGGTTGGCGAGAGCAAGTCCTTTTTTGTTCCACGCCAATCCATCCAGCGGGTCCATCTCAATGACCTCTTCGTAGGCCTCGATTGCTTCATCGTAGTTACCCTGTTCATAGAGAGCATTGCCTTTGTTGCCCCAAGCAAATGTATCGTATGGATTTAATTTTATGGCCTTGTCGTAGGCTTTGATGGCTTCATCGTAGCTGCCTTGTTCGGCGAGAGCGAGTCCCTTGTTGTTCCAGTTCAATCCATTCAGCGGGTTTATTTTAATGGCCTCGTCATAGGCCTTGACGGCTTCATCGTTGTTACCCTGCTTGGCAAGAGCAAGTCCCTTGTTGTACCAAGCAAATTCATCCAGTGGATTTATTTTAATAACCTCATCATATGCTTTGATAGCTTCGTCGGACTTGCCCAGATCATCGAGAGCATTGCCCTTATTGCCCCAGGCCAACAGATATTGCGGGTCTATTTTAATGGCCTCGTCGTAAGCCCGGACGGCCTCATCGTACTTGCCCAAATTCGCAAGAGAAAGCCCTTTAAGGGTCCAGGAATCGACATCATCTGGGTCAATTCTTAAGACCTCTTCAAAGCACTCAATGGATTCATTGTAACGGCCCAATTCAAAGAGGGTTCTGCCCTTACCATACCAGGCTCTTTCAAATTGTGGGTTTATTCTGAGAGCCTCATCGAAGCACTTAATGCCTTCATCGTAATTATTTAATATAGATCGGGCTCGTCCTTTATTGTTCCAGGCTTCCACATAAGACTCATTCAATTCAATTGCTTTTTCGTATGCTTCGATAGATTCGTTGTATTTGCTATCGTTGAATAGCTCGTTACCTAAATTATACCATGCCACCGCTTCTGTTTGATTCATGGGGATGGCTTGGTCAGAGGACACCATGGTGATCGACAAAAGAAAAACTAGGACCAACGAGAATGAAGTCTGTTTTAGATCCATTTCGAGCATCCTCATTACTTAAGATAAAGTATTCATTTATTAAAAGAGTTTTGGTGATGACCTTGATCGAAACATCTAATCGATCCAACCCCAGATGATGCCAAAAGAATTGGAATTGATCTCAACACAGCACAACAAGACAGCATCTAACATTTTACTATTTCTGAAATTGCTGAAACCGCCTTCCGAGAGCCCCCGAAATCTCGGACCACTCGATTTTGTGCTCGCCCTCGCTGTCGTGGACGACGCATTTGCCGTGGAAAGAGGGGTCGCCCCGCTCGAAGTCCTCGTACTTTCTGACGAGATCGATCGCCTCTCTGATCTCGACGATTTGCCGCTTCTTCAGAAGCTCGGCGATCTTCTGGGCCTCCTTGGGGCCGATCTCGCCCCCGAGCCCCCGGCACTCGGACCAGCGGAGACGGCCCTCCTCCAGGTAAAAGGGGTAGGTCTTGCAGATGAGCGGCCTCGCTCCGTAGATCCTGCACCCTTCTTTCGAGTAGTATTTGCAGTCCCGGCCCTCTTTTCGGAGGCGCCACTCCAGGGTGTGAAAATTCCCCTCGGAATCCCACTCGCCCTCCAGGGGTGGCTCGGCGACATCCAGCCAGCCTTCGCCGCCCGCCGCGACCATAATCGCCCTGATCTCGAAGGGGAATAAGGCGACGCTGTTCTCCTCGCCCCGGCAGCAGTCGCCGCACCGCTGGCACCGAAAGCCGATCCGCACGATCTCCCGGGCGATGGTCTCTGTGGTGAGGCTCTTGGCCCGCTCAAGCTGGAGGGCCAGGTCCGCCAGCATCTCCTCGATGCCGGATGGGTCGGCTGGGTCGTTTATCTCCGACATGCCTCAAGGAAGTTTTCAAGAAGCCGTATGCCGCCCTCGGTGTGGACGACCTCGGGATGCCACTGGACTCCGTAAAGGGGCCGCGTCTCGTGCCTCATCGCCTCGATCTCGCATACCTCAGACCTCGCCAGAACCTGAAAGTTCGGCGGGAGCTCGACCACCTGATCGGCGTGAGAGGCCCAGGTCTTGATCTTCGAGGGGAGGCCCTTCAGGATCTCGTCCTCCTCCAGCACCTCGACTTCCACCTCGGCATACCCGCCGATGGCCCCCTTCTCGACCCTTCCCCCGAAGGTCTCGGCCATCACCTGGAGGCCGAGGCAGATGCCCAAGATAGGTATGTCAAGCTTCGTCAGGTACTCCGAGCAGTTCCCGGCCCGCTCAAGCGTGGGGCCACCGCCGAGAATCAGGCAGTCGGCCTCTATCTCATCTGCCGGAGTCTGGTTTGAGATCATCTTCGCTGATACCAGGTCCCTTACGCTTCGGTGGATCAGGTGGTTGAACTGACCATAGTTGTTTACTACCAGCACTAACATTTTCGCCTCGACTCATCTCGCCTTTAGACGATTTTAGGTGATAAACCTTACATCCCGCTAACAACGTATCAGAACAGCGTTTCGATATCTTCCGGCCCTTCAAGGACGACAAAGCCTGGGATCGCCCTCAGCCGCTCGATATTCTCCTTGTCCAGGGGCCTGGTCGTCACGGAGATCGCTGCTTTCCTTATGGCGCCGTGAGGGCAGAGGTCCTTGCAGGTCCCACAGCCGTCACACCTCACAAGGTCGATCTGCTCCTCGATGGCTCCCTTTGGACAGGCATTTCGGGGCTCACAGACCTCGCACCGGATGCACAGATCCCTGTCGATGGTGTAGGGGGGCTCGGTCTTTGCGTTCTCTTTGACGTCGGTGGGAAGAACGTATACCGGAACTCCCGCCTTGTTGGCGAGGGCCGCCGCGTTCGTCGGCAGGCTGTCGGCGATGCCGCAGACGATCTTGGCGACGGTATTGGCGGTGGCTGGCGCGATGATCAACAGGTCGAACCTGTTCATCATAAACCGGCCGGTCTTCGGGCTGCTCGCGCCCTCCTCCTGCTCGAGAAATATCTCCTCCAGGTATCCGCCGCCAGAGATCTCAGGCAGCCGATCGAAAAGGCCGTACATCTTGACGACCTCCTCTCCTGCCCTGGATACGAAGGTGCAGACCCTGTTTTTTCGCGAGATCTCCTCCATCGCCGCCACGCTATCGGCCAGGTAGTGGCCAGCCCCAGTGACTGCCCAGGCGATGTTCTTCATCGATCGACTCATTCTCCGGATGGATGTATCATCGGCTCCGACGGCTTATCACTCCAACGGTCCGTGATCGGCTTCTCCTGAGAAAATATATAAAACATCATCTCGAACATGTGCGGTGAGACTGATCCCGTATGTCAGTCCTGGGGAGATCGAAACATGACTCATCATTTCGAAAACGCTCTTATTGGAGAAGCGCTGATCGGGGAGGGACCAGAGGTTGCCCACATAGACCTCGTCATCGGAAGAAAGGGAAGCGCGGTTGAGCAGGCGTTTGTGACGGCTCTCGCCTCGCCGAGGATGGGCCACACACCGCTTCTGGCGGTCCTCGAGCCTAACCTTCAGCCCAAGCCCGCCACCCTCATGGTGAACAAGGTGACGATCACCAGCGCCAGCCAGGCTCTTTTGATGTTCGGCCCTGCCCAGGCTGCGGTGGCCAAGGCGGTGATGGACTGTGTTGCGGAGGGGACTATCCCCGAGGCAGATGCAGAGGACCTATTGATCATAGTCTCGGTCTTCATCGAGTGGGACGCCGAAGACAGAAAGAAGGTCCACAACTACAACTACGAGGCCACAAAGCTCGCGATCGAGCGGGCGGTTAAGGGCGAGCCGACGGTGAAAGAGGCGCTCGCGAAAAAGGATTCGGCGAAACATCCCTTCGCCTGATCTTTTTTCGTTTTTGCAATTTTGCGGAACCAAACCGAATGGGAAATTCGACCGGGATCGATCACCAGTCAAACCGCAGGGGCGGCCAAGCACAAGCTAGCGAGCATTCAAACTTCGATCAAATCGGTTTTATCAGCATTTCCCTTTTCGATATTCCCTCATCCGACAAACTTTATTGTCATGAGATACATACTAACTAAATTGCATATCTATATGCAACTTACATCTTGTTCACGTGAAATGGGGTGCGGAAGTCGGCACCGACGGGACTCTGATGTGAAAAATAGATACTTAAAATCACAAAAACCGATTTCGGTCTGAGAATGAATTTGTTAATCCGAAACGTTGGGTGGTATTCGAGATGAAAGATCCATCATTGAAGAAGAAAGCCGAGGTCGAATTAAAAAATGCCTCAGGCGATTTCGTCAAAGGATTTCACAAGAACGCATTACGTCTAGCTTTGACGCTATTGATTCTTGGAGCTTTCGCAACTTCTGTGGTGGTGGCCAACGAGCCGCCAGTCGCTGGAGGTCTCACTCCGAACAAGGCCAGCCCGCAGGACGTAGGAACCACTGTGAAGTGGACTGCGACCGCCACAGATCCTGACGGCGATCCTGTTTCTTACAGGTTCTACCTCAAAGGCCCCTCGCCAAGCGAAGAGTGGCAGCTAAAGCAGGACTGGGACAACAGCAACCAGTGGGATTGGACGCCTGACCAGCCAGGCGACTACCAGATCAACGTCTGGATCGGGGACCCTGAAAACGTCGCTGCTGGGACTTGGGGCGACTACAGGATAGTGGATTACACTGTAACTGAAGCAGAAAAAATAGGTCAGAAATTTGCACCAATATCGGCAGGTCCGAGATTTGTACCGTTGCCAGATGATGAACCTGCCACAAACCAGCCGCCTGTTGCAAACTCCCTGACGCCGAACATTGCCAGCCCTCAGGATGCGGGCACATCGGTCACCTGGACTGCGAGCGCGACCGATACTGATAGCGATCCGATCTACTACAAGTTCTGGCTGAAGGGTCCCTCGACCAGCAACGCCTGGATCGAGAAGAGAGACTGGAGCGCGGACAACACGTGGACTTGGACGACGAGTGCGGTCGATGCTGGCAATAATCAGGTGAATGTATGGGTGAGGGACGGAAATCATGAAGGTCCGGTAAGTTACGATTCGTTCAAGGTGGCTGATTTCACAGTGACTTCACCAGCGCCACCAAACCAGCCCCCGATCGCAACAGGTCTCACGCCGGACAAGTCAAGTCCTCAGACCGCAGGAACCACGGTCGGTTGGACCGCAAGCGCAACGGATAGCGAGAACGACGGCATTTACTACAGGTTCTACCTCAAGGGACCGTCGACCGGAGACAACTGGGTCGAGAAGAGAGGTTGGAGCACCACCCCCACGTGGTCATGGACGACTACAACCTCCGATGCTGGAAGCAACCAGGTCAACGTTTGGATAAGAGACGGGAACCATGCGGGAACCGACAGCTACGATTCGTTCAAGGTTGCTGATTTCCTGATTACGGCTCCAAACCTGCCGCCTGTTGCAAACACCCTTGTCCCGGACAAGGCCAGCCCTCAGACCGCAGGGACCACGATTCTGTGGACCGCCAGCGCCACTGATAACGAGAACGACGACATCTACTACAGGTTCTACCTCAAGGGACCGTCGACCGGAAACAACTGGGTCGAGAAGAGGGGGTGGAGCACAACCCCCACATGGTCGTGGACGACTACAACTTCGGATGCTGGAAGCAACCAGGTCAACGTGTGGATAAGAGACGGGAACCATGCAGGAACCGATAGCTACGATTCGTTCAAGGTTGCTGATTTCCTAATTACAGCGCCCAACCTGCCGCCTGTTGCAAACACCCTTGTCCCGGACAAGGCCAGCCCTCAGA
>DAQG01000043.1 GCA_002502785.1 Methanothrix harundinacea | reverse complement strand
TAAAATCTGGAGAGGGGTATCAAAAGAGCAAGCAGTGATAGCAGGCATGTTCATCTCGGGCCTTCTGCGATGCAACCTGGCACAGCAGTATACGCGGGCGATGACAGAATCAGAAGGCTGCCAGGACGCTGAGTGAGTGACGATAAATTCGCCTCAACGACATTGAACCGGTTAATTTGAGACGTTGATCTGGGATAAAGTGATAGCCTGCTTCAAAACTATTCCACGAAGATCAGGCTTCCCATTATCCTCTTCGCCTCGGGGGGATCGATAATCGAACTTTCAACGCAGCCTCTAAGCTCTTTTTCCCCCCAGACTAAAGAATTGAAGACGACTGGACGTTCCGGCAGCATTTTCCAGCCCCGTGGTTAGAAGCTTCGCCCTGCCCGGAAAGCCTCCCCTTCAGGAACCGCCCGGTGTGGCTCTCAGGTACCTCTGCCACCTCATCTGGGGTCCCTTCGGCGACGATCCTGCCGCCCGCGTTCCCGCCCTCGGGGCCCAAGTCGACGATGTAGTCCGCTGACTTGATCACGTCCAGGTTGTGCTCGATGACGACGACGGTGTTGCCCTTGGAGACGAGGTTGTTCAAAACCGCGATCAGCTTCTTGACGTCGTCGAAATGAAGTCCCGTCGTCGGCTCGTCCAGAAGGTAGATCGTCCTTCCCGTCGCCTTCTTGGAAAGCTCTCGGGTTAGCTTGATCCTCTGGGCCTCGCCGCCCGAGAGGGTCGTCGAGCTCTGGCCGAGCTTGATGTAGTCGAGGCCGACCCCGATCAGGGTGTCGAGCTTGTTTCTTATGGCTGGAACGTTCTTGAAGTGCTCACGGGCCTCCTCAACGGTCATGTCCAAAACCTCGGCGATGGACCTGCCCTTGTACTTGACTTCCAGGGTCTCTCCGTTGTAGCGGGAGCCCTTGCACTCCTCGCACTCGATGTAGACGTCAGGGAGGAAGTTCATCTCGATCTTGATCAGGCCGTCGCCCTGGCAGGCCTCGCACCGGCCTCCTTTGAGGTTGAAGGAGAAACGACCAGGCTTGTAACCGCGGACCCGTGCCTCCTTCGTCTCCGCAAAAGCCTGCCTGATGGGGTCGAAGACCTTGGTGTAGGTGGCGGGGTTCGAGCGGGGCGTCCTGCCGATAGGACTCTGGTCTATGACGATCACCTTATCGATCTCCGAGTCGAAGGATATGTCGTCGTGCTCACCGGGAGTCTCGCTCGACCTGTAGATCTTCCTCATCAGGGCCCGGTAGAGGGTGTCGTAGATGAGGGTGGACTTGCCAGATCCAGAGACGCCCGTGACCACGGTGAAGACTCCGATGGGGATCTTGGCGTCAATATTCTTGAGGTTGTTCTGCCGGCAGCCTCTGATCCGGACGAACTTGTTGCTGTGCCTCCTGGTCGCAGGGGTCTCGATCCCTTTTTTTCCCGAAAGGTACTGGCCCGTCAGAGATTCGGGGTTTTCTTCGATCTCGTCGGGAGACCCTTCCGCCACCACCCAACCACCATGAATGCCGGCGCCTGGACCCATGTCCACCACGTGGTCTGCAGAGCGAATCGTCTCCTCGTCGTGCTCGACGACGATCAGGGTGTTGCCCAGGTCCCGCAGCTCTTTCAACGTCTCGATCAGCCTGGCGTTGTCTCGCTGGTGAAGTCCTATCGACGGCTCGTCCAGAACGTAGAGAACGCCCATCAGGTTCGATCCGATCTGGGTTGCCAGCCTTATCCTCTGGGCCTCGCCGCCCGAGAGGGTGCCAGCACTCCGGGATAAGGTGAGGTACGAGAGGCCCACGTGCTCGAGAAAGCCGAGGCGGGATTTGATCTCCTTCAGAACCTGTCGCGCGATCTCATGTTCCTTATCGGATAGGGAGAGGCACTCGAAAAGCTCCCTGGCATCAGTGATGGAGAGGTCGGAGACGTCGGCGATGGACAACCCAGCGATCTTCACTGCCAGAACCTTCTCCTTCAGCCTTCGACCCCCGCACCTGGGGCAGGAGTGGACCTTCATGAACTTCTCCAGCTCCTCCCGCCGGTAATCGGAGTTGGTCTGGTGGTAGAGCCGCTCGGACTGGGGTATGAGCCCCTCCCAGTGGCCCTTGTGAGACCAGTAGGCTTCGCCGTTCTTCATGCTCATCTGAAAATTGATCCGCTCGCTTGACCCGCGCATCAGGGCGCGCTGCTGCCCCTCGGTCAAGTCCTTTATGGGGGTGAAGATGTCGAAGCCGAAATGCTTTGCTACGGCCGCGAGATACTGGCCCCGCCATCCGTCGACGTGGTTTCGGTATAGGGCCACGGCCCCGTCGGCTATGCAGAGGTCCTTGTCGGGGATGATGAGGTCGGGGTCGAACTCCATCTTGATCCCCAGGCCGTTGCAGGCCTCACAGGCTCCGAAGGGGCTGTTGAAGGAGAACATACGGGGCTGAAGCTCTTCGAAGACCATGCCGCAGACGGGGCAGGCCATCTTCGAGGAGTAGAGACTGTCCCGCCCCTCAGAGTCGACGACTATGAGGAGCCCGTCGGCCAGTTCGAGAGCGCGCTCGCAGGCCTCGACGAGCCTCGATCGGTCATCCAGGGGGTCGAGCCGATCGATGACGATCTCGATGTCGTGCTTTTTGTACCGGTCGAGTTCGATCCCATCGTCGGTCCTCTGGATCTCTCCGTCGACCCGGACCCGGGCGAAGCCCTCGGAGAAGAGGTCCTTTAAGAGCTGCCCGTAGGTCCCTTTCTTCTGGCGGACGACCGGGGCGAGGATTATGACCATCCCCGCTCCTCCGGCGGCACTGCCGGCAGCTTTGATGATCCCGTCGGCTATCCTCTCCGGGGACATGGACTCAATCTTGACGCCGTGGACCGGGCAGTGAGGCGTTCCGACCCTGGCGAATAGTAGGCGAAGGTAGTCGTAGATCTCGGTGACCGTCCCCACGGTGCTTCTTGGGTTCTTCGACGTCGTCTTCTGCTCGATGGATATCGCCGGGGAGAGGCCCTCGATAGAGTCGACGTCGGGCTTATTCATCTGCCCCAGAAACTGGCGGGCGTAGGCTGAGAGGGACTCGACATAGCGGCGCTGTCCCTCGGCGTAGATGGTATCGAAGGCGAGGGTCGACTTGCCCGAGCCCGAGACTCCAGTTATGACGATGAACTTGTCCCGGGGAAGCTCCAGGGTTATGTCCTTGAGGTTGTGCTCTCTGGCACCTTTTATGAGGATCGATTTCATTTCAGTTTCTCGCGGGTTTTCTTGGCCTATTGAAGGTCAGAGCTAGGACCAGGATGGGCTTAATACTTTTCGGGCACCTTTGGTCGTTTTCTCCTTAAATAGGATGGTCAAAAGAGTCGCGGAGTTCCGGTGATCTTGGCTCGGAAAACGACCTTCTCAGACTTAGAGGGTGCTGTCGGATTTGTAAATTCGGTCCGGGAGTCTTGATTAACGAAGGCGACCTCACCGGCCAAAGGCCGAGACCTTGAGCCGCTGACAGGCTTTTACACGTTATTGAAGGAGGGAAACGGCCGTTTCCAGGCGGTCTCGCCATGTCATGTCTGTGTAATCGGTTATCAGATCAGTTATCGTTAATCTTACTCAGGCCTCCTTTAGACTTACCCGTACCTTCTGTAAAGGTTGTAAGTCCCTGAGGCGAGACCCACAACTGCTCCGACGATAAGGCCTAGGTAGCCGGCGCCTTCGTCGAGAAAGCTGGCAACTGCGTATCCGATGATGCACCCGGTCAGTATTGAGATCGCCATCTCAATGCCAGCTGAAGCTGCCTTGAACGCCTGGTTTAGGTTGTCTATCTTCATCTTCGACGATCCCTCTCTTGTTTTAATTCTTGTTACGCTTTTCCGATCAGAGGTCTATGTCACCCCATAGTCGCCCATTTCGATCAATCCTGGGATAGGACCAAACGACTCGCCACATTTATCTATTATTTGTATATTAGCAAAAATGGAATGAAGCGAAACGAGGCCCTGCGAGAGGCGCTCCGAGAGAACCCCCATCTACACCGGAGGTACTCCTTCCTCTCCGCCATCCTGTTCGTGGAGATCCTGGTGTTGCTGGTCGTCTACGTCTTTTTCTTCTGAGGCCGAGATCTTGTTGATATTTTCGTCAAAGGAGCCCACATATTACTTCAGGAGCGCGGAGGGTCACGAATACCCCGTCCTTTAGGGCGGGGATGAATTGAACCCTCGCCCGTTCTTCGTGTTCCTTTGAATTGATAAAACTTTAGAGACTATTCAGAGGAAATCTAAAGCGGGGTTTCAATCGTGCAGATCTGGGAATCTGGGCAACGAAGACTTGAGGATTTCTGAAATCTCGAAAACCGGGCGTGCGGCCCGGAGCATACATACCCCTACCTTTAGGGCGAGGTGGCCGCACGCAATTTGATCGGATTAGATCATATCCTTCCGACCCAATGCCCCTCGTCGTTGTAGTTCATCGACCTCTCCCAGCCCGCAGCCCGCCAGATGGCATCGAAGGCCGGCCTCAAAACCTCTTCGGGGCTGTAATCGAAGCTCTCCACCATGATCTCGGGGACGAGTAGGGCATCCCTGTCGATCTGGACATTTTTGTGGCCCGAGAACTCAGGAGTCTGGACCTGCATAAAACGGCCCTTGACCCCGAGAAGGCTGAGCATCACGAAGACCGGGGGCTCGACACCGAGATACTCCTGGATGCAGGTGTACTTGGGAAGCGCCTCCAGGAGGGTCTCCTCGTATTTTACGCTGGCTATGACCTTCTCGCCGTCAGCGCTGATCTGATCGTCGGACTTATCACTCAGGACGAAGGAGTCTACGGCTTCGATGATCCCGCTGACGAAGACCTGGGAGTAGGAGCCCCGGTCGTCGTAAGTCAAAAGGCCGTCAAAATTGTATCTCCAGCTCGAAAATAAGCCCGTCAGAGGGAGCGGGAGGGTACCCTTGCCGCTTTTGTACTTCTGGACGAGGGACGAGACGTCAAACCTGGACCCCGGCTCGAAGGCCCCGAAGGGCACGATCTGAAAGACCATCTTAGGCCCGTCGTTGAGAGGTGTTGGCGTTTCCCCGGCCACAATCTTTGCCAGTGTCTCGGCCCTGAAGTTTCTCATCCTTTCTGTGGCGGTCCCTGTGAGGGAGAAGGCGGTTCTTATCTCGAAGACGTCGAGAGGGTACTTGCCGGCGGAGTTTCGCGAGTAAAACTTCGAAGACCCTTTGGTGATCATGTGGGGGTAAGCCCAGCTCTTGGGTATCCGGACCACGATGACGAACTTTCCGCCTTCCATGGGAACCGACCTCATCGATATTCCTGGGATTCGGGGCGAGATTCCCGTCTGAACCATGCTCTCGAGGCGGAGGATTTCCTTGTCTGGATCGATACCAGCAAGGCCGCAGATCTTCACAGGTACCCCGTTCTCCTCTGCGATCCCGTAGACGAGGTGGCCTCCGGAGGCGTTGGCGAAGGAAGAGACGTCTCGGAGAAACTCCTTCTTCTCCAGCTCCGAGGGTCCCGGGAGACGCTTTTTGTAGTCGATTACCTTGCTCTCCGGGACCTCGTCTTCCATCAGGCTTCGAATGTCTGCCTCTTCCAAGAGGTCGAGAGGTTTGTTGTTGAGGGACATGGCACCTTCATTGGAATGAACGCCGGAGAATTTAGTGCTTGCGGATCTGGTGGTGCTGTCTCTGATCCGGTCTTCTAGAGGCGCAGGATTAAGATGTGGAATCGTAACCTTAATCTTCGATCGGCGGGCAAATGGCGATTATGCTCCCCAAAGTCCTCTTCACCACGGTTTACAAAAACGATCCCGAGCCTTACGATTACATAGGCTCAAATGCGCGCTCCAAGTGGTTTCGGTTCTACTGGCCCCGGCTCCAGTCCTTCGGCCTCCGGTTCCTCAAGCAGAACATCCCCGAGATCGAGATTCTGGAGTACCCGACCTTCGAGGAGTACAAGAGGAAGCTTGAAGAGGGCTGGGACGTCGTAGGCTTCTCCTTCTACCTGAACGAGACCTGCGAGATCCTGGTGATGGTCGACGCCGCTCGGGCGAGCGGAAAAGTCGACGAGCTATGGGCCGGAAACTACGGCGCCCTGACGCCCTCGATCCAGGACAAGTTCGACAGGATCTTCGAGGGGTACGCCGAGGGGGCGGTCGCCCCTTACTTCGGCCGCAAGATCGAGCAAAACCAGGTTTTGCATCCGCCCCTCATCGAGTACCTGGGAACCCCCTTCAACAAGAAGCTGAACATCTACGGGATCATGTTCACCACCAGGGGCTGCGGCATCGGCTGCAAGTTCTGCCAGACCCCGAAGTTCTGTAACCGTCCCCATCCCGTCCCCCTCGATAGCCTGGAGCGGGTGATCTCCTACTACAAGGATCACGAGATCAACGTCGTCCTGATCGAGGACGAGAACTTCGGCGCGAACCGCCGACATGCCGACAAAGTCGTCGACCTCCTGGACGAGTACGGCATGGTCTGGGGCTGCATGGCTCGTGCCGACTACCTCCGAAAGAAGATCCCCGAATGGGCCGAGATGAGGTCAAGGCCCGACCCGGTCACCGGAACCAAGCCCCGTGTGGTGAAGGGGTTTGCAGGAGCTGCCATCGGGATCGAGAACCTCCACCAGGACAAGCTCGACGACATCAACAAGAAAGAGGGTACCGAAGACGTCCTGGAGACGGTCCGGCTCCTCCAGAAGTACGGGTTTGGAACCGTCGGCTACTACATGATCGGATTTCCTGAGGATACGAAGGAGTCGCTCAAAAGCGACATCAAGGACCTCGCGAGCCTCAAGCTCGACATAACCCAGATCTGCATCATGACGCCTCTCCCCCAGACGAAGCTCTGGGACGAGCTGGACGAAAAGTTTGGGATCTTCGAGAAGGACTGGCATCGGTTCGACATGAAGCACCTCGTCTGGAACCACCCCAACATCCAGCCCGCGGAGATGGAGGAGGTTTTAAGCTGGTCGCTCAAGCAGGTCTACAACAGGATGACGCCCCTTCGCACCTCCTTCCGGGTCTGGGCGAACGCCTACCGGTACGCTGGGGTCTCGGGGATGAAGGAGGTCGCAAGCTACGTCTCGCGGGCGAACCGGTTCGACTTCAACCCCGAAAAGCCCTGGTTCTTGGAGTCGGGGGTGAGATGATATCATGAAGGTTCTCCTCCTCTCCTCGCCGGTAGTCCAGCCCGACTTCGATCGGATAGCCAGAATCCCAAACTACGGTCTCGTCTCGATCGCGGGAAACGTTGACGATATCTGCAGTGTGGACGTCGCAGACCTCCACGCCGCAAAGAGGCCCGAAGAATTCCTCGAAGGGGTTCTGAGAAAAGGCTACGATCTTGTCGGCCTCAGCTGCATGAGCTTTCAGTACCACGCCATGATCCCCCTCGCAAAGATGGCAAAGGAGAGCGGTGCAGCGACGGTATTCGGCGGCTACCACCCGACGCTGAACTATGACGAGATCGCCGAAAGCCCCGATGCACGGCTCGCCGACTACGTCGTCCGGGGCGAGGGCGAGGCGACCTTCCGGGAGCTAATCCAGGCGATCGAGAAAGGAAGCGACCTAGGCGAGGTGAAGGGGCTCTCGTACTGGAAAGGGGACCGGATGGTCCACAACCCCCCAAGACCCGTCCTCGACGTCTCGGAGATCAGAATGCCAAACCGCGACACCCGCCTGATCACCACCGGCTTTCAGAGCTTTGGCATAGCAATCGATTCCGTCGAGACGAGCCGGGGCTGCACCAACGGCTGCAAGTTCTGCTCCATCCAGCACATGTACGGGCGTTCCTTCCGGAGGTATCCCTTCGACAGGATTCTGGAGGATATAAGGGACGCCGAGGCCCATGGCGCGAGATCGATCTTCTTTCCCGACGACAACATGACTTTAGATGTAAAACGGATGGAGCGGCTCTGCGACGCCATCGTCGAGGCGGGGCTCGACCACCTCAAGTACAAGGTCCAGGCCTCGGCCCGGGGGATCGGGTCGAGCAGAAGGCTCGTCGAGAAGATGGCAAAAGCGGGATTTGACGGCGTATTTCTGGGGATCGAGAACACCAGCAAGGAGAACCTGAAGTTCCTCGGCAAGGGGAAGATGTCGGACAATGCCGACAAGGCGATCGAGTACATGCACGATAACGACATCATCGTTTCGGCGGGGCTGATCGGCGGAAACCCCGAGGACGATGCTGAGGACCTCTGGTCGAACTTCGAGCTTGCAAGAAAGCTGAAAGTCGACATACCGATATTCTACATCAGCACCCCCTACCCCAAGACCGAGATGCGAGAGGAGCTTGAGAAGATGGGCCTAGTCGCCTGCGACGACTACCGATTCTACGACGGCCTTCACGCGAATTTGAACACAAAACACCTCACAGCTGAGATGGTCCAGTACATCACCTGGGAGATGAACGCCAGGTACTACGACCTCGAATGGTTCCGATACACCAAGATCAAGAGGCTCTATCCGAAGTGGTTCCTGAAAGAGACCTTGCGGCTAGCGCCCTTCTACGCCAAAAGAAAGCTCGGCCTCCTCTTGAGGCTGAAGACGCCCCGCGACTACTTCAAAGAGGACCTGGAGCGGGGGGAGCTGTGCAAAGGGGTAGCCTGACGGAACGAATTCACAAAAGGCAGACATCAGAGGGGCACGCGTCGAACGAGGCGACTGCGGCGTTGCAGGCCCCGATAATGCTGACGTCGTAGTTGGCGATGACATAAACCGGCGTTCTCTCCAGAAGATGCCGCTGCTTTTCTGCGTTCAGAAACTCGGCCTGAAACTCTGGCGAGACGAAGATCTCCCTGTTTTTCGCGGCGATCCCGCCTGCGATGTAGAGGCCGCCGGTGGCGAGGGTCTCCAGGACGAAGTTTTTCGCGCACCTTCCGTAGTACTTCGCGTAGATCCTGAAGGTCTCTCGGCATAGGGGGTCGGTTTTTCTGTGCCTTGAGATTATGGCGGCTTTATCCTCGGCCCCCTCAATCTCGCCCGTCTTTTCAGTCCCTCCCCGTTTTTCCCTCAGAAAATCGTAGATATTCTCGATCCCCCGGCCCGATAGGAGATCCTCGTAGCTGGAGGGGGTCGTTCTTTTGCCTCGAACGTATTCCGCCAGCTCCAGGTCGAACTGATCGTGGACCGGAAAGTCCGCATGCCCTCCCTCGCTGGGGATCGGGACGTATCTTCTGCCGTCGAATAAGAGGATCGCCTTACCTAAACCCGTCCCGGCCCCGATGACGGCCCTCGTCTCGCCAGATCCCGGCTCGCCCGCCTTTGCACAGAAGAGGTCGCCCTCTTTGAGAGAGTCGATGCCCCAGCCGATGATCTGAAAGTCGTTTGTTATCCAGAATTCTTCAAGCCCGAACTTCCTCTTGATCTCTTCAGCGTCCACCATCCAGGAGAGGTTTGTGGGCTTCGCCCGGCTCAGGGTCGTCACGGCTCCCGCGACGCCGGCGCAGCCCCGGTCCACTCCGATCCCGTACATCTCCTGGCCGTATTCGAGGGTCTCCCTCAAAGCCGGAATGAGGGAAGTGAGCTTCTGGCTTTCAAAGTGGGCGGAGTAGATGAGGGCCGCTTTTCCGTCTTTTGCGCCCGCTACGGCGATGTTCGTATGAGTGCCGCCTACATCGCCGCCTAGGACGAAGCCGTCATATTCGTCCTTGTCAATTTTCAGTCTGTGGATTCTCGTCTTCACATTCTTCTCCGCCCCGGTGCCGCTTTTTCTCTTTTTGTCTTCTGCCGTAAAGAATCTTCCGGAGATCAGTTTCATTTTGTATGAATCAACAAATTGCAATCCTGGGCGAAAAATAGAAAGGGATAGATGCCCAGATCAACTTCGAGGACGGGCTGTAGAGGCCGAGGTGCATGATAGAGACGATACTTAACAACGGTGTGGACCTGATTCTTCAGCTCCAGAGCCTCGGCGACTGGATCTACGCTCCGATGACGCTCATCACCATGTTGGGACGCGAGGAGTTTTACCTGCTGGCGATGCCGATCCTCTACTGGGCCGTGAACGCTACCTTGGGCTTTCGGGTGGGTGTGATGCTCCTTCTCGCCTGCGGCTCCAACGTCGTCCTCAAATGGGCGCTCCACCTTCCGCGCCCCTACTGGTACGACCCCAGGGTTCAGGGATTGGCGGCCGAGACCTACTTCGGCGCGCCCTCTCTCCATTCTCAAGTTCCGGCCTCGATCTTCGGCCTGATCGCCGCCACCTTCAGGCGCGCCTGGATCTGGGTCGTCGTCGTTCCCCTCATCTTCGTGATCGGTCTCTCCCGCCTGGTTCTGGGCGTCCACTTCTATTTCGACGTCCTTTTGGGCTGGGCCCTCGGCGCAGTCGGGATCTGGGTTTTCGTAACTCAAGAGGCCAAGGTCAAAGCCTGGTTTGAAGGCCAGAAGGTGGCTGACCAGATCGCAGTCGTCTTTCTATCATCCCTCGGAATGATCTCCCTCGGCGCGCTGGTCCTGGCCCTGACGGGGGACTTTGAGCTTCCTGAGGTCTGGATTTCCAACGCCCTTTTTGACCACCCAGAGATGGAAAGCCTGAACCCCTTCGAGCTTGAGGCGCTGATATCGCCCTCGGGCGCCCTCTTTGGCCTTGGGGCGGGCCGCATCTGGATATCCAGCCGGGGCGGCTTTAATGCCGGCGGGATATACTGGAAACGTTTTATCCGCGTCGTCGTGGGCCTGGCAGGCGTGATCATCCTCTGGCAGGGGCTCGGCCTTATCTTTCCGAAAGACCCTGACCTCGTCGGCTACAGCCTGCGCTACCTTCGATACGCATCCGTCGGGTTTTGGTCTGCGGCCGTCGCGCCCCTCATCTTCATCCGGTTGAATCTGGCCGAAAGGGGCTAAGGCAAAGACCGAATATAAGAAACGAGATCGAAAGGAATCGAATATAAGAAATGATTTAACAAAGGGAACCGAAGATGCCTGAAGACTCCACCATCCGTTGTTACGACCGGCACGCTGCCGCCTACGACCTTTACCAGTCGACGGTGGTCCCCGAGTACGAGACCGCCTTAGAGACGACGGCGATGACCCTGGAACGCCACCTGGGCAAAAGCCCGAAGGTTCTGGACTTGGGATGCGGCACCGGGAACGCCTCTGCCGCGATTCTGAAGAGGTCGTCGGGCGCTAAGATCTTTCTTTTGGACGGCTCCGCCTCCATGGTCGAGGTGGCAAAAAAGAAGATTGATGCGATCTCGCCGGATTCGGTGATCGGATCCAAGGTGTCTGACCTCGCCGCCGATGGGTGGGACCTCGATCTAGACCCCGGGAAGTTTGACGCCGTCGTCTCCACCCTGGTCCTGGAGCACCTGGCCTTCGATAGCTACAAAACCGCCATCGGAAAGTGTTTTGATCTTCTGAGGCCAGGTGGGTGGCTGATCGCCGTCGAGGGTTACTCTGAAGAGGAGAGCGACATGCTCGGTTGGTTTGAGGATCTCATGGAGGCGAGGAAGTCTCTGATCAAGGACCCGGATCTCTCCGATTTCGTATCGAGCCTCAGGTCAGAGGAGGAGGTCCATTACTACGCGAGCAAGAACCAGAAGGCGGCCTGGTGGAGGGAGGCCGGATTCGACCGGGTTCACGTCGTCTGGCAGTACCTCTGCATCGCCCTGATGGCAGGCCAAAGGCCCTGATCCGAACGTTGCGCGGCGAGCTGCCCTCCCACCCTCTCGGTGGGAGGGCAGGCTTCGGATTTCTCTGAATCGGGCCGGTATCACAATCACGCACGATCGCGCATCATCGACCGATCGTTTTTGGCCAAACTCTCGTTCCTCTGATCTACAAACCTGGTTAAATTGGGGTTGTGTTGACGGCATGCAATCACTATCATCGCCTCCATCTCGGCCCTAATATTCTTTTTTGGGGGCCGATCTGTCCTTCTGGCAGGCGAATCAAAAGAAGCTTGAAGCCCACAAATTGATCAGAAAAAATGCGGAGTTGCTCGGAGGTGGCATTATATGCCATCGGTTATATAAATAATCTATGCCGAAAGGTTGTTCTGCTAGTTTCGGCTGGAAGTTGTGGAAAGATGGAAAGGTGGAGGGTTTGGCATGTTTGAGATTGTAAAGCGAAAGGAGATGGCCAACGGCACCGTTATTCTAAACGAGATCAAAGCGCCTCTGATCGCCCAGAAGGCAAAGCCGGGCCAGTTCGTGATCCTCAAGGCCGACGAAAGAGGAGAGCGAATACCCCTCACCATGGCGGATTCGGATCCGGAACGTGGAACCATAACCGTAATTTACAAAGTCGTCGGCAGGTCCACGGAGCTCTTCAAGGGGCTTGAGGTCGGCGACTCATACCAGGACGCCATTGGTCCCCTGGGCCAGCCGACCCACCTTGAGAAGGTGGGGACCGTGGTCTGCGTCGGCGGTGGTACCGGGATCGCTGTGCTCCACCCCATCGCTCAGGGTCTGAAGCGGGTCGGAAACAGGGTCGTCGGGATCATAGGGGCAAGGACGGAGGGCCTTCTCATCCTGGAGGAGGAGATGCGGGCCGTCTCCAATGAGCTGTTCGTCTGCACCGACGACGGATCTCGAGGTCACCACGGATTCGTCACCGACATCCTGAAGCGGGTCCTCGAAGAGGAGAATGTGGACCTGGTGGTCGCCATAGGGCCCGTCCCGATGATGAAATTCGTCACCGAGATCACAAAGCCATATAAAGTAAAAACCCTTGTCAGTCTGAACCCCATCATGATTGACGGGACGGGGATGTGCGGCGGCTGCCGTGTCTCCGTCGACGGGGTGAACAAGTTCGCCTGCGTCGACGGGCCCGAGTTCGACGGGCACAAGGTGGATTTCGATCAGCTTATGCAGCGTCTTCGGGCTTATCAGTCGGAGGAGAAGACGAGTTCAAAGGCTCACAGGTGCAGGCTGGACCAGTAATCCGGCGGCAGCGCGGCAGCGGGTCGTCTTTCAAATATTATTTGATGCTTGATATTCGAATTATGGTGGAGCTATGGCGGGAAACGAGGCAGTAACTGAGAAGAAGACCCGGGTTGCCATGCCCGAGCAGGAACCGGATTATAGGAGGAGAAACTTCGAGGAGGTTCCTCTCGGGTACACCCCAGAGATGGCGGTGAAAGAGGCGTCCCGATGCTTGCAGTGCAAATCGCCCTCTTGCGTTGAAGGTTGCCCCGTGGAGATCGATATTCCCGCCTTCATCCAGCTCATAAAAGAGGAGAAGTTCGACGAGGCAATCAAAAAGATATGGGAGAAGAACCGGCTGCCGGCAGTCTGTGGTCGGGTCTGTCCCCAGGAGAACCAGTGTGAAGGAAGGTGCGTCCTCATGAAGAAAGGACGGCCTATCGCCATAGGAAACCTCGAGAGGTTTGCCGCCGACTTCGCTCGCGAGAAGGGGATCGAGGAAGCTTCGCCGAGGCTCGTGCCGACCGGAAAGAAGGTGGCGATCGTAGGGTCGGGACCTGCGGGCCTGACCGCCGCTGCGGATCTGATGGCCAAAGGGCACCAGGTCACCATCTTTGAGGCACTCCACAAGCCCGGAGGTGTTCTCGTTTACGGGATTCCCGAGTTTCGGCTGCCGAAGGATATCGTCGCCGACGAGGTCGAATCTCTCGAGAGACAGGGCGCAGAGATCGAGTGCAACACTGTCGTCGGAAGGACTGTCACCATCAACGAACTATTTGAGGAGGGGTACGACGCCGTATTCATAGGGGTCGGGGCGGGCCTCCCCAAATTCATGAACATACCGGGCGAAAACCTGGTGGGGATAATGTCCGCAAATGAGTATCTGACCCGGGCAAACCTGATGAAAGTCTACCTGTTTCCCGAGTACGATACCCCCATCCCCAAAGGCAAAAACGTCGCCGTCCTGGGGGCGGGAAACGTTGCCATGGACTCGGGCAGGACCGCGATGCGGCTAGGTGCCGATACGGTACGGATAGTATACCGCCGGTCCCGGGAGGAGATGCCGGCCCGGGCCGCCGAGATCCACCACGCCGAGGAGGAGGGGATCGAGTTTCTTCTGCTCACAAACCCGATCCGATTTTTGGGCGACGACAGGGGCCGAGTGGTGGGGATGGAGTGCATCAAGATGGAGCTTGGCGAGCCGGACGCCTCGGGCAGGCGAAGGCCGGTAGCAATCGAGGGCTCTGAGTTTGAGATCAGTTGCGACCTCGTCATAATAGCCGTCGGGACCGACGCAAACCCCCTGCTGACCCGATCCACCGAAGGGCTGAAGCTGAACAAGTGGGGATATATCGAGGCGGACCCCGACACGGGAAAGACGAGCATTGAAGGGGTATGGGCCGGAGGTGACATCGTAACCGGCTCAGCGACGGTGATCCAGGCGATGGGCGCAGGCCGGAGGGCCGCAAGATCGATCCACGAGTACCTGACCCACAACTCATAACGGGATATGCGGCTCAACAGTTGTGACGATCTCGTCAAAATTCCTGAAATTTCACCGACCATCAAAGTCTACTGGTAGAAATGGTCCACGAGCGGCAATAACCCTTCTCGACGGCCCGATTCTCGATCTCATCCTTTACTCCTCGGCCACAAGGCCTGCTTCCAGAATTAAACACCGACAGCGCCTTTATAGTTTGGACCATCACATCACAAGCGGTAGCAAAGCCTGATCTCAGAGGATTGACATATGCAGACGTTTCTCCCCTACCCGGATTTCAAGAAGTCTGTCGAGGTGCTGGACAGACAGAGGCTCGGAAAACAGAGGTCGGAGGCCCTCGTCCTTCTGAGGATATGCCGGGACGGAAAAAGCCGCTGGAGAAATCATCCCATCTGGAAGATGTGGGCCAAAAACCCCGAGGCTCTCGCCTATTACGGCGTCGTGATCTGCGAGGAGTGGATCAAGAGAGGCTATCGGGACACCTGCAAGGAGAAGATCTTGGCCGCAAACCGGGAGATGGGAGGTGCGGAGCTGGAAGAGCTGCGCCGCAAGTACGAGACGAGGGAGGAGGGATTTTTGCCCTGGTGGTTTGGGTCCGAGGAGTTTCACGCCTCTCATCGGTCCAACCTACTCCGAAAGGACCAGGATTACTACTCAGCCTTCGGCTGGACCGAGCCGAAAGATCTCTGCTACGTCTGGCCGATTCGAAAAAAGAGATGACAGGTCAGAAGGGTGATGGTCGCGATCGGGCGTAGGAAAAGAGGTGGCTAAAGCCGCCCGTCGCCCATCATCCGCACACTTCTCATGCCTTTACAATCTCATCGTACTCCTCCCGGCTCAGTACCTGGGGCGAGTACTCGACACCCAGCTCTTTGAGGGCTCTTGTGAAGGATCTGAGGTGCTTTTCTGAGCCTGCGAGGAGGCCTTCGTAAATCGATCTGATATCCGGCTTCTCCGTCTTGCTGATCTCTTTTTCCAGGTCGTGGACGCTCGTCTCCTCCACCAGGGCCGCAGCCCTAAGGGCATCTTCAGGAGACTTTTCGCCAGATGCCAGGAGGTCGCCGTACATCTTCTGCAGGGTCTTGTTGTCGAAAATACCGTCCTCTTCCGGCATCGGACCCTCCAGGCCGTACCTGTCCATCAGGACCTGGACCGAGTCCATGTGGATCTGCTCGGAGGCGGCGACGTTCAGGAATATGGGAAGCTTGGCTTTCTTGTATAGCACCTTGTAGAGGTCTTCGGCCATCCTCTCCTCCTCATGGATGAAGAGAATTCCGTCCCGCTCATCCATAGTGAGGGCGGCCGCGGCTTCGGGGGCGCTTTTTGCCTCCTCTCCGAGGCGGAGCCGCCCATCGGCCCGGGCGACGTTGTGGCTGCCCTGGAGGTTTCCTGAATCCGACATGCTCCAGATGACGGATAGCTCCTGGCTTGGAGTGATGACTTTGTCGAACTCGTCACCGGTATCCAGCCTTCTCTTGAACTCTATCACCGTCCGGCCGTCCTTCTCCCGGCCGCCATACTCCAGGATGTCGTCGGTCCCGCCCAGGTCCCCGTCGGGCAGGTGGGGTCCGTAGCTCTCGGTCGAGTACTGGTCCTCGACTATGACCACCTTTCCGTCGACTGAACCCATGATGACATCTGCGTCCTTCATCCATTCGAGGGGGTCAAAGCCTATCGAGATCCAGCCGGTCGTTTCGCCTCGGAGGGCCATGTAGAGGTACTCGTCGTCACAGGTCCAGAAGACCTCCAGATCCCCCCCGGAATATCCGTGACTCTCGGGGCCGTAGAAGGTCGTGCTTCCGAAGTACTCGCCTTCCTCGACGACGCCGTCTGGCCTCCATCCCTCGGACCCTTCATCCTCGGGCGCCCCTGGCTCAGGCATCTCTTTCTGGACGCATCCCGAAAGAAGAATCAGGGCGATGACAAGAAAAAGTGGTTTCAGCTTCATCCACAACACCCTTTGGTACTTTATTTGCAGATTCGATATCAACCTGTCGAAGTCAAGACGATATCGAAAATATTCTTCGAAATCCTACCTGACCACGGGACAGGTGGCCGAGGACCAGCCTGCAAGGCCGCCGAGGATCACGGTTGTCTTCTCCCACCCATTCCTCTGGAGTATCGAGGCGGCCACCATGGAGCGAAGGCCGCTTCCGCAGAAGATGTAGACAGGCCGGTCCCTCGGCACCTCATCGATTCGCTGGGGGAGCTGGGTTATGTGGATGTGGTGGGCTCCCGTGATCTTGCCCGACTTTTCCTGCTCGTCGGCGCTTCTGACGTCCAGGATCCAAGCCAACTCCCTCTCCTCTCGGTCCAGCCGGGCGCAGAGATCGTGGACGTTGGCGGTGGCCACGGACCTGCTCTCTTTGCCGCCCATGTGCCATGCCACCATGCCCCCGGCCAGGTATCCCAACAGGTTGTCGTAGCCGAGCCGGCGGAGGAGCCGGACCGCCAGATCCGGGTCGCCGGTCTCGTCCACCAGCAGCACCTTTCTGTCGTGGGGCAAAAACCAGCCCGCAAAGCTGGGAACTCCAGCAAGCCAGATGTTGATGGCTCCCGGGACGTGGGCCGCCCCGAACGCAAGCTCCATCCTAGTGTCGAGGACCTCGTCCTTCTCGGCCGCTTTTGCGAACTCCTTCGGCGAGAGGGGGACGGGATCGGGGACGGTGCAGAGAAGGGGCGCACCCTCCAGGTTCAGCCGCTCCATCTCCCTGAAGTAGGGGGGCCTCTCCAGTTCCACCGCCATTCTGGCGACAAATTCCTCCTCTCCCGCAACCTGAATCTTGGGGTTTTGCTTTCGCTCGATGCCAAAGGTCGTCCACTTCCGGTCGGCTATGGAGGCGGCACAGACCGATCCCGCGCCGTGGGCTGGACACGCTATAACCTCGTCTCCCAGGGGAAGGAGCCTGTTGAAGATGGAGTCGTAGAGGTGGCGGGCCATCTCCTCGGCCCGGTCCATCCCCAAGAGGTCGACCCTGCCCAGGTCCCCGGCGAAGAGGGCGTCTCCGGTGAATACCATCCAGGGATCGCCGCCTACGTCCCGGAGGAGGTAGCTCATCGAGCCCGGGGTGTGGCCGGGGGTGGAGATCGCTTCGATCTCGTACCTTCCGACCTTCCAGACCATGCCGTCCTCGACGGCCTGGCCGTACCTGTAGTCGAGCTGGCCGTCGGCGTGCCAGATCTCGGCCCCGGTCCTGTAGGATAGTTCCACAGACCCCGCGACGTAGTCCTCGTTTCTGTGGGTCTCAAGGACGTGGCGGATGCGCATCCCCTCTTTTGACGCCATCTTAGGGTAAACCTCGCAGTCCCGCCGGTGATCGATAACCACGGCCTCGTTTCTGTCTCCCACTATGTAGGAGTAGTGGGCTAGCCCCTCCGATTCGACCCTCTCGAATAGCATGTATTACACTCTGCCTCAGAGATTTATCAGAGATCAATAGTCTTTCAGGTTTTTCCAAACTCGGTTCTAGCGGGGGTTCTTGCCGACGACTGTGGGATTTTCTGGGTAAGAGGTCCACTCGGTGTAGGAGCCCTCGTAGAGCCTCACCTTGGGGTAGCCGAGGAGCCACTTGAAGAGGATGAACTCGTTGGTCGCCTCCCTGCCAGTCCCGCAGGAGCAGATCACCGTCTTGTCGGAAGTTATGTTCAGCTCCTCGATGGCAGCCCTGATCTCCTCCTCGGGCCGAAGGAGGGTCGGGTTATCCTTGTCCATCAGCCTCCTCCAGGGCAGATTTACGGCTCCGGGGATGTGGCCGGGCTTCGACCAGGGGCTTTCTCCCTCGTAGAACTTTGGGGGCCTTGCGTCCAGAAGCACAACGTCATCCCGATCCTTGATCTTTTTGAACTCCTCGTACTCCACGGCGTACTCATCCCGGGCTTGAACCCGGCAACTGGACCCTTCCTTATCCGGAAAGACGCGGGTGGTCTTGTTTCCCTCGGCCTTCCACTTCTAAAAGCCGCCGTCCAGGACGAGGACGTTGTCGTGGCCGAATCGGGCCAGGGAGTAGGATACCATCGTCTGCTCAAGGCCGTCGCCCATTCCGGCGGCGCAGCGGCTGTAAGGTCCGGGGGCTGTGTAGACTACGACGGGGACATTGGGGTCGAGGCCCAGGCGGCTGAAGATGATCTGGAGAGACTCCTTTGGGGCGTAGACACCGGGTCTTCCCCTCAAAGAGACGCGAAAAAGCCCCTCGCTCATGTAGACGGCGCCGGGTATGTGTTCGGTGATATAGTCGTGGATGTTCGGCTGGACGTCCAGGATCATCAGATTTTCGTCGTCGAAGTGCTCGTTCAGCCAGTCCGTCGAGACCCACCTCACCTTTCCATCCCCCGGAGGGCGCGGATAAGCGATCGCCATTTCTATAACCACCTCTTCGCCGATTCTTTGTATTTTTAGGAAGGAAGACTATATGAAACTTGTTCCGAACTGAAAAAAGCAGTCTGTCGAAGTCACTCGATATTTTTTTCCGTTGAGAGCGAAGCGTTTCGTCGAACCGCTTGCATCAAAGGGTACCGGACCAAACCGGGAAAAAAGTATCGTTACATTTCAGAGTTTCAGTCCCGAACGCTTTTTCGATCTGACCATATCAGAACCGCATAAACGAAGAACGTAACCACCACCGCAATAACAAACCATACGGAACATAAGTCCACAAACGTCCCCCTGACGCCGGAAAGCTCCAGGGCCATCCCGACGCAAGGCACTCCGTAGAAGAGAGATCCTGCCGCCACCTTTGCCATCGTCTCGAAGTTCATGGAATACCTGCCACGTAATTTTTATATCACCAATGTAATGAAATATGTCGAAAGCTCCCCCTGAACTTTAACCGGAAGACAAAGAGCCGCTGAGCTGAGCCAGAGAGGGTCAACCAAACGACAACCGGCTTGCAGCTCTATGTCGGGATCACCCCACGATCTCCCGACTGTGAGCTTCGACTGCAAAACCAGGTTGGGCTGATCGAAGATAAACCTTGCGCCTTATTTTTATTATCAGAATATATTATTTACCTATTGAAGGGGTTTTGATCCTGCCGAAGATGCCGGATGAGACCTCAAGAGACCGGCGCTCGAAAAAATGAGTAAACAATGGAGGGCGAGTTCCGCCAGACCCGAAAGCAGGTGCCATAGGCGCAATCCTTCGAGCCAACGACCTTTCGGCCGCCTCTTTATTTTATATCTCCTTCAGCTTCGCCATCAGCTTTTGGAGACGGTCGACATAAGTCCCGTCGATGACGTATCTGTCGCCATCCTCCAGATGCTCGGCCTTCAATAGAGCCCTCTCCACCACGGCTCCGACCTCATGGAGCAGATGGTGCTGGGCGATGTCCTTCGTCACAACGTCTATGTACTCCCACCAGGCCTGGTCCAGGGCCCTCAGAGGAGCGCCCCGAACCCCGCTCTCCTTCATGTGATCGAGATAGTCCTGGAGGGTGCCGATCTTGGGCCACTCACCGTTCAGGTGCTCCTGGTAGGCGTCAAAAGCTACGCTCCCGACTCGGTCGTCCCTCTTGCGCTGCTCAAACAGCCACATCGAAAAGTCGACTCTTCTTCCGCCCTTCGCGTTCACAGCATTCGCCTCCGTCCACCATTGAGGGCGCTTATGTGATAATTACTTGTCCTCTCAACCCATCCGCTTTTTTGGCGAAAGGTGCAGAGAGATCTGATGGATCGCCTATGGAATAGATCAATTCGGAGATAGATCGATCTCATGAACTCCGTCCCTATCAAGCCGCACGATTTTCATGGCCATTGGCATAGATAAAATGAAGAAATGATGGAGGGAGATCTCCTGCCATCAGAAGGAGATCTCTTCACAGCTCATTCCAGAGACGCAGTCGTAGCTGTAGTATTCGAGGTCCCAGTCCGGAGGCACCCAGCCCGGCGGCACCTGTGCCCCCTCGAAGGGACCGATCAACACCACCGAGCTGACGGTGACCTGGCTCAGCTCCTGGCCGTCCAGGGTGTAGGGGTCGATCCTCGCCACGTTGACGTAACGACCGTCGTACATCGCCTCCACCAGGTAGTCGATGGTCCTCAGCTCGCCGGGCGCAAGGTCAGTGACGACCCAGGTTATCCGCCCGCTGGACTCATCGTACTCTGACGGCATCGCCGAGTACCCGAGAAGCTTCATGCCTCCTGGGATCTCGTCGTCTATCCGGGCCACCACCGGGCTTTCCGCCAGGTTCTGAACGGTCAGCCGATAAGTGACTACGTTCTGAAGGACCGAATCGACGGTGGCAGTCTTGCTGGCGAAGATCTCGCTCGGGCAGCAGCTAAGCCAGCTCGGATCCAGGACCGAGAAGTTGCTGGCGGATATGGTCACGTTCTCGCCATGTTGGGCGGTCGCCTTCACCACGTTCACCAGATGACCGCTGTAATCGGTGACGTTGAGGACGAGATCGATGTTGACCGTCCTTCCTATCGGCAGGCTCAGGATGTTGTCCCACACGATTCTATCAGAGGTAATCTCAGACGGCCTCAGGGAGGCGCTCATAAACTCCGTCCCCTGGGGTAGGCGGTCTTCGACGGTGATGGTGTCCAGGACGACGTTTCCGTCGTTGGTGACGGTGATGGCGTACTCGACGAGGCTCGATCCGGATTCGGTATTGGAGGTCTTGACCACCGAGAGGTGGGGCCGGTCGTACTTGGGAACGCCGGTCAGAACTATCCTCTTGGCTATTGAGTAGTCGCCGGAGTAGATCTCATCGAAGTCGATCATCGCACCCGACGGACCTTTGCCGGTTAGGTTCTCGGTGTCGTTGCCGGTGATGTCACCGAGCATCACCCGATACCGGGCCGTGCCCGAGAAGTCGGACTCCGTGGCGAGGTCGTTCAATCCTCTGAATATCGACTCCTTCTCCAGTCGGTCGATGGACGTGTACTCCTCGCCGATGTAGCTGATGCCCTTAGTTCTGGAGTACATCCCCTCCTTCCACTTGACGTTCGAGTCGACGGAGACGTCGTCGGTGAGGTTCTGGCTCGTCGGGGCGTAGACAAGGCTGATGTCCTTTGCCATGTAGTTCGTCACGGTGCTGATCTGCCCCTCGGAGTCGTAGGAGCCGCTGCCGTGCTCGTAGCTCCTCTGGCTGTCGCCCACCCGCCGGTCGCCGGCGACGGTGCCCTCACCCGAGGAGGAGGACTCGTACTCGACGTTCTTGCCGTACTCGTCCACCTTCTCATATATCCTGAAAGTTCCTAAGTAGTTCTCGTCGAGCTCGAAAGTCGGCGTATCCCTGGCGGTGTCGTTGGGGTCGGCCTTCTTGAGGGCGCCGAAGTGGCCCATCCCCGAGAACTCCGTCTCAAACTCCATGACCGATCCGTTCTCGTCGAGGAAGAAGCTGCTCTCCCGGTCGATGAAGTCGGCGTATCGATAGGTCTCGGTCAGCGAGGCCCCTGTGATCCAGTTCTTGGCCTTGGCATCCTCGGTCCACTTCGAGGAGTAGGTCACTGACCTATTGTTGTAGAGGCCCAGGGTCGTCATCCCGTAGGTGGCGGCCATGTCCTTATCCATCGAGATCGACTTGTTCTCGGTCCTCATATGGACCACCTCTTCGCTCTCGTAGGTGCCGCTGCCGTGCTCCCGGGTCTCAAGCTCCGTTCCAAGCTCGCGGACCAGCACTTTCTCGATGTCGTAAACGACCTCAGGCCCACGATCATCATTATCGGCCGGCAAATAGTAGTAGACGTAAACGTAGTTCGTGAGGATGTATGGGGGTGGTGCCGTCCTGTAGTCGTTGGCCACGTTGACGAAGCCCACGCCCTCAACGCCCATGTCCATATCAAAGGTGAAGTTCTGAGTCTTCAGTGTCCTCACTACCAACGTGATGTAGTAGCAGCTTTTGGCCGGGATGGTCAAATCACCTAACTCCCACCTCTGCCACCGATCTCCCCATTCCTTTGGCGAGGGGTCGGCGCTGACGAACTCGACGTCCCTATCGAATGTGTCGTTTACGATGACATCATAGTAATTTGCCTCTACATCTGCATCATTACATATCGCGATGGTGTAGGTCACTTCCTCGCCGGGCCTGACCACAGTCCTGTTGGCTGTCTTGGTCACATTAAGGAGGCCCTGCAAAATATCCACCGAGGCGTCGTCCTCGGCGGAGACGGGCGCGTCCTTCTCGTCGGTCCCCTCGACGGTGGCGTTGTTGAGGACGGGTCCTGGCATGTCCTCGGGAAGGGCGGTGTACTCCCCCGTCGCCGTGGCGGTCTCGTTCGGAGCGAGGGTTGTCTTGCTGAGGTTGAGGTACTGGTTGATCTTGTCGTCGAAGAGGGTCAGGTTGCTGATGGTGGTGGTCCCGACGTTCGTCACGATGTAGGTGTAGGTGATGAGGTCTCCGACGGCGACGACGGTCTTGTCAGGGGTCTTGATAAGATCGATCTGCGAGTAATAGAGGGGGACCGTGGCGCTGGCCATGTCCGTCACCTCGGTGCCCTGCGGATCGGTTCCCGTAACCGTGGCGTTGTTGACGAGCGGTCCGGGCAGGTCCTCGGAGACGACGGTGTACAGTGCCATCCCTTCGGCGAACTCGCCGGGCTTGAGGACGGTCCTGTTCAGGCTCACGAACTGGTTGAGCATGTCGTCGAAGAGGACTAGGTTGCTGATGGTGGTGTTGCCGTTGTTCTCCACGAGGTAAGTGTAAAGAACGACGGTTCCTACGGTGGCCGTCGTCGGCGATGGCGTCTTCGTCAGCTTGAGGTCCGACCTGTAGATCACAGTAACGTCGGCGCAGGCGGAAGCCGAGACTTTGCTTCCCCCAGAGGTTGTCCCGACCACGGTGACGCAGTTACGCAACGTGAAGATGCTCTCCCTGGCTATACCAGGAGTTCTCCTGTACTCTCTGTTGACGAGGTTGTCCCTTGCGTCGAAGGTATCGATCAGGGTATCGCCGGTGTTGTAGTTTGTAACCGTATAAGTCTTGTAACCCGCGTAAGGCGAATCGTAATCTATTCTCAGCCCTTCCATCCCGTCCATGGACAGGTAACTTTCAGATATCAGAACGTCTCCCGGTCCGTACTCTGTGGTCAGGACCGCGTTCAGTTCTGGGTTTTTGTACTCGGAGGTCACGAGGTTGCCTTCCCGGTCCTCGAAGAGAATTAGGCTCTCTCCTGTGAGGGGGTTGGTGTAGTTGAGGATGGTGTAGCCCGCCACCTCGAACGGCGGCGTCTCGTTCTTCAGAATTGCCGCATCTTTGTCGAAGCGCCCCCTAAGCTCGATCATCTTCCTGAGCTCGATATCCAGCCGGACCTTCATCCATTCCAGCTCTTGTATCTTCTCCGGCGTAACTCCGCTGGCCTGCTGAATTCGGAGCACCTCATCTTCTGAGGAGCCGAGGACCGTCAGCACGCCGTCCACCGAGTCGGCGGCTGGGATATCCTCGTCGATGTGGGCGACGAGGAGGATCTGGGTGGAGTTGCCAGGGCCAAGAACGTTCAGGTTGCTCTCCCAGACGACCGTCCAGGTCCCATCGGTGTTCTCAATTACGCTGTCTGGAGCCGGGTTGGCCGAAACGTAGCTCATGCCGGCGGGGATCGTGTCGGTCACCACAGGGTCCAAAGAGACCTCGCCGGTGTTCGTCACAACGATGGTAAAGGTCACATTGGTACACGGGCTTCCAGAGGTCGGAGAGGCGGTCTTGGTGACCACTATATCCGGCACCTTTATGGTCACGTCGGCGCAGGCGGAGGACGAAACCTGGCCCCCCTCGAAGGTGCCTATCGCTGTGACGCAGTTACGCACCTTGAAGGCTTCGACTTTGGGTATTCCGGGAGTTCTCCTGTACTCTCTGCTTGAGAGGTTGCCCATGAGGTCGAACGTATCGATCAGGCTATCTCCGGTGTTGTAGTTCGTCACCGTGTAGGTCTTGTAGCCGGCGTAAGGCAAATCGTATTCTATCCTGAGACCTTCCATCCCGTCTCTGGACAGGTAGCTGTCAGAGATCAGAACGTCTCCGGGTCCGTACTCTGAGGTCAGGACCGCGTTAAGCTCTGGGTTGGTGTACTCGGAAATCACCACGTTGCCTTCACCGTCCTCGAACAGAACGAGGCTTTCTCCTGTGAGGGGGTTTGTGTAGTTGAGAACGGTGTAGCCAGTTCCCTCTATCGGGGGCGTCTCGTCCTTCAGATCTGCCGCATCTTTGTCGAAGCGACCCCTAAGCTCGATCATCTTCTCAAGCTCGATCTCCAGCCGGTCCCTCATCAATTCCAGTTCCTGAATCTTCTCCGGCGTAACTCCGCCGACCTGCTGAATTCGAAGCACCTCATCTTCCGATGATCCCAGGACCGTCAGGGCGTTGTTCGTCGAGACGTCCAAGATGTCGTCGTCAATGTGGGCGACGAGGAGGATCTGGGTTGAGTTGCCTGGGTCAAGAACGTCCAGTTCGCTCTCCCATACGACCGTCCAGGTCCCATCAGAGTTCTCGATGACGCTGTCTGGTGATGGATTGGCTGAGACGTAGCTCATGCCGGCGGGGATGGTGTCTGTCACCTCGAGGTTCAGAGGGACCTCGCCGGTGTTCGTCACAGTTATGGTGAAGGTCACATTGGTACACGAGCTTCCTGAGTTCGGAGAGGCGGTTTTGGTGACCTCGATATCCGGCACCAATTCGATAACGTTAACGCTATCGATGCCCGAACAGCCGTTCTCGTCGGTAACATTGATCACGTAGGTGCCGGGGGTGCTGACCGACACGTTCTCCGCCCCGTCTTTGTTGATGATCACGCCCTGGTCCGTCCAGACGTATGCGTAGTCCGGCATTCCGCCGGTAACGTTCGGGCTCAGGACCACCGAGCTGTCAAAGCCGTAGATATACCTGTCAGGACCGGCATCGACAGTCGGGTTCTGGTAGACTGTAACAACCTTGTAGCAGGTGGCGGTACAGTCGCTCTCGTCCGTCACCGTGACGCTGAAATTGACAGTTCCCGGATCGCCGGCGTTCCAGGTTATCGCACTGGTGTTCCAGCCCGATGTGATGGTTCCTGGACCGCTGACGACCGACCACGAGTAGCTGGCGTAACCTGAAATCGTGCTTGCGGCGTTTCCCTCAGAATAAGCGCAGACGTCCTCGGCGGTTATGGTGCAATCGGGCAGGTCGTAGACCTCAATCTCCTTGAAGCAGGTGTTGGTGCAGTTGCTCCTGTCGATTACCGTAACGCTGAAGTTGACCGTGCCCAGACCTCCGGCGCTCCAGGTGATGGCGCTTGAATTCGAGCCGGATGTTATTGTGCCAGGGCCGCTGACGACCGACCACGAGTAGCTGGCATAACCTGAGGTCGTATTGGCGGTGTTGCCCTCAGAATAAGCGCAGACGCCAGATTTGGCGGTTATGGAGCAGTCGGGCAGATCATAAACCGTGACGGGATCCTTGTAGCAGGTGTTGTTACAGCCGTTGCTGTCGGTCACGCTGACGCTGAAGTTGACCGAGCCGGGACCCAGAGCGTTCCAGGTGATGGTGTCGGAATTCGAGCCTGGGGTGATGGTGGCAGGACCGCTGACGACAGACCACGAATAGCTGACGTAACCAGAGGTGGTGTTGGCAATGTTGCCCTCGGAATAAGCGCAAACGCCACCATCAGAGTTTATGGTGCAGTCTGGCAGGTCGTAAACCGTGACCTCCTTGTAACAGGTGTCGGTGCAGCTGTTGCTGTCAGTAACTGTGACGCTTATGTTCACAGTTCCTGGACCCTGAGCGTTCCAGGTGATGGAACTGGTGTTTGAGCCGGATGTTATGGTAGCAGGACCGCTGACCACCGACCACGAGTAGCCGGCATAACCCGATGTGGTGTTGGCTTTGTTGCCTACCGAATAAGCACATACACCGGGATCAGCAGTTATGGTGCAGTCTGGCAGGTCATAAACCGTGACCTCCTTGTAACAGGTGTCGGTGCAGCTGTTGCTGTCAGTAACTGTGACGCTTATGTTCACAGTTCCTGGACCCTGAGCGTTCCAGGTGATGGTGCTGGAGTTCGAGCCTGACGTGATGGTGCCAGGACCGCTGACGACCGACCACGAGTAGCCGGCATAACCTGAAGTCGTGTTGGCGTTGTTCCCCTCAGAATAGGCGCAGACGCCGGGATCAGCCGTAATGGTGCAGTCAGGCAGGTCGTAAACCGTGACCTCTTTGTAGCAGTACCCCTCTCCAAGATCTA
>DAQG01000125.1 GCA_002502785.1 Methanothrix harundinacea | reverse complement strand
ATTAAACATTAATAAATATTTCACCTTCAAATAGATTTATTAGAGACGTCAACCGCTAAGAGATCGATTCGGTGACGAGCGGCCAGCGTTTGTATCCTACATTTATTTTGACATTCCGATGATGGTTTGAGATTTGAGCATCATTTTTCCAAGTGAATGCAAAGGCTTTTTACCAGCATTAAAGCTCCGAGAAGCACGCTCAGTTTTCTGGATTTCAGAAATCTTCGAGTCTTAGTTGCCCAAATTCCCTTGATCTGCGCGACTAAAACTCTGCTTTCGTTTTCCCCTGAGACACCTTAATACAGTGCTTGATCGTGTCAGCAGTCACGTTTCCAACGGATCTAAAGAAGTTTCCACTTGACCACAAACTTCCTCCCCAATATCGTTTTTCAGTTCAGGATGAAGCCTGAACAGTCTATAAGAACTGCCTCCTTTCAGGTTTCAAACAACCTTTGATAGAGACGCGCTTGGGTGGAATTTCAGGAATAAGTGAACGTGATCCTCTACAATTTCCATAGCATAAATTTTATAGCCTTGCTACATGCAGATTTCGTTGAGGATCGATTCGCAATCATTTTTAAGTTGGTTGTTGCAGAATATCCTGTATCGATACTTAGGCACCAAAACGACGTGTGGTAGGTAGATCTGACCATAGGTATAAGCTAAAACTGCGCAATTCAATTCCTTATCACATCCTAGCCATAGGTGGGTGGCACCACCTGTGGCTAAGGTGCCAAAAACAACCTCATTTTAAAAAGATGCAATGTATTATCGATTTAAAATAGATCAAAAACGGGCGAGGGTTCACTTTATCCCCGACCTAAAGGTCGGGGTATTCGTGACCCTCTGCGCTCCCGAAGTAGTAAGCAATGAGTTTTCGAGATCTCAGCTACTTTAACGATCCATCTCCACCGGGACCCTATTGCCACCTCACCTCCACCTCGTCAGTCCAGAACCCCAGCCGGACCCTTGACTCCGCCAGAGGCGTGGTGAAGCTGCTCTTCACCATCACGAGACCTGTATAGGCGATCATCGAACCGTTGTCGCCCATGAACCTCTTCTCCGGGGCGTAGAACTTCGCCCCCCCTCTCCTCGCATATGATCTTTAGCATCTCGCGGAGGCGGGAGTTTGCGCCGACGCCAGTTTGACCAGAGAACGACGAAAAATCGGGAACAGGCTATGATAAAAGCCCTTACAAGATCTGGGTATGTCGTGACAAAGGTTGCTACAGCATAATTTGAAAGTTTCCTTCCCCGGACCTTCAGTGGTCGAAGTGAAGCCTTATTCGGCACATTCCGTCTTTCTGGTCCAGCTTCACCGAGTTTGCGTACCGCTTTATCATGAAGCCCGACAGCCTGATCGCCGACGAGTCATCCCTCAAAAGATCTGCCTCGCTCGGCCTCGTCGACGGCAGATCCAGGGGCACTCCTTTGTATCGAGCCTCCACGTCGAGGTTAAACTCGTCGAAGCTGACTTCGACCTCGATCTCGCCTTCCGCCAGATTCGAACCGGTAACCGCCTCGTAAAGTTCGTGGAGGGCCGATATCGCCCTGTAGATCACCTCTTTTCTGGCACCCCAGGCAGCGCCCTGCTTCTCCATGAAGTTGAAGATCGAGTCGGCGTCGTCGACTCCCGGCTTCAGAACCAGACGCTGCCGTTTTGCTATGCCGATCCTGAATATGAGGTTTAAGAGGACCACCAGTACCGCCGCCAGGGATAATGACGAGCTGAATATGGGCTGCAGGAGGGAGGGAACGTTCTCGTACAGCTCGGGAAGGGCGTCGACGGAAAGCCCCATGATCAGGGGTATCCCCACAAGAAACGTCCTTCTCGCATCCAGCATCCTCGACATTATTATCTGAAAACCCGCTATGATCATGAAGCTGACAGCGTATATCAGGGTCGCTCCCATCACCGGCTTTGGCATAATCACGAAGACCATGGCGAGCTTTGGGAGGAATGCGAGGAATACGAGAAGACCGCCGATGGCAAAAGCGGTCTTTCTGCTCGTCGCCCCGGTCCCTATCGAGAGACCAACGTTGCTCGAAGAGGTAGACTGACCAAGCCCCCCCACAAGGCCGCCAACGACATCGCTCATGCCGTCGGCCAGGATCCCCTTGCTGACGTTCTTCATGTCGGTCCTTTTCCAATCAACGTCGTTTATCTTCTGGCAGGTGGTTATATCGCCCACAGTCTTCAGAGTGGAGCAGGTTACCGCTATCAGGAAAGGCATCAGCAGGGCGAGGTCAAAGGACCAGCCGAAGTAGTCAAGGTCGGGGAAGGCGACGAGAGGTGACTCGGTGAAAAGCTCTAGGTGGGAGATGTTCAGGATCCTCAGAGCGATGGAGGCGAGATAGCCGAAAGTCATCCCCACCAGAACCGAGTAGAGCCTCATCTTCCCCTTGGACCAGACGCTTATTCCGACCATCGTACCCAGAGTGACGAGAGCTACCACAATTTCGGGAAGCTCTGTTATCGTGTCTGTGGCGTCCCGGCCCACCAGGTTTGGAAGGGCTACGGGGATCACTGTGATTCCGACCATCGCCACCACAAGCCCCGTCACCTCCGGCGGGAATAAAACCCGGAGCCTGTGCATAACTCGCGACAAAAGCACCTCAAAAAGCCCTGCAAGCGAGGTCATTCCAAAGAGGACGTGAAGGCCTCCAACGTTTGCCGCCATAAGGGACGCCGAGAGATAAGAAGGCCCGCAGACCGAGGGGCAGAGGTAGCCTGAGCCCATGCCCTTTCTGTTCAGGGCTTGTAGCATCGTCCCGATGCCTGCGGCAAGCATCGACATGCTGACCATGAACTCCGCCTGCTGGGGGGTTCCGCCGATGGACCTCACCACCACAACCGGAAAGATGAGGCTGATGGATATGATGAAGACGTGCTGAAGGCCGAGAAGAAGGTTAGTGGTGAATGGTGGGTCGTCATCGACGCCGTAAGTCAACTCTGGCGGTTTCTTAGGCATTTTTGGTCCCAATTATTAAGTGGCAGTACGAATTTAAACATTTATCGGTAAGATATTTATAATCAGCTTCGTGAAATATTGTTTTGGCGGTGCCGGAGGGTCATTGTCAGCATGTTCTTTCCCTCCCGACGTTCATATTTCACATCATCCATTAGAGTTCTGATGAAGTGTATTCCAAGACCCCCCACCTTCCGCTCTTCGAGAGGGACGTTGAGGTCGGGCGTTGGAGCTTCCAGGGGGTTGAAGGCGACCCCGTCGTCTTTGATCTGCACGACGACCAGCTCGTCCTTTACCTCGCACTTTATCTCGATCTCGTCAGAGCCGCTGTACTTTATTATGTTGGTACAGGCCTCGTCGACGGCCGTCATCAGGTGAAACGTCTCGCGCTGATCAAGGCCCGATCCTCTCGTCGAGTCGAGGACGAAATCTCCTATTCTGGACAGATATTCCAGGGAGCTTTCAGCTTCCAGCTCGAAAGATGCTTTCATCCCTTCTTTTCCCCCTTCAGCACCATGAGGGTGATGTCATCGAACTGGGGCGCGTCTCTGCTGAAGGCGAGGACTTCATCTATGATTTTTTCGACGAGACCTGCTGCAGGAAGGTGGCCGTTCTTCCTCACGGTTTCAACGAGCCTCTCGACACCGAACTGGTTGAACCTCTCGTCGACGGCTTCGGTCGCGCCGCCGGTGTAGAAGACCACCACGTCCCCCTCACCGATCTCGATCTCCCTCTCCTCCATCTCTGCGTCGTCCATGACCCCCATGGCGATCCCTCGGGTTTTTAGAAGGGTGAGGTCGCCGGTCACGCCGTTCAGGACGAGGGGCGGGTTGTGGCCGGCGTTGACGTACCTGAGGGTCCGAGCCTCCTGGTCCAGTATCGCATAGAAGAGGGTTACGAACATCCCCGACTTGGCGTCGGCGGCGATCAGGTCGTTGGCTTTCTTTGCGACCTCCAAAGCTGTGGGGTTTCCGGTGGCGCTCGCCTTTACCATCGCCCTGGAGAGGACCATGAATAGGGCGGCGGGAACGCTCTTTCCCGAAACGTCTGCGATGACTAGCCCCATCTTGTTCTCAGATATGGGGATGAAATCGTAAAAGTCGCCCCCCACCTCCTTGGCGGGATGGCTGGTGGCGGCCAGATCGAAACCCTTAAGCAGGGGCACCGTCTCTGGAAGGAAGCTCTGCTGAATCTCGCGGGCGATGTTCAGCTCCAGCTTCTTTTTTTCAAGCTCATCGAAGTACTCGTCCCGTTCTTGTGCCGTATCTCGTTCCTTCATCAGGTTCGATATCATAAAGGCGAAGATCAACATGCCAATGGAGTTGGAGGCGATCATGGGAATTCCGGTCTCCCGGACGACCATGAGGGCCTCAGAATAGGGTTCTGAAATCAGAAGGACGAGGAGCATGTGAAAGGTCTCGACAAAGACCGAAAATACGACCGCCCCCCTGATCCCCACGAACTTGCGTTGGTTTAGCAGGTACACTGCGCCACCGAAAACCCCCGCAAGGACCGTGGCGATCGAGCACGGCAATCCCGTAAACCCACCCAAAAGGTAGCGGTAACCTCCACCGATCAGACCAGCTCCCAATCCGACCAACGGTCCGCCGACAAGTCCCCCGATCATCGGCCCCAGGTCTCTGACGTTGGCGATCACGCCCGCGATCTCGACTCCCGATACCGTCCCGAATACGGAGAAGGCCCCGAATATCAGAATCAGAGCCCCCTGGTTCTTCGGGGTGAGCTTGCCGTCGAGAACTTCGGAGAAGCGTCTCGTCCTGGTGATGAGATATGCCGCCACCACGATGACGCAGATTTTGTCGATGAGGTCTAAAAGCAAGCTGCCCGACATAGTCGTCATCTCTGATCTGCTGGGGGCGAGGTTTTGATCAGGGCCGAATCCTGATCCTCGGCCTCATTTCCCGAATTCGGCCACGGCCTCGTCTTCCCCGTCATATATCTCGAAGAGCTGGGTGAACCCGGCGATCTCGAAGGTCTCCCTGACGTACGGCTTCAGGGATGCCAGCTTCAGATCGCCGCCCGTCTTTCTCAGCTGCTTGAGGGACGCCAGCATCACCCGGTGCCCCGAGCTGCTGATGTACTCAACGCCTTCGAAGTTCACAACGATCTTTCTACATCCTTCGCTGATCAGCCCATCGATCTTCACCTTTAGCTCGTCTGACGACGAGGCGTCCAGCCTTCCCTCCGGGAGGACTATCTTCACGTCGCCTGAACTTTTATCGTCGAGTTTCATGGGATCATCTCAAAATGCATCTCAAATTACAGATCCGCCTCGCGTATCTGAACGGATATTTCATCTATCGATACAAGTGTCGCATTCACCGATAAATATCTTCTTTCGCCGTTCTTCTGTTTCATGTTCCTTTGAAGGGGTAATCGCCCTTTAGTCAAGATCGAGATCAGACCGAAAGATTTCCAGATACCGACGAATCTGGCGAATCGGATCAGGAGGGGCGCCGAGATGCCAGCGTGTCGATTTTATACCAGCCCGTATTGGTCTCTCTTCATGATCAAGGTAGGAATCGTCGGAGGGTCCGGCTACACCGGCGGCGAGCTATTGCGCCTCCTCAGCTGCCATCCCAAGGCAGAGGCGGTCTGCATAACCTCCCGCAAGCTCGAGGGAACCCCCGTGGGAGACGTTCACACCCATCTTCGGGGCGTCTGCTCCCTAAAGTTCGAATCGCCCACGGTATCGGAGATCGCTGAAAGGTGCGACCTCGTCTTCACCGCCGTGCCCCACGGGACGGCCATGGACTGGGTTCCCGGTCTTCTGGACGAAGGCGCCAAAGTCGTAGACCTCTCCGCAGACTATAGGCTTCCCCTGGAAGTGTTCGAGAAGACGTACAAGATGAAACACAGGGCCTTCAGAGAGGCGGTTTTTGGAATGACGGAGCTGCACCCCGAGGTCAGGGGAGCCGATTTCGTCGCAAACCCAGGCTGCTATCCCACGGGCGCCAGCCTCTCGGTGGCCCCCCTCGTCAAGGCGGGCCTTGCCGAACGGGTGGTCTTCGACTCCAAGTCCGGGATCTCCGGCGCCGGGATCGCCCCCTCCGAGACGAGCCATTACCCGAACCTGGCCGAAAACGTCATCGGCTACAAGCTCACCACTCACAGGCACTCGGCCGAGATAAGGCAGGAGCTGGGACGCCTCTCGCCCGGCGTCAAAGTCAGCTTCACGCCTCACGTAGTACCCGCCATCAGGGGCATCCTGACGACGGCCCACCTCCTGGTCAAAGATGAGTTTGTGGGCAGGATTCCCGACAAGGCTGAAATCTTGAAGATTTACCGGGAGTTCTACAACGACGCTCACTTCGTCCGGATGGTGCCAGGAGTGCCGTCCCTGGGCGGCGTCAGGGGCTCGAACTTCTGCGACATAGGCTTTGAGGTTGATGGATCGGGCGATCGGATCGTCGTCATGTCGGCGATAGACAACCTGGTTAAGGGAGCTTCCGGCCAGGCGATCCAGAACATGAACC
>DAQG01000105.1 GCA_002502785.1 Methanothrix harundinacea | reverse complement strand
TCTTGGAGAGGGGTAATGAAGAAGTCCGTCACTTGGGCCGTAAAATAGGCACATTGATCATAAAATTTTCGTCTATCGATAAGGCGGGCGAGTTCTCTATGCTCGGATTTTCGAGCGAAACTTCTGCCAAATCCCATCCGCGCCGCCCGACGAATCGGCCAAAAACAATGGCGAGAGGCCCAGGCCACCCCGGCCCCGCACCTACTCCCTCCGCCTCACCTTCAGGACCATCCTCTCTTTTCCCACCACCTCGACCAGCTCACCGGGCTCGATGGGCTCCTCGGACTCTGCGACCCAGTACTCACCGTTGTACATCACGTGCCCCTTCGGGTCGATTCTGTTCAGGGCCTCGGCGACTTCTTTCTCCATTTTCTGATAGTATGTGGGCCTTCTTTTCGCCTCAGCCACCTTGTAGAGGGCGAAGACGAAAAACGCCCCGATGACGAGAGACGGGACGATCAGGGCGACGAAAGCGTCCATCTTGTACTCGGCGGGGGTGTACCAGTCGGTGGAACCTATCGGAACAAGTAGGACCGACCCAACGATCATGCAGGCGAGCCCCGCGGCTCCGAGGAGGCCGAATCCGGGGCTGTTCAGCTCGACGAGGAGGAGGACGAGCCCCAGGATGATCAGGAAGAGGGCACCCAGGTTCACGGAGAAGCCGAGGCCGATCAGGCCAAGGGCAAGGGTGATGACCCCCACCAGCTCCGCCCCCAGGCCGGGGTTCGATAGGCCGAATATGAGGGCATAGAGGCCGACGATTAGGAGGAGCCCCGCCAGGAGCGGGTCTGATAGGACGGCCAGGACCTGGAGACGGAAGCTCGGCTCAAACCGTACGAGCTCCGCGCCGGAGGTGGCAAGGGTCCTGTTCTTCGCCACTTGGCCGTCCACGTCCTCCATCAGAGAGTCGAGGTTCGGGCTCACAAACTCGATCACTCCGAACCTGAGGGCATCCTCGGCGTTGAGGTTGAGGTTGCTCGTGACAAACTCCCTCGCAGCCGTCGTATTCCTTCCGTGAACCCTCGCCTTCTCCTCAGCCAGGGCTACCACGGCATTGATCACCTTGGTATCGTTCACGGGCTCGGTTCCCGTGGGCCCGATCTGGACCGGCTGGGCGGAGCCGATTATCGTCCCGGGAACCATCGCCGCGATGTCGGAGCTTAAGAGGATCACCGTCCCCGCGCTCCAAGCGGTGGCCCCCGAGGGATAGACGTACCCGATCACTGGAAGGCTCGTCCTTTCGATCTGGCCCGTGATCTCCTTCGTCTCGGCGAGGCCGCCGCCCGGCGTGTCGAGGGTGATCACAAGGGCCTCACATCCTTTCGCCTCCGCTTGGACGATCGCCTCCAGAACTATGTCATCACTCGCCGGTGTGATGGCATCGTCCAGGGCGACGACCATCACGCACCCCTCGCCAAAGGCGGAGCCCGCGAGGCAAAGGATGGCGAGAGATGCTAGAAGGAGGAAAGACAGGAGTGGCCCGAAGAGGGCCGAACCCTTCGAAGTTGATGATTTCATCTCTCACCGAAGGCCTTGGTAAGTCCCGCCACAGCTCCCGTCGCCTCGCCTACCTCGCCGCCGGAGGTGACGACGATCAGGTTCTTCTCCCTCGCTATCTCGGCGAGGGTCTGAAGCTCCCTCAGCTTGATGGCAACCGGTGCGTCCTGGTAGAGTTTCGCAGCCTCCACCATCCTCGCCGAGGCCTGAAACTCGCCTTCTGCAAGGATTATTCTCGACCTCTTCTCCCTCTCCGCCTCGGCCTGCTTGGCGATGGCCCTGAGCATCGACTCGGGAAGGCTCACGTCGCGCAGGGTCACAGCCGTGACCTTGATCCCCCAGGGGTCGGTCTGCCGGTCCAGGATCTCCTGGAGCTTGACGTTCAGCTCCTCCCGTTTAGAGAGGAGATCGTCCAGCTCGATCTCGCCCAGGACGTCCCTCAAGGTCGTCTGGGCGAGAAGGCTAGTCGCCACCCTGTAGTTCTCGACCTGGATGACGGCCCTGTCGGGGTCCACGACCCGATAATAGAGGACGGCGTCCACGTCCACCGTCACGTTGTCTTTGGTGATGACGGCCTGCTTCTGGACGTCTATCGTCACGACCCGGAGATCCATGTTGATGGCTCTATCGATCACCGGTATGATTATCGTGATCCCAGGCCCCTTGATTCCGCTGTACCGGCCCAGCCTGAAGACGACGAGCCGCTCGTACTCGCGAGGTATCCTGATACCCTGATAGAGTATCAGCAAGACTATGAGCAGTGGTACAAAACCGACTGATAATACGTCAACCACATAAACACCCTCCAGTAATTGATCCCCGCGCGTTTAAATAACCGACGGAAGAACGCCGGGCGAGGGTCTGCTTAAAAGGGTGCGGCATGTCCCCTTCCCTGCCAGGAAGGGGCACGATAGAAAAGCTCACTTCTTGAACTCGGTATATCCGCACTTTCCACAGGCCAGCCGGTCCTTATGCTCTCCGAGGAATACCCCGTTTCCGCATCGGGGACAGATCTGCTTGTTCCTCTTTATAGCCTCGCCGCTGACCTCATAAAACTCGTTGACCGCCATCTAACTCGACTCCTCTGCCTCGGCGGCCGGCGCGGGCACGTTCCTCGCTATGACGTGAGCCCTCTCGACCTCTTTTGCCCTCTCTTCGGTTTCGTAGATCTTGGCGTATCCCACCGTCTCGCGCTTACCGAACTCAGACTTTAGGCTGTCCACCATCACAAGGCCGACCTTGGAGTTCATGGTGGCGGCGATCTTCTCTACGATGCTCTTTCTGGAGGGCGTGGGCCCATCGTGCTCGACGACGAACTTGACCTCTCTCCGATTCAAAATCGGGTTCTCTTTCTCTTCGATGACCTTAATTTCCATCTCAATCCTCCACAATCATCTTGTCCATTATGCTCTTGGCGTATTCCTTTCTCTCGGGGGTGACCACCACAGCGACGCTCCCCTCGTTGGGCTGGCCGTAGACAACCGTCGAGCCCAGGGGCGCGTAGAGTATGGCGGGCAACGTGGCGAGATCCTCCTCGCCGTCGACGACGATCTTAACCCTTCTGTCGTCGGCCAAATGGTCCTTTATCACGTCGACGAGCTCCTGGGTGAGGGTTGCCGCGGGGTTATACACCTCGATCCTCTCGTACTCGTCGAGCTCACCTATGCCCTGCTGAACGTGATCGGGCACCGGCATCCTTTTTGTCTTGTTGTCCACGATGCATATGTCGGGCTTTCTGCCGGAAGAGGACAAAAGGCAAAAGGTGGTGACGTCGCCCACCGCGATCACCTTCGGCGCTGGAGCAAGCAGATCCTGCATGGGAACTATGCACTCTTGGCCCCGTCCTCTGTAGAGCCTGCCCAGGGGGGGCTTGAGCTCGGAACGGAGCTCCTCGGGAAGACGCAAGATTTTCAAGTTATCGCACCTTCAGGGCGTACCTTCCTGGAAGGGTTATCCCCAGCTTCTTTGCAACCTCAGACTCTTTTGGGTCAATAATCACGACGTAACCGCTCCAGTCCTTGCTCAGGGAAGACGAACCGCAGGTGGGGCAGACCAGACCCTCTATTATCCTGTGGCACTCCCTGCAAGCCTGTTCGGTCATTTCAATTCAACCTCTGCCTCTTCCCTTCGCCGAGCGGCCTCCAGCCACTCGAGCTTTCCTAGGCCGGTCTGCCTCATGGTGAGGCCGATCTTGCTCTCTCTGGGCTCTTTCTCGTTGAGGATGATGGCGATGATCCTGGCGCGTACCCTGTCGCCCTCGCCCAGGGACTTGTTCGAATCTTTGCTCGCGAGCCGCGCATTCTTCTCATCGTATGACATATACTCGTTGGTGATCTGGCTTACGTGAAGCAGGCCGTCGAAAGGTCCGATCCCTATGAAGGCCCCGAACTTCACGATCTCAACCACTTCGCCCTCAACGATCTCCTGCATCTCCGGCTTGAAGACGATCGCATCGAAGGTTGCATCGTAATAGACGGCTCCGTCTCCTGCCAGAATCCTTCCTTCGCCGATATCGTCCACGCCCATCACCGCGACGACGGTGCCCAGGGTCTTGTCCACCCTGGCCTCGTACTTGTTGCGCAGCGCCATCTCCACCGCGTCTTCGAGGGGATCCCCCATCTGGCCAGGAGGTATCCTGACTATCCCCTCCAGCTTCATCTTCTTATACATCAGAACTCCTTCCGCTTGCGATCTCCAGGTATCGTCTCTGGCGCAGGTGTATAACGGTAACACCTCTAGTAGATAACTTTTTCTTCAGTTCCTTATCGTTGGTGAAGACCGCGGCCCCCGTTTCCAGGGCGAGGCCAACGAGCACATCGTCCGCCTCGCCGGAGGCCTCAACAAGCTCACATCCGCTGACCAATTTAAGGCCGATCCCTGCAGCGGTCCGATCCCGTCGGGAGTCTGCAAGCCCGGCGAGAGCCTCAATCTCTCGGAGGACGGGACGCGGCACCAGGAATCTGTGATAGCCGAGACGTTCCAATTCTTCGAATACGTCAAGCCCAAACTGTCCGGGAACCATGAGAGCGTTAGTGTCGAGGAGCACCTTCACGCGGTTAAAACACCCCTTTCGAGAAACGGCTCCAAAGACGCCAAGAGACTTATTTATTTGTTGATGGTGCCAACGCCGATCAGACGCCACCGTGCACCTATCCGCCTGCTCACGGCAACCCTGTCGCCCACGGCGGCGCAGACCGGCCTTCTCAGCTGGACTTCCACCATGCCGCCTTCCCTCGCGCTGGAGACGACTCCGACGGTGGTGGCGGTGCCGACGTTCAGCATCAAGGGTTCGCTGGTGTGGATCGGCTCGACATCGGCCTCGTCCATAGCGCCCACAACTCTTTCCAGGAGCCTTATCTTCATGGTGAAAGAGTTCCATACAGGTGGAAGGGTCCCCGGCTCTCCCGCTACCTGGCCCACCAAAATGTCGCTCTTGGTTAGGGTCGGATCGAGTTGAGTTCCAACCCCGATCAAACCGCCGGGGGTGACCTCTTCCTGGGATCCACCGCCAGCCATCAGTGCCGTTACCTTGGTGCTGATGGGAACCCACTGCTTTCTCCCCTCCGACTCCACAGACCTCCCCGGCTTGATCTCAAGAGGATCACCGGGTTTGAGCACCCCCTGGGTGAGGGTACCTCCGATAACTCCGCCGACGATCTTCTCCGGCAGGGTTCCGGGACGGTTGACGTCGAAAGACCTGGCGATCTGGAGCAGGGCTGGCTTTTCCATGTCCCTTTCCGGCGTGGGGATCGTCTCCTCGATCGCCTGGATCACCATATCGATGTTCACGTTCTGCTGGGCTGATATCGGAACGATCGGAGCGTTCTCAGCGACGGTTCCCTTGACGAACTTCTTGATCTCGTTGTAGTGCTCGATTAACCTGTCCCTGGAGACGAGATCGATCTTGTTCTGAACTATCACTATCTTGTCGACGCCGGTTATGTCTAGGGCCATGAGGTGTTCCTTGGTCTGGGGCTGAGGACAGGGCTCACTGGCAGCGATTATCAGGACGGCACCGTCCATGATGGCGGCGCCCGAGAGCATCGTCGCCATCAGGGTCTCGTGACCTGGAGAGTCGACGAAAGATACTGTCCTGAGGACTTCGCTGGGCGATCCGCAAGCAGGACAGGTTTCCTCCACGGTGTAAGCTTCCGGCTCGGGGCAGTTTGGACATTTTCTGAAGGTCGCGTCGGCGTAACCGAGCCTAATGGAGATGCCCCTCTTTATCTCCTCGCTATGCTGGTCGGTCCACACCCCTGAAAGGGCTCTTACCAGGGTCGTTTTGCCGTGGTCGACATGGCCCACCATGCCTATGTTCACGGCCGGTTTTTTAGACGGATTGGATTCACTGGGCAAATCGGGTCTCCTCTGATGATCTTGATGGCAACTAACTGGGAATGACTACTATATAAATGCTCAGGACTCAACGCGAAGTCCCTTTTCTGGCTCAATTTCGGATGCTCCAGCCCGAAGCGGAAGCTCTGGCTGCTCAAAGAAAAAATTGGGTGGTATGAGATGCGGTTAAGAGAAAGGGGCGAATCAGACGGATAAGAAATATCAGACGCGCCAGGATAAGATGCACGAGATCGGTCAGACGTATCCCCTATAGGCTTCGCTCACTCCCAAGGCGGCCTCCCTCACAAAAAGGCGGTAAGACTGGGTGGAAAACTCGGACCACCCCTCGAACTCGTCGTACAGCTCGGCCCCGAAGGCGTCCTCCTCTGCATCTTCGCTTTTGGTGCCGAACTTTTCGAGATCCGGGAAGTAGTCCTCGAGGTAGGTGAGAAGAGCCGTCTCAGCGTAGGGTTTGGGGATGATGGGCTGGGATTCGGATAGGGCCAGCATCAGCCTCTCCTCGTCGATCAGATCTTCCAGGGATATTTTGGTCTTCTTTACCGAGGTCTGGTGGGCCAGCTGGCTGATCTCGAGCTTCTCTCCGGGGGATAGCTTTCTCATCTCCTGGAAAGCCTCCTGATAGAGCCGCCCCATCTCGAACTCGTGCTCGAGAGCGTAGGCTAATATCCTGTCTGAAACCCGCTTTAAATATTCAGAGTTCAGGGATATGATGGAGAACCACAGACCCCGATAGTAATAGCGTCGGTTCATCGCAACAGCGAAGTCGAGAGCCCCAGGATTCGATGAATCGATCGAGGGAAAGAAGGTCATGGCCTCTGTCTCCACCAGTATGTACCCATCGGCCTCCTCGCCCCCGAGGTCCATGATTCGGTCCCGATCTGACAGGGGGTGAAATACCCTGTGGGGATCCTCCATCTCACGATACCTCTGGAGGATGCGGTCGCGCTCTCTCGGGTTGGCTTCGGCCAGCTGATGGGCCACGTCCTTTGCTACAGAGACGAGCCAGGACCTGTACTCCCGCTCGAAGCCGCCCCGATTAATCGTCTCCCACTCCCTCAGAAACTTCTATCTTCTCCAGGATCTCCTTGAAGGATCGCCACTGGTTCACTGGTATCCTGATGCCGTTCTTCGACCAGCCGGTGTACCTCTCGCTGGTGACGTACTCCCTGATGTCGATCCCCGCAGAGCCTCGAAACTCGGTCCTTCGGACGACAAGCTCCGTCGTCTCGCTCTTTTTGATTCTGCCGAACTCCTGCTCCAAAGTATCAGCTCCGAGCGATCTAGTGCGTCAAGTTATAAATAAATAGCACGGCGTCAGCCTTATATATGACATATGCTATCGTGAGCCATGTTAACACGAAGGAGATTCGGAATTGAGCGAGATTGGCAAAAGGGTGCGGGTGGAGAGGATAATCGATAGGAAAAGCGGAAACACAGTCATCATCCCCATGGACCACGGGATATCCGTAGGCCCGGTCAAGGGGTTGGTGAACCTCTCTCTTATGGTGGACAAAGTGGCCGAGGGGGGAGCAAACGCCGTCCTCCAGCAGAAGGGGATGGTGAAGCACGGTCACCGGGGCTACGGAAGCGACATCGGCCTTATCGTCCACATGAGCGCCAGCACCGCCCTCGGCCCAGACCCCAACAACAAGGTTCAGGTCTGCCAGGTGGAAGAGGCCCTGAAGATGGGGGCCGACGCAGTGTCCGTCCACATAAATATAGGGTCCGAGACCGAGGCCGATCAGCTCAAGAAGCTCGGAAGCGTCGCCGAAAGATGCGACTTCTGGGGTATGCCCCTCATCGCCATGATGTACCCGCGAGGCGACAAGATCACAGATCCCAACGGCCTCGACGTGGTGGCTCTCGCCGCCCGGGCCGGTGCAGAGCTTGGAGCCGACATAATCAAGACGAACTACACCGGCGATCCAGAGACCTTCAAGGAAGTGGTGGCGGGCAGTCCGGTTCCTGTGGTGATAGCCGGCGGGCCCAAGACCGAGACCGACGAGGAGTTTCTGGAGATGATCCGAGGGGCCATCGATGCCGGGGGCCGGGGCGTTGCCATAGGCAGGAACGTCTTCCAGCACGAGAACCCGACGAAGATGACCAGAGCCATCGCCGCCATCGTCCACCACGACAAGAGCGTCGAAGAGGCGATGGAGATTCTGAAGTGAAGTTGCCAGGGGTGCAGAACAGAGTTGTGCATCAATTCAAGTTCCCTCCTCTTTTCCCAACGAAAAGGCCAGAGGCGCTGATCTCCACGATCGCGCCTCACCTGAGGCCCATTCTATGTCTCTTCCAATCACTTTTAAGCCGGAAGACTGGAGGAATCCGGAACGAGCGCCCAACGATGAACTAGCCTTCCGACCCGCAGGATGCACAAGCTTTATATGATTGGAGCGGAGTTGGAGTGTGTCGTGCTCAAACCCGACGCAGCGGGGTGGGGTAGTCAGGAAATCCCGACGGGCTCATAACCCGTAGA
>DAQG01000092.1 GCA_002502785.1 Methanothrix harundinacea | reverse complement strand
GTGGAACATTCAAATTTAGAGTTTCCGTTGAGTAAGGTCCGGTGAAAGCCAGTATAGGCACAAAAAATTCAATGGCAGGCACTGCGAAGTTCTATCATTAATACGCATATGTGAAACTCTTGTTAAGACGTTTATCCTCTCATCCCCGCAGCAGAGCTGCGGGGTATTCGTTAAAATTAAAGGAATGCCCTCGATCTCACCACGAGATCTTCTTTCGGTAGTAGTTTCTGATCAGGATCGCCACCATGTTGATGCTCAAGACCAGGGCCAAAAGGACCAGGGCGGTCCCCCACGCGTTCTGCTCGACATCCCAGGCCCCCAGGAAGTATATCAGATTGAGTAGATGGTAGCAGAGGTTGTTCACGGGCTGGAAGACGTCTGGGACGACGCCGTAGAACATGTGAACTGGAGTCGCAGAGAAGGTCACGGCGGTCCACATGATGGGAGCCGTCTCTCCGGCAGCTCTGGCAACCCCGATGATCAGCCCTGTGAGGACTCCGGGGAGGGCCGATGGTATCACCACCTTCTTGACGGTCTGCCACCTGGTGGCGCCCAGAGCCACGCTCCCCTCCCGCAGGGAGTTTGGAACGCTCTTCAAGGCCTCCTGGCTTGTGAGAATTATGGTGGGCAGGTTCATCAGGCCCAGGATTATGGATCCAGCCAGAAGCGATAGGCCAAAGGTCGCCACCAGGAAGGCGAGGCCGAAGAGGCCGTAGACGACCGAAGGCACGCCGTTGAGACAGCCCACAGCGATGGTGACGATCCGCTTCAGCCCCGTATGCTTGGAGTACTCGTTGAGGTAGATCGCAGCTCCGATCCCCAGGGGTGCCGAGATCAGCATCGCCCCCATCACCAGCCAGAAAGTTCCCTCGATGCAGGTGCTGATCCCCCCCTCCGTGCCGAGCCGGAAGTGGGGCTGGGTCAGAAATTCCCAGCTTATGGCCCCAATCCCACGGTAGAGGATCACCGAGATTATGCCGCCAAGAAGCAGGAGGGTGAAGACCGCTGAGAGCCGGACCATCGAGAATACCAGAACCTCTCTACCCCTGGTGCTGTACCCGTAGAGGAGGTTGATGGAGTCCTTTATCACAAGGAAGCTCGCCAAAAGGACCAGGAAGGGTAGGACGAGATCGTAGGTGAAGACCGCGCTCAGCCCCAGAAATTCAAACTCCAGGTCGGGCCGGATTCGGCCCGAAAAGATCAGGAGAAATACAGCCAGAAAGTAGACCAGATCCGCAGCCAAAGGCAAAAACCTGGACCGGATCCAGGCGACGCGGGTCCGATCGGTGGCGTCACGGTTGAGGGCGAGGGCAGAGGCGGATATGAGGACGAGGCAGGCCACGAGGCCGCCCGCCCAGAAGGGCACGAGGGGGATCACTTCGGACTGGATTATCAGATAGTATAGAGAAGAGATTAGCAAAAAGAGGGCGACGACGATCGATGCCAATGGTGCCGGTTTGATCTTCTTCATATCAGTATCCTCCGAACTTCTTCTGGATCGCAGCCCTGACCAGATCCGCCGAGATGTTGAGGACGGTCACGATCACCAGCAGAACGAAACCCACGGCGAAGAGGGCGTGGTAGTGCATCGACCCGTGGGCCACCTCCCCCATCTCCCCGGCGATGACCGAGGTGAAGATCGCGCCCCGGTCGAAGGCGTCGAAGATGGGCGAGGGGATCCGGGCGACGTTTCCCACCACCAGGAGGGCGGCCATCGTCTCCCCGATGATCCTGCCCACGTTCAGGATCACGGCGGCGATGATCCCCGAGGAGGCGGCGGGAAGGGTCACCCTTCGCACCGTCTGCCAGTGGGTGGCGCCGAGGGCGAGGGACCCCTCCTTGAACTCTTTTGGAACTGCCCGGAGGGCGTCCTCGCATATCGTCGTCAGGGCCGGGATGAACATTATACCGAGGAGGATCGCCCCCGCCAAAATCGACCGTCCCGTCAGCATATCGAAGCTCTTCTCGAGGTAGACCACCAGAATCAGAACCCCGAGAAAGCCGTAGACGATTGATGGAACCCCTGCCAATAGCTCGATCGCGGGCTTCAGAAACTCCCGGGACCAGGGGCCTGCAAGCTCAGAAAGGTAGATCGCCAGGGGTATCCCCACCAGGATGTTTATGAAGAGGGCGATGAAGGTGATCAGAACTGAGCCGACGATGATCGGCATCATGCCGAAGATCTCCCCGGCCGGATGCCACTTCTGCCCGAGGAGCATATCGAGGACCCCCACGTCCCTGAAGGCGAGAACGCTCTCATAGGTGAGGAAGTAAAAGATTAGGACCATCACCAGTATGGAGGTGATGGCGGCAAAAAATAGAAACGCCTCCACAAAACGGTCACCGTATCTGTGAGGGCGGCGGACGCCGCGTTCAGCTGGAGGATCCATATCATCATCTGAGCGTTCATTCATCGCTTAAAGCACTTATCTATATTCTCTATATAGAGTGAGTACAGCTATATATCCAGCATATAGTAGGTGTGAGCCGAAGGAACATAAAGCGGATCGCTGGAAGAGGGAGAAGATCAGTATCCTCCAAACTTTTTCTGGATCGCAGCCCTGACCAAGTCCACCGAGATGTTGAGGACGGTCACGATCACCAGCAGAACGAAACCCACGGCGAAGAGGGCGTGGTAGTGCATCGACCCGTGGGGAACCTCCCCCATCTCCCCGGCGATGACCGAGGTGAAGATGGCGCTCTGGTCGAAGAGGTCGAAGATGGGCGAAGGAAGCCGCGCGACATTTCCCACCACCAGGAGGGCGGCCATCGTCTCCCCGATGATGTTTCCGACGTTAAGAACGACGGCGGCGATGATCCCCGAGGAGGCGGCGGGAAGGGTCACCCTTCGCACCGTCTGCCATTTGGTGGCTCCTAGGGCGAGAGATCCCTCCTTGAACTCTTTTGGAACGGCCCGGAGAGCATCCTCGCAGATCGTCGTCAGGGCCGGGATGAACATTATCCCGAGGAGGATCGATCCCGCCAGAATCGATCGTCCTGTGAGCATGTCGAAGCTTTTTTCCAGGTAGGCTACCAGGATCAGAACGCCGAGAAAGCCGTAGACGATGGAGGGAACCCCGGCCAATAGCTCGATCGCAGGCTTCAAAACCAAACGGCTCCGGGGCCCGGCCAGCTCCGCCAGGTAGATGGCCAGGGGAACTCCCACGAAGATGTTTATGATGAGGGCCAGGAGGGTGACCATGATCGATCCCACGATTATAGGGGCCATGCCGAAGATGTTTCCGGCCGAGTGCCACTTCTGTCCGAAGAGCAGGTTGAAGACCCCCACCTCCATGAAAGCCGAAAAGCTCTCGTGAATCAAAAAGTAGAAGATCAGGGCCATCACCAGAATCGACGTGATGGCGGTGAAGAAGAACGACGACTCGATGATTAGCTCTCGAATGCGGCGGTTCAGAAAGTTTCTCTTCTTCGGGGAGGCCATGGTAGTTTCCGACTTGTACATGGTATAAGCCACTTTTCCATATTTAATATATAGAGAGGTGTTTGGAAAATATTCTATATAGATATTTGGGCTGCCTGCTGATTATCCTAAATCGCTCTCAGGATTGGCGAGAAAAAGAGAGTCTCGCATCAAAGAGGGTCGAGTTCGTTCTATCGATCTATATAGAAAACGAGCGGAATATGAAATACACATCCCTATTTATTATATTTGTGCAATATTTACATAAATCCATGCTCTTCTGTCGACCGTGGCAGCGCTGATGCACCGTTCTCGAAAGCGTGAAGGCCGGCGCAAAAAATTGCCACGTGATCTGACAAAAGAGGTATCGTAATGAGACGGCAGCATTTACCCCATTGGGTTTTGGCCATATTGTTCGCAACAGCATCCCTTCCCATGACGGCCATGGGCGCCGAGATGGAAGATGGGACAGCAGACGGAGCAAAGAGCGTGATCTTCCTGATCGGCGACGGCATGGGATACGCCCAGGTGACCGCCGCAAGATGGGAGAAGGCCGGCGGCAGCCAGCCCAACTACCAGCCCTCCCTGGACGACTATCAGAAGACCAGGCTGTACATGGACGAGATGGATTACGCTGGACACATGTCGACCCAATCCTTGAACAGCTGGATCACCGACTCCGCCGCGGCGATAACCGCCCTGGCCACCGGCGAAAAGACCTATAACGGTGTGATCAGCGTGGCTAACATCACCGATCGCGGCGCGGTTTTGGGATACGAGAACGCCACCGACCGCGCCATTCCCTTGAAGACCATTCTGGAGATGGCCGAAGAGGCCGGAAAGGCCACGGGTGTTGTCACCACCACCAGGCTCACTCACGCCACCCCCGCCGGATACTATGCCCACTGCGCCGACCGGGACTGGGAGAACGATATCGCCGAGCAGTGCATCAATAGCGATATGGAGGTCGCCATGGGAGGCGGCGCGAGCAAGTTCTCCTTCGACAACCGCAGCCTTCTGGAGGAGGCGGTTCCGTTGGGATGGACCGTGGTCACGAACGAGAGCGAGCTTGTGGCCCTGGACCCCGCCACCACCGAGAGGCTCCTGGGAATCTTCGCGAGCTCCCACATGTCGTACGAGCTGGACCGTGACCACGCCGCTGAGCCGAGCCTGGCCGAGATGATCGAAACGGCCATTGATGTCCTCTCCAAGGACGAGGACGGCTTCTTCCTGATGGTGGAGGGCGGCAGGATCGACCACGCCGACCACTCCCGGGACTACAAAAGGGGGGTTGTTGACACCCTCGCCTTCGACGACGCCGTTAAGGTAGCTCTCGACTACGCGGCCGATAACCCCGACACTCTGGTGATCGTCACCGCTGATCACGAGTGTGGAGGACTGGTTCTGGGTGCAGCCACTGGCGAGTACACCGAGGGCTGGGCACCCAACTTCGGCTCTGGAGCCTACCCGGTCAACGACACCTACAGCGACCTCAACATCCTGGAGGAGGCCTCTCACACTTCACCGGACGTACCCATCTTCGCCACGGGGCCGATGGCGATGGAGTTCAGCAAAGGGCTCATCGACAACACCGAGGTGTTCGATCTGGTGAAAGAGGCGATGGGGCTCTAGAGAGCTCCACGCCATGTAGCCTATTTTTTGAAAATGAGGGATCGGAGCGATGACCGAAAAAGATGCTACTTTAGGGTTATATAAGACGCTGAAAACGTGGGCAGCCCAGAAAATGCGTACGGCTATGGGATTTGATGACCCTCATTCCGGTGTCGGTTTCCAGAATATTTTACAAAGGAGTTGAGAAAAAAATGGTCGACGGCATAATTATGGTGAAGATAGTTCCAGGCCACGAGAGGAGAATTCAAAGAATCCTCAAAGGCCTTGCGGGAATCAGAAAGATTTACCTTCTCTTCGGAGATTTCGATTTCTTCCTGAACGTCCAGGTGGACGGCCTTTTGATGCTAAACAGCCTCGTCGAAACGATACGGGAGATGGATGGCGTCGTCACCACCAGGACGATCGTCGCTCAGAGCTTCGAGGAGTTTGGACCCATGAGGACGGAGGCCTGCTGAAGTTGGGATACCAAACCGAACCTGAGTGCCCATTGAAAACGCAACTAACGCAGCTTACGACTGGGCTACGTCGAGACGGGCACAACCCCCAGCTCCTCGGCGATGGCCTGGCCCCTTTCTCCAGTGACGAAGTCGAGAGACACCCACTCGTTCTCGTCGGGCTCGCCCTCGGTGTACATATAGAGGGTCCTCGCCAGGGGATAAGATCCGTTCCTCACTGTCTTTGCTGACGGCAAAACTCACTCGTAGGCCACGACCCCCAGGCCTTCGTCCCCGGCGAGGTTCAAGCCGAGATACCAAATCACCCTGTCGCTTCCTGCCACGTACTCCTCGGCCTCCGCGCTGCTGTCGCGGTAGACCGCCGACCCAGGAGTTGTTACCTTCTCGCGGATGATCTCGCCAGCGTAGATCGCCCTGAGCAGGTCTTTGCTCAGCTCACCGATCCCGGCTTCGTGGATGGGGTCGGCTCACGACGATCGATCCCGGCATCAGTCCCGCAGCTGGTGACGGTGATCACCACATCCGTCTGCCTTCGGTTGAACTCTCGGGCATAGATCTCGACAAAAGGCAGAACCGAAGTAGAGCCGACCACAAAAAGCTGACCGCTCCTTTAAGCCGATCAGCGGTCGTTGCCCAGATCATCTTTCAAGAATAAGACGAAACCTGCAACAACGATGAAAACGGCCAAGATCGCGACAAGTTTCAGAATGCTTCCAGGTCTTCCGCTCACGAAATCCGACACCTCCAAAGAAGCGACCTCAAACATCCAAGATCGAAGAAAAGATGCTCCAAGACGACACAGGCAAAACGCGATCCAAGACAGAGGGAGGGCCCGGGGCCCGAGGGGCCCCAGGCGATGTTATCTCTCGTTCAAGCTAAGTTAATCGCTTTCAAGCTCAGTTGTTAATCGATACGAAGCCGAGCTCCTCGGCGATGGCCTGACCGTCTTCACCGGTCACGAAGTCCAGGAAGGTCTGAGCGTCCTCGCTCGGCTCGCCGTAGGTGTACATGTAAAGCTCTCTAGCGAGAGGGTAGAAGCCATCCTTTATCGTCTCGGTGGAGGGCTCTACGCCCTCGTAGGCGACGACTCCAAGGTCTCCGTCCTGGACGTAGTTGAGGCCGAGGTAGCCGATGGCCTTGTCGCTGCCCGTTATCGCGGACTTCATCTCAGCGTTGCTGCCGACGTTGGTCTTGACGCCCGCAGTTTCAGCCTCTGTGCTTCCCATCACCATCTCGTTGAAGGTGTCTCTGGTGCCTGAGCCAACCTCCCTTGCGAGGACGTAGATCTCCTCATCCTCACCGCCGAGGTCCGCCCAATTGGTAATCTCGCCGTTGTAGATGGCCATGACGTCCTCCTGGGACAGGCCGGTGACGCCAGCGTCGTAGACGGCCTTGCTCACGGCGATGCAGACTGCGTCGTGGGAGATGGGGCTCTCGACGAACTCCTCGTCAGGATAAGCCTCCTTCTCAGAGTCCTTTACTTGCCTTGAGGCCATGGCGATGTCGCTGATACCCTCGGCGATGTTCTTGATGCCGACGCCGGACCCGCCGCCGGTGACGGAGACATCAACGTCATCTTGCATGGCGTTGAACTCCTCGGCACACTGCGCGCCAAAGGGAAGGACCGTAGTCGACCCCGATACCGATAGAGCTGCAGCGGTCTGTGCGGCCACCAAAAACGCCACGATCAGAACGCTGGTCAGTACGGATTTTGACCTGATACTCATACGGCCCCACCCCTGCCGGAATAGTGTATAAAGTTATTCGTAATAAAATAAATAGATATATTCATGTGACTTTTGCATATATAGCCAATGTTTCGAAACATATTCTATATATCAAGGTTGCTGGATGCGGAAACGGTCCCATCACATTTAGATCCGAGGGGCGGCCGTGCAGATCTGAGAAAATAAAGTACATACGGAAAAGTTGTGTAACCATAGATATATACGAAAAAATACGAAAAAATTGCGTAACCACGGTAGATATATCTATTTATATTATTGTGATTAATTTTATACCCCATATCCCTCATGGTTGTGGCCGTCGACATGAAAATCGCGATCAACAGCCACAAATTTAGAAAAGGGATGAATATGAGGGATGTAGGGACGATCACAACGGTGACCGCAGCGCTTTCGGTGCTGCTATTCATGGCAGGCCCATCGCTTGCCGCCAATAACCCTGAGGGATATTTCATCGAGAACGAGCACTACTTCGCCCAGGACGTCTCTGGCGAGGGGTACGCCATGGTCTACCAGAAAGTGAACACCGAGACACTCCAGCTCCAAAACTACATGCACGGGAGCGGGAACATGGACTCGGCGACCCTGATAAACTCCAGCCAGGAGGAGAAGGACTACTACAAGTTCGATCCGGAGACCGGCCAGTACGCTTCGAGCAAGACAAAGGTTCACCAGGGCACGATATCCTTCGTGGAGCAGAACGAGATGAACTACGCACCCCAGAGCTTCGCTTACGGCACTGGTTACTACGCCGAAAACCCCGTAGTCTTCGACTCCAAGCTGAAGGAGAAGACAGAAGGCAAGAGCTACCAGGAAGGCGTCTCGATGCACCACCAGATCGAGTACGCCCAGGGGTTTGAGAAGGACATCAAGGTGAACCTGGAGTGCATCGAGAGCAACGAGGAGGGCGTTGCAGGCCACAGCCTTGCTGAGATGGGGATCGAGGAGACGGTGACTGAGGTACCCCTCTCCAGATTTTA
>DAQG01000091.1 GCA_002502785.1 Methanothrix harundinacea | reverse complement strand
GCGGCAACACTGACCTTATGGAGCATTTCGTGATGATTTTGTAGCCGCAGGCGATCTTTAGTATAGCGCTTACGTTCTTCAGGAGAGTATAGGATATCGCTAACAATGTCAAGCAGTTTATTGGCACATTCTTGGATCATTGTCTCATCTTTTGTAATGTCGAGGAGTTCTTGTCAAATGCGAGCCTGCTGGTGCGGATCGTTTTTAGCTTCCCAATGCGAAAGAACCGTCTTGAAAAGGCTGCATGCTTCATCCGTTTTTCCAAGCTTGCCTAAGATACATGCTCGACGGTAACACAGCTCTATCTGATCCCCACTAAGCTCATTGCTATCTGTATGCACCTGAGCCAAATAACGCTCGCTTCTATCACAATCTTTCAAAGCCAACTCATACCAATGTTCGCAGTTATTTGGCTCGCTTTGCTGTGCGCGCAATAGATGTACCAACATCAGATTGCGCAATGGCTGAAAACTACTACGAGGATCTCTAATCCTTGCATAAAGGGCTAGAGATTCATTTAGCGAGCTTTCTGCCTCCTGAAGCCAATAATCTGCATTTTCCGTTGGCTGGCCGTTTGAAGAGCTTTCGGCAACTTGAAGAGGATCGTCCATCTTCTCGGCCAGCTGATACATAATAAGGCCACGTCCGTTCAATACAGCTGCTTTTCGGCTGATATCCCCAACTAGATCTGCAAATCCAAGAGCATTTTTACAATAATTTAAGCCCTTGAGCTTATTACTAATATCTCCACTCAAGCCCAGACCGCAGATTAGTCCCCGATAATGAAGTAGCTGCGCCATAAGTCGGCTTTTATCATCAAATGCCATCTCAATTTTTTTGATATATGGTTGGTTAAGTTCCGCCTCAACTTCATCTAGTATATCATTCGCTTTGTCAAAACTTCGCGCGATGCGATATAGGTTGGCCATCTCAAGGCACGCCTCGATCATCGGCACAAGAGCGCCTTTTTCCATGCAGGCATCGATGGTTTTGCGCAAATCATCTGTACTAGGTTTTTTACCTGTCGGCCGTTTAATGGAATCGATCACAGCAAATAGCCTTTCCACCTTGGCTCTTTCTTCATCGGCTGTAGCAAAGCGTTTAGCTTCCTTCAGGTGGGGCATCGCACTGTCGAGATCACGTACCCTTATCAATAAGGCAGCTGCACATAAACACCTGTTGAAATCGCTAATATCTTTCACCCAGCGGGGTTCACATATAGTGGAGACACCCGAATCCTTACTTTCTTCTAGAATTTTATCAAGGGTTTTCTTAAGCTCGAAGGCTTCGGGAATAACCTTGGCATCGGCCACCTGGTTTATGATTTCTTTCAAGGTAGCACTGCTGTCACCCTTAATGAGATACGCAGTATTTCTTTGGGCAAGCACCTCTAGTACGGAAACATCTTCCCATATACTCGATTCAACTTCTTTGCCATCGGTTGCCCGCTCCCATAGCTTGTTTTTCTGCACAAGGAAGCCTCCGATGTCATCGTCGACTTCAAGCTCAGATGGACTCTTACTGTATTTAAGCCAGTAAATCTTACGATCCGTCTGTCCAGTATCCGTATTCTTCAGCACTGGTTGCACACTGAAGTGATCATTGCCACTATATCCAAGGAAGATGAAATCGCGAGCTAGTAAGCAATCTGTAAGTACTTTCTTTGAAAATGTATTGAGACCTTTTCCTACTTGATTTAATGCAAATTGAATAGATTTATATCTATTTAAACCCGAACACGATGACTCCCTCGAAATTGAACCGTGTAGTTTGAATAAACACGAGTCAAAATCAATCGATGAGTTGTTATCTGAGATATTATCTACCAACGCCTTATACTCATTTTCGAATACGACTGGTTTATATGAAACCTTCAGTTCGTCGCAAGCCTGCTCAATAAGGGTGTCAACATTCGTCGTAAATACGTAATGACCCTTTTTTAAAGCTATCGCTAGATAATAATGGTTTGAATTAGGTATCCCTCCTTCTAACCATTTATAAAATTCTAGCGTATTGTCTCCATGGATTTGGAGAACTTCTTGAATTAGCACTTCTGGCCTTAAGCAGTTACATATCTCGTCAATTTCACTCATTTTGGAGCTACTATCGTCTCGTCTGCAAATCTCAGTGATATCCATTGGATCCCAATCCTTGGGACCAATGCTGCGAATCAATCGCTTATTCAAACATCCAAAGTCTGGTAAACCCGAATTAATTGATATGCCTGCTCCAACAAAAAACGCTAATTTTTGGTCTGGCTCCGCAATTGCCTTGTGTAGCCAACCCTTTGGGTCCGCCTTAAATTCATTCATAGCTTACACCTTTCAGCAATAACACCTAAAAGACCTATCCATTATTTGAGGTTTCTTTGGCTAATAAGGGAATGGTTCACAAACCCGCCTTCCAATGATAACCTTGTATTTTGGTGGCGATACCCGCGGCGATGCCGACGGGCACGCCCCCGCCGCTCGCCCCCGGATGGCGGAGGCGGCCTTCATGACGGGCTCGCCGAAGGTTTGATATTCTGCCGCCCGGTTATCGTTGAGTTGCATATCATCAAACTTTTGAACCGATAAGCGCTGGAATTCTGCAATGATGGATTTCTGGAGGTAATAGCCATGAAAGCGATAGGAATCGTGGGAAGTCCCCGAAAGAACGGCAACGTCGACAGGCTCGTCCAGGAGGTATTGGACGGGGCCGAGGAGGCCGGCTACGAGATCACGAAATACAATCTCAATGATCTGAGCTACTCGGGCTGCCAGGCGTGCGACTACTGCAAGAGCCACGAGAACTGCAAGATCGACGACGACCTCTCGGGCCTTTTGGAGGAAATAAGGGAGGCCGACGCCGTCGTCTTCGGCTCGCCGATATACTTCTTGCTCTTCTCTGGTCAGTTCAAGCTGATGGTGGACCGGATGTACTCCTTCATAGACCCGGGGTTCAGATCTAGCCTTGCGCCTGGAAAGAAGGCCGTCATCGTCACCAGCCAGGGAAACCCCGACCTCCCCGCCTTAGAGAAGGCCGCCGACGACTTCGCCGAGGTTCTTAGGTTTCTGGGCTTTGAGGTGGCCGAGATCATCCGCATGGAGAACGGCGGCGCGCCGGACGCCGTCCTGGAGAGAAAAGATCTCCTGGATAAGGCGAAGTCCGCAGGACTGGCCCTCTGAACCCGAAATCGAGCTGAAGAAATGATGGACCGTAGACGGCTGAGGCGAGGGGTGCGCCTCGGGTGGTCTAGCGCCGCCTAGCGCCGCCCGCCCCCAGATAATCACCCCTTCACCCTCGACCCACCAGGCGGCAGGAAGCTCACAATCTGATCGATTGAAGCGACGAACTTGAGGTACCTCCGGTCCTCCTCCTCCTTCTCGGCGAAGCTCCGATCGATCTTCTTCGCCAAATCCTCGACGCCTATCTAGCCAGCCTTTCCCATCTCCGCCGGAGCCAGCCCTCCGCCTTTCGCCGCCGATACCGGGCCGCCGGTTCGCACCCGTCCGCGATCCCGCGGCGACGCCGACGGGCCCGCCCTCCGCCGCTCGCCCCCCGGATGGCGGAGGCGGCCTTCTCGATGACTCGCCGTTGTACTGGTAATTCAATAATATAGAGTCAGAAGTATCTATTGCCATCAGTTTGATTTTTCTACTCACGGGTAGCATTAAATAGCATATCATCAAGAGCGTTGGAATCGGCTAGCGTTGGAAATTCTGTACATGATGAATACCAGGAGAAAATAGCCATGAAAGCGATAGGAATCGTAGGGAGTCCCAGAAAGAGCGGTAACGTCGATAGGTTGGTCCAGGCCGTATTAGATGGAGCCGAGGAGGCCGGCTATCAGATCATGAAATACAATCTCAATGAGATGAGCTACTCGGGCTGTCAGGCGTGCAACTACTGCAAGAACCACGAAAATTGCAAGCTAGATGACGATCTCTCAGAGCTGTTGGAGGATTTAACGGCGGCCGACGCGGTGGTATTTGGGTCGCCGATATACTTCTACCTCTTCACCGGGCAGTTCAAGCTGATGGAGGATCGGATGTACTCGTTCATCGATCCAGGATTCAACTCTCGCCTCGCGCCCGGAAAGAAGGCCGTCATCGTCACCAGTCAGGGGAATCCGGATCTTGCAGCCTTTGAAAAAGCGGCTTCGGATTTTGGAGGGATTTTAGAACTGCTGGGATTTGAAGTGGCCGAGATAATCCGCATGGCGAATGGCGGCGCGCCGGACGCCGTCCTGGAGAGAAAGGATCTTCTGGATAAGGCGAAGGCCACAGGACTGGCCCTTTAGACGAGTTTCTCATCCAGCACATACGAATAAAACGAAAAATGAGCAAAGGGCGGCGGAGGAGCGGGAGCCGGGCCGGGAGAGCGCCGCCGGGCCCCTTGCTGGAAGTAAAATCTCTTCTCAACCAAATCAGCATCAACTTCAATGGGAGCGAATTTTTCGGCAATCTCGATCGGAGGGAAGGCCGGAGCGGACCAGGTCCGGCCAGCCCGGGATATTTTCAAAAAAACTCAGTGTTTCACCGATTCGATCTTCTCCCCTCTCGGCACTATCGAATGGTCAGGATTTCCTGAGGGCTTCATTTCGGTACGCTTTCCCATAGCTTTGAACTTCTCCATATGCTCCCTGGCCACATCCAATTTTTCGTCATGAACCGTATGGACGACGTAGGCCTCCTTTCGGCCCTCGTCGTAGTACAGCTCATGGCCAGACCATCCGTTGCTCTTCCGGATCTGCATCCTCTCATCGAACTTCTGTCTCCAACCCGGGAAGTCCTCTACCTTGTGTCTTACAACCCCGATCCGCGTCATATCCTCACCTTTAAAGATTATAAATGGTGCTTCTTCATAAAGTACTTTTCCAGCCACCATCATCGAGACGCTTCTTTAGGCTTTCAGGGCCTATGCTAACCATCTACGTTATGGCCTGGAGGATACAGGGCAAATCGACATCAATCGATGCAACGATTTCTCCGCCAACGTCTCCACCTGGACCAAGCGATCCTCTGGATTTCTATCAAGTACAATCTTTCCGACGAGGCGCTGAGGAGCTGGTCTTCTGGCCAGATCTTCGTCCGTCATCAACATTAGTCTGATAACCTCTACAATACAATTAAAATTTTAAGAGAATCGATTCTAATTCTTGAGTTGAACTCGCATCAATGTGAGAAGAGATTTGATCCATAATGATGGCGACTTTCACGATCGGGGTCTGGGGGGCTCGATGGCGCCTTTCCTGTTCACAAAGCCCCTCCAGACCTGGGGAAGAGGAAAACGGCCCTCATCGCTTACCCCGAATATCACACCTTCACCCTCGATCCCCCCGGCGGCAGGAAGCTCACGATAAGGTCGACGGAGGCGACGGACTTGAGGTACCTTCGGTCCTCCTCCTTCTCGGCGAAGGTCCGATAGATCCTTTTTGCCAGGTCCTCAGGGCTGAACTCGCCGGGCTCGACCTCGACGACGGGGTCGGCCTTTGGCTTTATCGCCGAGACCGGACCGCCGATGAGCTGATCGCCGGCGATGCCTACGGCGACGCCCACGGGTACATCCCTGAAGTAGCGCCGCTCGCCCCGGATGACGAAGGCGCCCTTCTTGATGAACTCGCCAGGCTCCGGGGTCTTGGTGACCTGCTCTGCTGCCACCATGTAGCAGTCCTCCTCGAAGAAGCCCTCCTTCCAGACGCTGGAGTAGCTGACGGCGAACTGGGCCGCCTCCTCCAGGGTCGATTCGGGTACCTCTTCGCCCACGGTCTTGATGACGGTGAGGGGCGCACCGGGGGCGTCGGTGTGGAGGGCGAAGTCCCGCTTTTCAAGATACTTGGCGTAGATCTCCTCGTTGCTGGAGGCGTCCCTACCCCCGATGACGAGAAAGCCGTCCGAGGACTCAAACCACCGGAACCTCTCGTACCACCTCGGCTTCCGGCGCCTGAAAACCTTTCTCGTCTTCACCTTCTCGGGGGCGGTCCTTCTCGCGATAATTTTGATTGTCTCCTCCAGCGCCTTCTCTGCCCCCTCCCGCTTCTTCGTCTGCTCTTTGGCCCGGTCGTAGTAGCGCTGGGCGTTCTGGGGCACGGTGAGGTTTGCGTTCAGCTCCAGCTCTGTTGCGCCGCCATCGACTGCGCCCTCATCGAGGCGGAAGCGGAGCTCGCCCTGGTAGTCGAGGGAGAGGATCTTATCGGCTATGGGAAGACCCGAGGTCTTGATCTTGGCCCAGATCTCAGAGTAGGAATAACCCTTATCTAGGGCACCGGATATGGCGGCGAGGATCGACTCAACCTCGCCGTACCTCTCGTAGATCTTCTCCCCAAGGACGGCAAACTCTCGTTCCTTATCCCGAAACTCCTGGATCGACCGCTCCTGCATCTCCTTTCTTCGCTCTAGAGCGGTCTTGGGCTTCGGCCCCTCCGCCTCCCTTTCGAAGAAGTACTCGTCGAGGGCTTTACTGAAGCTCTCAAACTCCCGCCGTTCGAGGTCGCCGTAAACCTCCAGGGGCGCGGGGACGACGTCTACGACTTCGTCCCCGTCGAGGACGAAGTGGGGGTCCATCTGGGCGAGGCCGAAGACCTCGCCGAGAGCCCGATGAACCCGGTCGATCTCGTCGGTGGTTAAGGCGTGAGCAGGCTCCGTCTTGTTTAGCCCCGCCCTGAGACAGACCTCCTCGGCGTAGGTCCCGCCCATGTTCAGACCCCGGACTAGAGTTCTGACCAGCTCCGACTCCGACGCGGCCAGGAGGAAGGCGAGGTCGTTTCGTGAAACGGTCCGAGGGTCGAGCTGATCTTCCCTGTACAGGTACTTCTCGCCGGCGAGAAGCTTTCTGTCCCTGAAAGCGAGAGGCCGCAGTGGCAGAACGATCCGGCCGTAATCGTCGAGGAGAAGGACGTTTCCCTTTGGGAATATCTCGGCGATGAGCACGTAGGAATCATCCCCCCGCTCGATCACGATCTCCGCCACCCGATCAAAGCCGTGCTGGCGGACCTCTGCCACCCGGCCGCCGGAAAGGCGGCTTCGGAGCATCGTCGGAAACTGGGGCGGCATCTTGGGGGCCTCTCGGGGCTTCTCTGTCAGGTGGATACGTCTTCCGGCCTCGAGGAGGAGGTCGAACTTTCCCTGGCCAGGGGACTGGAAGGAGATCACCACCCTGTCGGGGGCGAGCTGGTAAGCTTTTCCAACGAACCCCCCGACCAGCTTCTCCTGCAGCTCCTCGACGACCGCCGCCACGTCCACGTTGCTCATCGCCTTCTTCATAATGGCCAAAAAAGGCGATCGACAGATAAATAGTTGCGGACGTCCTTTCAAACGGTGGTGAAAGACCGTCGCTATCTAGCCGACCTGATGCTGATGAGGCTCGCCCGCTGGCTGAGGATGGCAGGCCAAGACGTCTCAAACCCGCCAGATGGGGCCGACGACTCAGACCTGATAAAGATCGCCCTGGCGGAGGAGAGAACGCTCCTGACCAGGGACAAAGTCCTCGCCCAAAGGTGCGAAAACGCCGGAGCAGCCTGCCTTCTCATAAGATCCTCAGACCTCGATGACCAGCTCTCTGAGCTTGAGAATGCGGGCGTACGCCTGGATCTCAACCCGGAGAGGTGCACCCTATGCAACGGTCCCCTAGAAGAGGTGGGGGAGTCGGAGACGATCGACGATCTCGACCGCTCGGAAGAGGGATCGACCCTCTGGAGGTGCGAGAGGTGTGGCAAGCTCTACTGGCAGGGCTCCCACTGGCGAGGAATCAAAAAGAGGCTGGAGAGGATGGGTGAGTGAGGCTTCACACTTGCCGAGCGATACCCCGGACCACCCTGGATCCGGGGCGACTTCGCCCGAAGCTCGCCGCTCCGTCCTCGGTCGCAATTTTCGGGCCTCTTGGAGGTAGGACGGGGCCCGATTAGTCCAATTTGGCAGCCATCGAGTCGGAGAGGTCTGCTCCTGCCAGGTACGAGATGCCGTGGACCGCCCAGGAGTTCAGAGCCCAGGCGAGGGTCATGAAAACCGGCAACGTCTCAAGGAAGTGATACTGCCAGAAGCCGGCCAACGAGCCAGCGAGTTCCATGTAACCACCCAGTGCCACGCTGACGATAGCCAGCGCTGCGTTCCAATCTATAGAGCACCTGCTCGAATAGAACAACCCCAGCACGATCATCGCCAGGTACATCAACTGGACCGGGCTTTTTCCTACATTGAAGTACCCTTCCCAAATGAAGAAGGCTGCAAAGACGAGGGCGATCACAACGGTTGGAAGGACGCGCCACCTTTCGAGCATCTTGAATATGCCAAGCCCTTCAATCCAGGCTCTGAGAAGATCAGATATCCCCAGAATGGCGATCATCAGTATGATCCAACCAGGGACGACGAAGAGAAACGGGTCCTTGCCCTGGTAGACCAGCACCCCTCCGGAGGTGATGGTCCGCTCCAAGGCGAACGAAACCAGGCCCGCTGCGACCACCAGTGTTGCAAGATGCCGAGTTTTCATTCTCAGCGAGACGAGCAAGGATACGATTATAGCGACCATGTAGTTGACGTCAAAGAAGGGCGACATCCAGAAAAAGCCGTTGAGATAGAAGCCCAGCAGAGATGCTATAGCCACCAGCAGCACCAAAGAGGCGTTGACACGCCTCCTTTTCTTGTCCGCCTCCGTCTTCTTCTGGCCTTTGAGGGCGAGGTAAACGGAATCGTTCAGGAGCTGAAGCACGGCCGGTGTGAAGTAACGAATCACCGGCAGCCTGGCCGTATCGTAGAGGAAGAAGTCGGCGCCCAAGTTGAAGAGCGTCTCCCATCCCGGAAACTTCAGTACAAACTCGATCGCCCACTCGTAGAAATCCTTTACATCCGGGTCCGGTCGTTCCCAGTTGAAATCCTTTATGTGGGGTTTATCTTTCAGGTTGTCGAATTTGTATTCGGTGGGAATCTCACCAAGTCCGCGATCGCGGGCGGTTTTGATGTGATTTATCTTTGTGGGCTCGTAGCCCATGAGCTTGCAGGCAACGGAATCGGCCGTCACGACGTCGTTTGAGGCGATGATGGTCTTATAGCTCAAGGGCCTGCAGCTCAACGGTCCTATCGCCTCTCCCCCTATGCTGCCGTCGATCACCACGAGGTTTGGGGTGAAAGCCTTGTTGACGTAATAAATGACCTCCTCTATGCCGGCCCTGTGAAACTTCGCCTTGTCGATCTCCGGGAACGTGCCGTACATGTTTTTCATCCCCAGGGTGACGCCGGTGAGAAGGTGGGTCTTCATGGTAGGGACGGATATTATGACGTCGGCGTCGATCATCTCCTTGGATACCCTCTCCAATCCGAGGGTACTCTCCTTCCCGAAGTCGAACCGGACGATCTTTGTGTATATTAGGTTCAAAAGCCTCACGTTCTTGCTCTTGGCCCAATCCGCCCAACCGGTGTCTTTGGATGCGGGTCCAAACTTCGTCCAGATCATGTCAGCGTCGGCGACGGTGGGGACACCGCCAGCGCCCCTCACCAGCTCCACCAATTTCTCGACGACCTCTGTGCTGGTGAACGATCCCTTGCTCTCCGGTACGCCCCCACAGATGTTCACCTTGATGAGCACCTTGTCACCGTTTTTGACAAACCTATCGATACCGCCGATGGAGTTTATCGCCTCCGCCACGCACTTTCCGACGTTTTCATCTCTCATCACGGCGTATTCTGAGGGATCCCGCTTTTCCTTACGGCTCTTCACGTCAGAGTAAGTGAAGACAGCTTTTGAAGTTCGGAGCCTCTTTGTAGAGAGGAGTGCGAAGGCGTACCCCGCAAAGATCCAAAGTGGATACAGTAGGAAGAGGATGACAACCACTTCCAGCGGGACGTCGGCCTTGGTTATGCCGGTCAAATTCGTGTGGAACATGAACTCAGAGCCGGTCATGTTCGAGAAGAAGGGAAAGACGCATCTGATCGCATCGGTATAAAGAAGAGAGCTGAATACTATAAAGACGAGCGCTATTCCAAGTCCGACTACGATCTTTGCATGTCTGCCCCACTCAAGCCTTCTCCCTCCGAAGTATATGAACATGCCCGAGAGGAAGAGCAGAGGTGGATCTATCAGGAAACTCATAGCAATCTATCCATTCAAACCATTTTTAAGGGAAACGGACATTAAATAATATATAAAGATACCTCTCCCTGGAACGGAATTGGCGCAGTGATCCTGGGTGAAGCTCCAACTTTTTGAGCCCGACTCGAAAACGAGCTCGATCGTTTCTTACATCGGCTAACACAATATGAATAAATACATATTTTCATAATTAGAATACTCAAGAAAATGTTATAAGGCCCGCGCGAACCGGTCTCAACGATTAATGCCCTCGTTTTGCTTTTGTTCTGCAGAGCCACCTTTCGGCCATAAGAGCTTCCAGCTAATCCAAAGGATTTCGCTTTCAAATTGCAGGCCTCATCCCAGGAAACAGATGTGACTCCGGGCTTTAGTTCATCCTATAAACGGCGTTGTTGAACACTTCTCCATACGAAAGATATAAATTACGACAAGCTTCACTGTAGCTCGCATCATGTATTGTATCCAACTGAAGTTACATGCAGAAACTGTAAAAGCTTGATGTATCTCATTGAAGTTGTTTGGAGCATGTGAGGAGGAGTCTGGTGATACCCTTTGACATCGTCGTGAGTTTTGTTGCGGGACAGATGCTCGCGCTGTCGGCAAGAAAGCAGCTCAAAAAGGAACCGACCTTATTTTTTAATATATACTTGTTCATCGCTGCTCTCTGGATGGCGATACTTTACGCGCCCTCGGCCATGTTCTTCTTTCACAACTGGACCGACTGGAACGTTATGTACGTCGTGCCGCCTGAAGAGCTGCCGTCTTATGTGATATGGCTGGACTGTAGCGCTCTCTTTCTGGTGCTCCTGTTCGGATTCATTTCCGCCCATATCCTGATCAGAAAGGGCAACGACAAGATGATCGTCGTCTCTTCAATCGCCGCCGTCGTCGCCCTGCTCGCCTTCATGTGGATAACCTTTGACAGGAGCTTTTTCGTAGGCAGTTACGAGGAGTGGCAGGCTGGAACGGCAACCTGGCTGTTTTATTCGTCCGTATGAACCGCCAACATTTACTCTGGGTTCATAGACCTGGTGTCACTGGGCTACCTTTGCTACCGCTTTTTTAAAGAAGGTGATCGATAATGAACCTGCCACAAAAGAGAGATCTGGCAGGCAAGTTCATGCTGATCGGCGGGGTTTCGTGGATAGTCTTCGGCGTTAGCCATCTTTTCTTTCCCAGCGTGTTGAACTGGGCCAGCGCCCTGAGCAACGTGCCTCCCGCCCACGTCTTCGGCATCGAAATCTCCAACGTGTCGTTTATCTACCTGTTCAATGCGGATCTATTTTTGTACGACATGATGCTGGGCTTGTGGTCGATATTATTCGCTTCAGAGTTGAGGAAGGGAAAAAGAACGGCGGCAACCTTTGGCATCATTCTGGGAGCCTACTTCCTGATCCGGGCCCTGCTTCAGATCCACTATTTCGGTACAACTCCTCTGGACATCGTTCAGGCTGTAGCAGCCCTGGCTTATGCTGGCCTTTACCTGTTCCCCCTCACTGACCTTGGTGCGTTCAAGGAGAGGTGAAGAGGCGGCACCATGAACATATTTTTGAGGGATGCTGCGGCAGGCTCGGCCATCGGACTCGTCTGGGAGGGCTTGGGTGCAACGTTTTTCTGGAAGCTTGCGGAGCCCGAAAGCCTTCTATTCATCCTTGCGATAATAAGCTGGGGAATTTTGGGGTTGATCTTCGGGCATATATTGCGAAAGATAAAACCGCCTTACAGATCCGCGGCCAAGCTCGCCATAGGCCTCTGCGGTCTGGTGGTGGGAAAGGTCACGATGGAGCTAGGACTGATCTTTTATGGAGATATCGGCCCCAAGATCGGAGGTGTACCGGTTATTATGGTCGCGGGATGGCTGGCCCTAGCTTTCGTTCTGGATTATTTGAACTCGAAATGCAGCAAGTCGATCTGTCGATAGGCTGGGGCATGTTGAGCCGATTTCGACACATGCGATGCTTGACCTTTCGGACCTGTACGGAGCTTCAACTGATTCGCCTGTCTGTACAAGCCAGAGGATGATCGAGGCTGCATTAACGTTCCCTGTCGTAATTCCATCTTGGCTCATTGAGTCTGCTTATCACTATCATGAGGTTACCCACACGAAAATAGCGAAGTGCCTATCGTTTTTTTCACCTTTATCGGTTGCCAGCGAAACCGTTAAGTATTTCTGAGTTTTCCTTTTCGTGATGGAAGAGGACGAGATCGTATCGGTGGAAGAGGACGTTTTCTACGAGTACACGGTCCCTTCTGACATCGGTCCTGATGGCCTTGATTCGGCTTCGAACGTCTCCAACCTCACGACGGTTCTGCCGAAGGAGCTATCTTCTGAAGTGCCCACCCAGCTTACAGGCGAGGGTGCCCAGTCGACGTTGGCCTCGATCATCGACTATCTGAACTCTGCTCTAGGCATAGACCTCATATTCATCACTTTGGTCTTCGTTAAGATCATCTTAATCATCCTTTTAACCTATCTGGCCGCCAAGGTGGCGAGGCGAATCATCAACGTTCACTTACCCAGGATCATCGAGGGAGGCAAAGTCGGCATCGACATCGAGACTGAAAAGACATTGCGGGTCCTCGTAAGCAGGCTTCTGGTGGTGCTGATCTACATCGTCGGAGCCGTTCTGGTCATATCCGAGATTCCGACCCTCAGCAGGCTCGCAGTAACCCTGCTCGGGGCCAGCGTTGCGGGCATCGCCATAATAGGCCTCGCAGCCCAGGATTCTTTATCCAACGTGGTTTCCGGCATCTTCCTTGCGGTCTTCCATCCCTTTCGCGTCGGAGATTACATCGACTTCAACGGTGAGTACGGACAGATAGAGGACCTGACCCTGAGACACACCACCATCAAGACTTGGGACGGGCGGAGAATCTTCGTCCCCAACGGCATCATGAGCAATCAGTCGATAGTCAACTGGTCGATAACCGACCCGTCGATAACCTGGCCCGTGACCGTCGGGATCGCATATACGGCCGATATAGACAAGGCCAGAGAGATCATGCTCGAGGTGGCCAAGAGGCATCCACTGGTCCTCAAAAATCACGAGATATCGGTGAGGGTTACGGAGCTTGCCGATTTCTCTGTGAACCTGCGGCTCGGATTTGACGTGCCGAGCAGAGACGTCGCCTGGACCACAGGATGCGAGATCAGAGAGGCGATCAAGAAGAGGTTCGACAAAGAGGGCATAGAGATCCCCTACCCCTACAGGAACCTCATAATCCAGAATCCGACAGGATCAACGGCGAGCCCGGAAGATCAGGATCTATTGGATCAAAAGTACCAGGAGATGAGAACGAATCGGGATCTCATGGAGGGTCAGGAGGATTAGGCCCCTCGGCTTTGGAGCCTGGACCTTATGATCTCCTTCAGGGGTTCGATCTTTCCGCCTTTGGCGGAGATGGGGGCGATCTGATCTGGCCACTGGCTCCAGGGCGGGAGCATCCCGAGCCGTTCTCCGATCTCGTCGAGGGTGGCGTCGGGATCTTCAACTTTGTCCATCTTGTTTGCAGCTACGACAACTGCCAGATCCAATTCCATCAGAAAATCGAATAGCTCAACCTCCAGGGGAACCTCTCCCCTACTCTCCCAGCGGTCGGCTATCTCCAGAAAGCTGGCGGCGTCTATCACCTGTATCGCGAGAAGGATCTCTTTGGCCTTATCCTCGAAGTAGCGGACTATGAAGTCCTTTGTGCCCTCCTGGACCTTCTTCTCGACGCCTTTCATGTAGCCGTATCCTGGCATGTCGACGTAGACTACGTTTCCGACCTGGACTCTGGCAGGGCCGACGGTAACACCGGGCCTTCTTCCCACCTTCACCTTCTTGCCAGTTAGCTGGCGAAATAGGGTGGATTTGCCGACGTTTGACCTTCCTATCAGCACGATCTCTGAAGTCATGGACCGATCATCTCCTGTCTCTTACGAAGTCCCTTCGGAAATTCGTTTCTGTCCTCCTTTCATTCACCCCGTCCTCCACATCCACCCAATTTGTGAAAAACTCCTGACTCTGAGGACGGCGCTGGAGATCTGCACCCTTGGGCGAACCGAAATCCTTATATTCGACAAATGCCGTAAAGAGGATAGGCAAAAGTCGACCGAACTTTTTCCACCCTCCCTCCCTAAAATCCCTATATACGACTTTTGCCCCTCCCTTCATTTCAACTCGTGCTTTCATTACCCCATCAATCTCTCAGCTTTTCATGGTTCTTTCGATTCGTGTTTTTCGGTGGGATCATCAAAGGTAAAAGCGCATCTTTGGATCTGAGTTCACAAGCCCCGTCAGAAGCGACGGCTTCCGGGAAATTTGATGATCAATGGAAAGGTTTATATTCGTCAGATGACGTAGTGATCACAGGCAAAAGTCTGACACCGAAAGTTTCCCTCCCTCCTGGATCCCTGATTGCGACTTTTGCCCCCCACCTCCCTTTTGTCCACTGCATCAGAAACCTTTAAGGGCGTCCTGATCAATCGCTTGATCTGCCGGGTGTCTGACCTTGACCGAAGAGATCCTGATTTATCTGTCGACCATATTGGTGCTTGGCATAGTTGCCCAGTGGCTGGCATGGAGGCTGGGGCTCCCATCGATACTGATTCTGCTGATATTCGGCCTCGTGGCGGGCCCTATAACCGGTTTTCTCGATCCCGACCAGATCCTCGGACCCCTTCTTGTGCCTTTTGTATCCCTGTCGGTGGCGGTGATCCTATTCGAAGGCGGGCTGAACCTGAAGATCGATGAGCTTCGGGAGATCGGGACCGTCGTCCGGAATCTGATAACTGTGGGGGTGCTGGTGACTTGGACGATGGCGTCGGTGGCGGCATATCTCATCCTCGGGCTCGATCCCAAGATTGCGATCCTATTCGGCTCAATCCTAGTGGTCACAGGCCCGACGGTCATTCTGCCGATGCTGCTTCACGTCCGTCCAAGCGGAAGGATCGGAAACATAGCGAAATGGGAGGGGATCATGAACGATCCAATCGGGGCGATGCTGGCGGTTCTTGTCTTTCAGGCGATTTTGATGGGCGGTGCCGGAGGCGCGACGGCCGCAACGTTCCTGGGGATTATGAAGACTGTCTTCGTCGGGGTCCTGGTGGGGGTCTCAGGCGAGATATTCCTGCTCCAGTTTCTGAAACGTTACTGGATCCCCGACTCCCTCCAAAACCCCGCGGCTCTGATGGTGGTGGTCAGCGTCTTCACCATCTCGGAGCAGTTCCAGATCGAGTCAGGCCTTTTAGCCGTGACGGTGATGGGAGTGGTCCTTGCCAACCAGAAGGCTGTCGCCGTCAAGCACATAATCGAGTTCAAGGAGAACCTGAGGGTGCTCCTGATAGCTGCCCTATTCATCGTCCTTGCTGGAAGGCTGTCGGTCGCAGACCTGGACTACATCGATGGGCATAGCCTGCTATTTCTCGGGGTTCTCATGCTGATAGTTCGGCCCGCCGCCGTCATCGCCTCCACCTGGAGGGCGAAGCTGAGGTGGGAGGAGCTGGTCTTTTTGTCCTGGATGGCCCCCAGGGGTATCGTGGCGGCCTCTGTATCTTCGGTCTTCGCCCTCAGGCTCGTCGAGGATGGGTTTGCCCAGGCCGAGGAACTGGCGCCTCTCACCTTCTTTGTGATTATCGGGACGGTGGCGATATACGGCATCGGTTCCGCTCCCCTGGCCTGCTGGCTGGGTCTCGCTCAGTCCAACCCCCAGGGCGTCCTCATAGTCGGGGCCCATTCCTGGGCGCGAAAGATCGCCCTTAAGCTACAGGAGGCGGGGGTGAGGGTTCTACTCGTCGACTCCAACTACAGCCAGATATCCGAGGCTTACGTGGCGGGGCTACCCACCTATCACGGGAACATCATGGCAGATCACGTCCTCGAGGAGATCGATCTCGAGGGGATGGGGTACCTCGTGGCACTCACATCCAATGACAAGGCGAATTCGTTGATATCTTACCACCTGTCGGGAATTTTCGGAAGAGCGAAGGTTTATCAGCTCCCTCCGTTGGCGGAGGCATATCGAGGAAAGGAGGTGATACCGCCAGCCCACCTCCGAGGGAGGTTCCTATTCGGAAGAGAAGTGACCCACCATTACCTGACCCACCAGTTTGAGGTGGGGGCTACTCTCGAGACTTTCAAGCTGACTGAGGACTCCGATTACGAAGACTTCAAGAACTGCTATGGAAAATCGGCGATACCCATGTTCCTCGTTGGCGAGACTGGAAACCTGTACTTCTTCACCGTTGAGGAGAGGCGTTTCACACCAAGGTCTGGTCAGATTCTGATCTCCCTCATAAACCCCAGCGGGTGGGAGACGGCGGCGAGTGCTGCTTTAAAAGAGCGGCAATCTGAGGATAGAAATGGAGGGGTGAGGGAACGATAGTCCCCTCAGCTACAGACGCAGTCGAAGACCTCAACCTCGCCCCACGAAGCGATCTCGCAGGGATCGAGTTCGGAGCATCCTCCGACGCAGCACGACAGCCAGTCTGTCTCGTTCGTCTCGTTGGTGTAGACCAGCACCATCTCGACTTTTCTCGTTATGTCGTAGGTTCCGGTATACCTCTCCTCGCCGAGGTTGATCACATCAACTCGAGAGTCGATCTGCCTGTATCTGAGGTCCGCGATACCCGTCGAGTGAGACGAAATATCGTAAACTGTGGACCTGGTGGGCAGAACATCGGCGCTGATGATGGTATCGTTGGTGGCGACGACCGTCACATTCAGGCGGTCTAGTCTGAGGGCGACGTTCCTCTCCCTTGAGAGGTCCTTGTTGTAAAGAAAGCTCGCACCTATGCTATCGCCACTATTTCCCGCGCAGTCCCGGTCGTTGATGTTCTTGCCAACGTAGTCGACGGTCTTGCCGGCGTTGAGGATGACGGGCCAGTTCTCTTCCCACTTTATAGTCCAGACGTCGCTTCCTGCAGGCTTTGTGTCGGTCCTGTTGACGCTGGCATCTGCATCGGCTTTGAGACTTATCAACACCTCGGAGCTGTAGGTTCCTTCTAAAGCCGCAATTCGTTTTCGAAGACTTACATAGGCCGCCTCCAAATTGGACTGGGCGGAAGTGTAGGGCGAGAGAATCCTCCCCGCGATCGGCGCGATCTCGCCCTCCTCCAAGCTGCTCAGATCGCGTCTCTTCGTGGCGCTCTGGCGGTGGATCCATCAGGATGAGCCGTCGGTGACGTTGTGGACGCCGCCGGTCCAGGAGGCAGCTGAAGCTGTCGAGATCAGTGCTGAGAAGAGCAGCTCTGACGCCAGTATGCTCTACGCCAGTATGCTCTCTATCTTCATATTTAGCACCGCATTCTGTATCGTATAAGTTAGACGTGTTGTGATGTTTCGACGCGTTTCAGACATGACCGTAACGATCCCGAAATCGGCTTCCCGTGACATGCGATATTGAAGCTATCCAACAACGCATTTCAATATGATCGCCTCTACATCTTCGCCGGTAACATTTGTCCAAGCGCGCAAATCCGACTCGCAACTTCCATTACCCACAAATTCGAGGGATTTGGTACTCGAATTCGCACGCATCCGGTTGAAGTCGCCTTCTGCCCAAGTTCTCTGGCTTGCTGTTGCCTCGCTGAAGTTCGCAAATGCACTTCCCCGCAAACTGAGGCTTGCATTCCTTATAACGAGGTTCTCGACACGGGCATAGTATCCGTCGTTCGGTTTTTCCGCCTCACAGTAAGCCCAGGCGAAATCGCCTTCGATATTCGAATATTGGAATGCATCGGCGCTGTTGCCGGCCACAGCCTCTTGTAAAGTGGTGAGGGTGCCGCCCTCCATTCCCGCTCCAACCTCTGCGAAGTTCCCGACGTCATCCCATGCCCAGGAGTAAGCCATTCCGCGCTCGGCCTCTGCAAAGGTCAACTGAGCTGCTACGGTGCCGTCATCAACAGTCCCTGCTGCCTGGAATGTCTCGAAGATTCCGTTCTCCATCTCTACGTCCGTTTGGACCCGGTTGCCGTCGGCGTCCTCTGCCTCAGAACGCGCTCCGCCCCTATCGCCATCGACCTCTGAATGCTGGTCGGCGAAAGCGCTGTTCCCTGCCTCAGCTTCCTGGTATGTTACGAGGCTACCCTCCCCATCGAAATCCTCTACATAAGTGCCGGTCCAGGCGGAGTTCCCGTCAGCGTCCCAAGCCAAGGATTCCACCAGGCCATAATCAGCCTCTATCTCCGAATGCTGTCCTGCGCTCGCACTGTTTCCGGCTTCTGCTCCTTGGTCTGTTTTGAGGTTGCCCATCCCATCATAATCGCCCATATGCGCGAATGCCCAGGCGGTGTTGCCGTCGACATCCTGAGCATAAGAGGTGGCATATCCGTGCTCTGCCATCATCTCCGAGTACTGGCTGGCGCTCGCGCTGTTGCCGGTCATCGCAGTCTGGACGCTCTTCATCGTGCCGTCCTCCATCACCGCGTTGGTTCCGGCCCAGTTGCCTTTGGCGTCCTCTGCCTCACTGTACGCCACCGCCTCCTCGCCGTCGGCGTGCACGTTCTGGATGGCGGAAACGCTCTGATCTGTTGCAAAGCTCTGATAGGTTGTAAGATCCCCATCCAGCACTCCGGAAGCTACGCCAGCAAAATCTCCCCCCAGAGTCCCATAAAGTTCAGAGAAGGTTTCTGAACTCCCGATCGTGGATACCGATTTCGAGACATGGCACGAGTCGGGTTTGAGGCTCGCGCTCCCGCCGCCCTCAATTCTGGACGCTCCGAAGGTTTCCAGGGCGTAATTTGCGACGTAGTCGGCTCCGAACCCGCTTCCGTACAGAACCTGATTTATATTCGCATCGCCAGAGCCCGACAAGCTCTTGCAGTCGGTCATTCCAAGACTGCCGCCGAAGGTGGCTTGGGACTTGCTGCAGACGCCGACGCTGTCGTCGACGTCGTAGGAGTCGTGGATCCCAACGGACCCTCCGCCACTGCTAGCTGAAAATGATATATCAATTGCATAAACTCCCTGAAAAATCAGGAAGAACGCAATCGGGACGATGAATCTGATTGAGCTGGTCAGGAAGATCCCTCCAATCCTGACTCATGCTTGGATTTAAATCAGATATAATTGTCGCTTGTTCTAAAAATCGTGTACATAACGATTTATAGTATTTTAGGACGGGCGACCAAGGGCGGTCTATTTAGAAAAAAAACTCAAAAATAAAACGAATGGGTGGGGGGTGAAGGCCCCACTCTAGCTGCAGGCGCAGTCGAAAACCCCGACCTCGCCCCACGAGGCGATCTCGCAGGGATCGAGGTCGGAGCATCCTCCGACGCAGCATGATAGCCAGTCCTTCTCCTCAGTCTCGTTGGTGTAGACGGATTCCATCTCGACTTTTCTCGTTATGTCGTAGGTTCCGCTGTACCTCTCCTCGCCGAGGTTGATCAGATCTCCCCGAGAGTCGACCTGACGGTACCTGAGATCTGCGACCCCCGTCGAGTGGGATGTGATATCGTAGACGGTGGACTTCGTCGTGAAGACGTCGGCGCTGACGATCGTCTCGTTGGTGGCGACGACGGTGGCGTTCAGGCGGTCGAGCCTGAGGGCGACGTTCCTCTCCCTGGATAGCTCCCCGTTGTAGAGGAAGCTCGCACCGACGAGATCGCCGTTATTTCCCGCGAAGTCCCGGTCGTTTATGCTCTTGCCAACGTAGTCGACTGTCCTGCTGGCGTTGAGGGTGACGGGCCAGTTCTCCTCCCAGGTTATCGTCCAGACGTTGCTTCCTGCGGGCTTGGCGTAGGTCAAGTTGACGTCGGCCTCGGCCTCGGAACGGAGGCCGATCAGCTCCTCGGAGCTGTAGGTTCCCTCGAGGGCCGACGTCCGCTCCCTGAGACGGACGTCGTTGGCTTCGAGGTCGGATCGGCCAGAGTAGTAGGGGGAGAGGACCCTTCCCGCAGGGGTGATGGCGATGGGGGCGATATCGCCCTCCACCGAGCCGCTCAGATCGAATTTCATGGTGGCGCTATGGCGGTGAATCCACCATGATGAACCGTCGGAGACGTTGTCCACCCCGCCGGTCCAGGAGGCCGCAGAGGTCGTCGAGATCAGTGCTGCGAAGAGCAGCGAAGCCTTCAGCGCGCGAGATCGGTTCATATTGTAGTCCCCTTAGCAATGGCAAGAAATCCACTGGTTCCGTTCTCATAGGCCACGATATCATAGTTGCAAGAGCCCCAATATTCGTCGCTAATTGTACCAAACGTGCTCGTCGCCAAACCCCTGATGCGGTCGCCCTCGGCGTGGGAGCTCAGGTTCGCCCAAGCTTCGCTGGCGTTTACGGTGGCATTGCCCTCGAATTCGAGGGAGGCGTTCCCGTCGATCCGGTTGGCGACATAGGCGAAGTAGCTGCGGTCGGTGTTGTTCGCCTCGCAGAAGGCCAATGCGAAGTCGCCCACGATGCTGGTATTCTGATACCCACGGGCGCTGTTGACAGCCTCGACCCACTGATTGGTTTCGAGAGATCCGTTCTCGACCTCGGCGCCGATCTTGATGTAGCTGCCATTGGTGTCCTCGGCGCGCGACATGGCAGACCCGTTCTCGGCCGTTATCATCGTCCACTGACCTGCTCTGACACCTTCGTAATCATCTACCCAGTCTTCAACGGCCCAGGCACCCTGGTAAGTTTCGAGGGTACCGTTCGTCATGGTGGCTGAAGTATTCGCAAAGTTGCCGTCATCGTCCCGTGCCGCGGAGCTGGCGTTTCCACGATCAGCCTCGATGAAAGTATTCTGATAAGCTTCGACACCTTCGTAATCATCTCCCCAGTCTTCAACGGCCCAGGCACCTTGGAGAGTTTCGAGGGTCCCGTTCGTCATGGAGGCTGAAGTATTCGCAAAGTTGCCGTCATCGTCCCGCGCCGAGGAGGTGGCGTTTCCACGATCCGCCTCGATGAAAGTATCCTGATAAGCTTCGGCGCCTTCATAATCGAACCACCAGTCGTCACCAGCCCAAACATCCTGGTGAGTTTCGAGAGTCCCGTTCGTCATGGATGCGGAAGTGCTCGCGAAGTTGCCGTCATCGTCCCATGCCATGGAGGTGGCGTTTCCACGATCGGCCTCGATGAAAGTATGCTGAGAGGCCACCGCGCCTTCATCATCGAACCACCAGTCTTCACCGGCCCAGACCATCTGGTCGGTCTCAAGGGTTCCATTTTCAATCATGGCCCAAGTCATGACCCTATTCATTTCGTCATCCTCAGCGTAAGACTCGGCCCTGCCATCCTCGCCCTCTACCACCGTGGTCTGGCTGGCGGAGGCGCCGTCATCGGCGGCCGCATACTGGCCTGTGGTGATATCGCCGTCTTCTACATACGACTCCGTCCAGGCCTCGTTCCCTTCTTCGTCTTCGGCCGCGGCCCAGGCCCAGCCGTACCCGCCCTCCAATTCGGCGGTCTGGTTGGCGAAGGCGCTGTTTCCGGCTTCGACCTCCTGGTCGGCAACAACCCTTCCGTCGAGCACACCAACGGAGGTCTCGGCCCAGTTTCCATAGGCGTCGATCGCGCCGCCGTAAGCCCAAACGTAAAGGCCCTCTGCAGAGATGCTCTGAGAGGCCGTGACGCTTTGGCCCGTATCGACGCTCTGAGTGGTGGAGACGTCAGCGGATTGGCCGTAGGACCAGACACCAGCAAAGTCTCCGCCCTGAACGCCCGAGAGCTCAGAGGTCATCAGCGAGGTTCCGGTGGTGGAGACGGACCTCGACGCGCTTCCTGCCACCGGCGTCAGGGTTGACCTGCCGGTGCCCTTTATGCTGGTGGCTCCGAGGATATCCAGGGCGTAGTTTAAGACGTAGTCGGCGCCGCCGCTCCCGTACATCACCTGTTTTATGTCCGCGTCGCCAGAGCCAGATAGGCTCTGACTGTCAGTCATGCTGACGCCGCCATCGAAGCTGGCAGACGCCTTGCCGCTGACGCCGACGCTGTCGTCGACGTCGTAACTACCGGCTATCCCGACGGTACCTCCGCCGCTGCTAGCCGAAAATGATATATCGATGGCATAAACACCCTGAAATATCAGGAAGCAAGCAATAGGGACGATAAATCTGAATAAGCGAGTCAAGGGAGACCCCTCCAATCCTGACCCGTGCTTCGGTTTAAGTCAGATATAACCTTCGTTCATTCTAAGACATATATATAATGATTTATAATTTTCTTTGAAAGCCAGCCACGGGCGGACGATCGAGATAAAAAAACTCAAAAATAAAACGAATGGGTGTGAGGTGAAGGCCCCATTCAGCTGCAGGCGCAGTCGAAAACCCCAACCTCGCCCCACGAGGCGATCTCGCAGGGATCGAGGTCGGAACATCCTCCGACGCAGCACGACAGCCAGTCCTTCTCGTCCGTATCGTTGGTGTAGACGGACTCCATCTCGACTTTTCTCGTTATGTCGTAGGTTCCGCTGTACCTCTCCTCGCCGAGGTTGATCAGATCTCCCCGAGAGTCGAGCTGACGGTACCTGAGATCTGCGATACCCGTCGAGTGAGACGTGATATAGTAAACTGTGGATCTCGTCGGGAATACGTCAACGCTGATGATAGTATCGTTGGTAGCGATGACCGTTGCGTTCAGGCGTTCTAGTCTGAGGGCTACGTTCCTCTCCCTGGATAGCTCCTTGTTGTAAAGGAAGCTCGCTCCAACGCTGTCGCCGCTATTTCCCGCGCGGTCCCGATCGTTGATGTTCTTGCCGACGTAGTCGACGGTCCTGCTGGCGTTGAGGGCGACGGGCCAGTTCTCCTCTAGGGTTATCGTCCAGACGTTGCTTCCCGCGGGCTTGGAATAGGTCCTGTTGACGCTGGCTTCGGCCTCGGCTTTGAGGGATATCTGCTCCTCGGAGCTGTAGGTCCCCTCAAGGGCCGCCGTCCGCTCCTGGAGCCGGACGTCGTTAGCGTCCAGATCAGCCATGCCCGAGTAGTGGGGTGAGAGGACCCTCCCCGCGGGGGTGACGGCGATGGGGGCGATCTCGCCCTCCACCGAGCTGCTGATGTTGAGTTTCATCGTTCCGCTCTGGCGGTGGATCCACCAGGACGAACCGTCGGTGACGTTGTGGACACTGCCGGTCCAGGAGGCAGCAGGGGCCGTCGATATCAATGCTGCCAAGAGCAGCGCCGTCGTCAGCGTGCGAAATCTGTTCATATTATAAGCTCCACATCCGCATATTCTCCGGTCCCGTTCGTCCAGGCCCAGGACTCAAAATCATGGGAGCCCGCCGTATCATTTTCATCGTTGTTGTTCGTCGAGTTCGCCCAAGGCCAGATGCGGTCACCCTCGGCGTGGGATACCTGGTGGGCCCTCGCCTCGCTGTCGTTCACGGAGGCCTCGCCCTCGAATTCTAGGTGTGCGCTCCCATTGACCCAGTTGTCGACGTAGGCGAAGTAGTTGTTGTTAGTGTTGTTAGCCTCGCAGAAGGCATAGGCTAAATCGCCCTCGATCTCCGTCTCCTGATATCCTTCGGCGCTGTTGGTCGCCTCGGCCCATTGCCAGGTTTCGAGGGATCCGTCCACGACCGCGGCAAATATGTCGACGTGGTTCCCTTCGGAGTCCTCTGCGTAGCTCTCGGCTTCGCCCAACTCGGCATCCACGAGGGTCAGCTGACCTGCACCGACACCGTTTCCAGCCCCAGCCGCCTGGAACGTCAAGACGGTTCCGTTCTGCATATCAATGTCCGTCCAGGCCTCGTTGCCCCCTGAGTCCTCGGCCCAGGTTCTGGCCCATCCTTCCTCGCCTTCGACCAGTGAAATCTGGCCCGCGAATGCGCTGTTTCCAGCCTCTGCTTCCTGGTCTGTCGCGAGGTTTCCTTCACCATTGCCGTCGAGCATCTCGACCTCTGTCCTGGCCTCGTTGCCCTCTGAATCCTCTGCCTTGGACCAGGCCCAGCCGTACTCTGCCTCGATCTCGGAATACTGGCCCGCTCCGGCGCCGTCATCGGCCTCGGCGCCCTGGTCCGTCACCAGGTTGCCGTCTTCCAACTCAACGTAAGTCTCGGCCCAGTTCCCTTCGTCGTCCTCGGCCTCGGACCCGGCCTCGCCGTACTCTGCCTCGATCTCAGAATACTGGCTTGCAAATGCGCTGTTTCCAGCCTCTGCTTCCTGGTCTGTCACGAGGCTACCGTATTCTATCCCCGCATACGTTCCGGCCCAGTTCCCTGTGGCGTCCATGGCGTCGGTCCAAGTCCAGCCATCTACAGCCTCGATCGTCGTATCCTGGGAGGCGCTGGCGCTGTTTCCTGTCCTTGCGGTCTGGGTGCTGCCCATGCTGCCAAGCCACATATCGGCGTAAGTTTCGGCCCAGTTCCCGTCGTTGTCCATCGCTCCGCCGAAAGCCACCGCATAAAATCCTTCTGCATTTACGTTTTGAGTGGCTGCGACGCTCTGGCCCACGGCGAAGCTCTGAGTGGTGGAGATGTCGGCCCAGAAAGCGTAAGATCCGACACCTGCGACGTCTCCGCCCTGAACACCCCAGAGTTCAGAGACCGTCTCCCAGCTTCCGGTCGTGGATGCGGACCTTGATATGCTGCCCGCCACCGGTGTCTGGGTTGAGCTTCCGGAGCCCTCTATGCTGGAAGCCCCAACGGTCTCTAGGGCGTAGTTTACGACGTAGTCAGCGCCCCAGCCGCTCCCGTACAGGACCTGCTCGACGTTCGCATCGCCAGAGCCCGATAGGCTCTGGCTGTCGGTCATACTGAATCCATCGCCAAAGCTGGCGGTGGATCGGCCGCTGACGCCGACGCTGTCGGCGACGTCGTAAGAATCGGTCATTCCGACCGACCCTCCACCACTGCTAGCTGAAAATGATATATCGATGGCATAAACTCCCTGAAAAATCAGGAAGCACATAATCGGGACGATCAATCTAAATAAGCTGGTCAGGGAGATCCCTCCAATCCTGACATATGCTTCGGTTTAAGTCAGATATAACTTTCGCTTATTCCAAAAATCGTATACACAATGATTTATAATGTTCTTGGAAAGCCAGCCACGGGCGGACGATCGAGATTAAAAAACTCAAAAATAAAACGAATGGGTGGGAGGTGAAGGCCCCACTCAGCTGCAAGCGCAGTCGTCAGCGTGCGAGATCTGTTCGTGGTCAAGGTTCTTTAATCCAAAAGTTCATACTGTGGACGTACACAGTTTGATAAATCTCGCACATGGTGTCGAGGCTGCCAGCCAAATATGGCTTTTCTATGACGCAAAGGCCCGCCGTGTTCCACCGGAACCGGATCTCGTCACCCTCGGCGTGGGATACCTGGTGGGCCCTCGCCTCGCTGTCGTTCACGGAGGCCCCGCCCTCGAATTTGAGGGATGCATTTCCATTGACCCGGTTGTCGACGTAGGCTAAGTAGCCTCTGCCGGTGTTTTTCGCCTCGCAGAGAGCCCAGGCGAAGTCGCCCACTATCTCCGTCTTCTGATATCCTTCGGCGCTATTGGTCGTCTCGACCCACTGGAATGTATCTAGGGTTCCGTTCTCGACCTCGTTTTGGATCTCAACGTATCTATCGCCGGTGTCCATTGCGTACGATTCGGTATGGGCCCACCAGGCGTCTACGAACGACTGCTGAATTGCTACGGCACCATTTCCGGCTCCTGCACCCCCCACCGTCGAGAGGGTTCCGTTATTCATCTGAGTTTCGGTATAAGCGATGTGGTGGCAATCGGTGTCAGCGGCCTGAGAAAACGTTATGCCGTAAAGGCCTTCGATCTCGGTTATCTGGCCTGCGATCGCACCGTCATCGGCGATCGCAACCTGATCGGTCACGAGGGATGCGCGCGAAGTATAAGTCGCTACTGTTTGTGCCAAGTTGCCTTCGCCATCAGAGGCCTCGGCCATAGCATAGCAGCGATCAGCATCGACAGCGGAGATCTGATCAGCTTGTACACCGTTTCCGGTCTTGACACGCTGGTCTGTCACCAGGGTCCCATCGCCGTGCAAGCCTACCATATTTGTCATTGTATAAGCACGGTTGCCCTTGTCGTCCCTCATACTGGCAATCGCCCAGCCAAGTTCACCCTCTATTTCGGAATACTGACCTGCGATCATCGCGTCGTCATCGGCAGCGGCACCCTGGTCGGTCAAAAGGGACCCATCCTGTATCTCAGAGGTAGTCAAAGCTATGTTGCCCTCGTTGTCCTCGGCCTCGGACTTGGCCCAGACGTAATCGCCTTCAATCTCGGCGCGCTGGGTGACGAAGGCGCTGTCCCCGGTATATGCCACCTGGTCGGCCACTATGATGCCGCCTTGCATCTTAACGATAGTATCGGCCCGGTTCCCGTCGTTGTCCATCGCTCTGCCGTAAGCCTCCGCATAAAGGCCCTCAGCACTCATGCTCTGAGAGGCCGAGACGCTCTGGCCCACGGCGAAGCTCTGAGTGGCGGAAATATCGGCCCCGAGTGCGCGAGATTCTACGACCGCAAAATCGCCGCCTTGAGTTCCAAAGAGCTCAGAGATCGTTTCAGAACTGCCGGTCGTGGTGACGGACCTCGAGATGCCGCCCGAGTCCGGCACCAGGTTCACGCTGCCGGAGCCCTCTATGCTGGAAGCATCCGATGTCCTCAGGGCATATTCTGCGACGTAGTCTGCGCCCCAGCCGCTCCCGTACAGGAACTGATTGACGTTCGCATCGCCAGAGCCCGACAGGCTATTGACGTTGGTCATGCTGACTCCATCGCCAAAGCTGGCGGAGGATCGACCGCTGACGCCGACGCGGTCGTCGACGTCGTAAGAGTCGGTAATTCCGACCGACCCACCGCCACTGCTAGCCGAAAACGATATGTCGATGGCATAAACACCCTGAAATATCAGGAAGCAAGCAATCGGTACGATAAATCTGAATAAACGAGTCAAGGGAGATATCTCCAATCCTGACACGCGCTTCGGTTTAAGTCAGATATAACTTTCGATTATTCCAAAAATCGTGTACATAATGATTTGTGAACTTATTGGAAGGCCCGCCAGGGGCAGATAATCTAGATAAAAAAAACTCAAAAATAAACTCTGGTTAATAGAACGTTCGAATTGAAAACGTTGAGGTAAAGCCCCACATAAAACGCTAGTTGTGGGATACTCGAAGTCCTCCTAAGATATTCAGTATTTATTGGCACTGGCGACTTTCTCTGCGAATTTTTTCAGCATTCACTCGATCCTCACTAGCTCGAAGTCGAGCACCAGGTCTGTCCCGCCGCCCTTCGCGCCAGTAACAAATCCTTCCGTCAATGTAAAAAATGTCTTAGAGCCTCGTCTGCCTTCGGCCCGAGCCCCGGTTCCCGAAGGCGTAGTACTGGCTCTGATCGATCAGGTCCTGCAGCGCCTCTTCGGGCGTGCTCTCGCCGCCCCGCCCGAGAGGCCCCAGCATCTGGGCGATCTCCTCCAGGGTCGGGGTCTCGGCTTCGCACTGGGATATGATGCGGGAGATGAGGTCGATGATGGGGTCGACGGAGGGGCCAGAGGTGAGAAGGAGCAGGAGAACGTCCTCGTGGATGAGGTGATAATCCTTTACTACCCTTGCCAGGGATAGGAGCGCCGAGATCGAGATCGCCCGAACCTGTCCCTCCTCGTCCTCCTCGATGATGGCGTCCTCGACGCGGAGGATCTCTGAATCCCCGACGACGAGAAGGCCGAGGGCGCTCAGACCATCCTCTTCTTCCTTTACCTCATCAGTTTTCGCGACCTCCAAATCTCCCGCCCCCTCGCCCGCAGGTGCGGCGGCGGAGATCGAGACGAGGCTTTCTGCCCGGCTGAGAAGGGCGGAGAGGTCCAGTGGCTCATCCTCGGCCACCATAGCCAGAAGAAAGTGGACGTCGGAAGGAGACTTCCAGTACCCTCCGAACTGGAGGCTCGGCTCAAAGCCCAGAGGAGTCCCAAGACTCCAGACCAGATCCTGGAGGGCGAGACGGTGTTGCAGGTCGGGACTATTTTGGGCTTGGGCTACGAGTTCCCTTATCGAGTCGGAGTCCTTCGTCGACTCGAGGAGGAATCGGCGGAACCTGTCCCTCGCGTCCTCCTGCACGAGGTCGCCTGCGAGGGCGAGCATCTGATCGAGATCGACCTTCATCGATCAAGGTTCATCGAGGCCGATTTAGATATACCTATCTCACGCCTCCAACGCCACTTCTATTCCGTGAAGACGACCTCGACCTCTTCCACGTCCCAGAGGGGCTCGATCTTCTCGACAACCTCTTCCCTGATGGCGTTGGCAAACTGGTGGCCGGGTGGAAGGTCGATCACGACCTTCACTTTACCGTCCTTCACCTCGATCTCACTGACGAGCTTCGTCCTTACGAGGTCAAGGCCGGAGAGGGGGTTCATCACCTTCTTAAGCCGCTTTTCCACCACTTCCCGGGTCGTCGGGACCTTCTCGGCGACGAGGCCGTGCCTCTCCTCGTAATCCCTGATGGCGGACCTGAGCCCCTCCACGGCCAGGACCGAGCAGTGGGCCTTGATCGGCGGAAGGCCCCCCAGGGCCTCGGAGGCCTGTTTCCAGGTGATCTTCTTCGCCTCCTCCAGGGTCTTTCCCTTGGCAAGCTCGGTGATGATGGAGCCGGTGGCTATGTTCGAGGCGCAGCCGTAGGACTGGAACTTTATGTCTGAGATCGTCTTCGTCGCTTCGTCCACCTTGATGTGGACCGAGACCATGTCGCCGCAGGCCGGGCTTCCCTCCATCGCCTTGCCGTCGGGGTCTTCGATCTCGCCTACGTTGCGAGGATGTTTGAAGTGCTCGAGAACCAGGTCGCTGTAAGGAAACTTGCTCATTTCAATCCACCTCTACTCTACTTTCCTTTGCCCAGGGGGCTGATCTTCCGGAGGCTCTTCACCACCTCAGAGATGGCGTCGACTACGGCGTTCGCCTCTTCCATGGTGTTGTACCTGCCCAGGGTGAACCGGACCGACCCGTGGGCCCGCTCGTGGTCGCCCCCTATACCCGCTATCACGTGACTTGCCTCAAGAGACCGTGAGAAGCAGGCGGAGCCCGTGCTCACCGCAAAGCCCCTCATGTCCAGGTGGAGGGTGATCGACTCGCCCTCCACCAGGTGGAAGGTGACGTTGGCGTTCTGGGGCGTCCTTTTCTCCCTGTGACCGTTCAAAGTCGTCGCGGAGATTTCGGTGAGGGCCCGGTCGAGGATCCGATCACGCATGCTCCTCAAACGCTCGTTCTCATCAAAGGTGACGAGTTCAGCGGCCGCGGCAAACCCGACGGCTCCGGGGATGTTCTCAAGGCCCGCCCGTCGGTCGAACTCCTGGTAGCCGCCGTCCATCCATTTGGCAATCGGAGTCTTCTCCCTGATGTAGAGCCCGCCGACGCCCCGCGGCCCGTGGATCGTGTGGGCGGAGATGGTGATCAGGTCTGCAGGAACCCGATCGGCGTCGATGGGAAGCCGCCGGAATGTGTGGGTCGCGTCGGTGTGAAAGAGGACGTGGCGGTCCATGCAGATCTGACCGATCGCCTCCACGTCTTGTACCGTCCCAATCTCCTGGTTTGCGTGCTGGATCGAGACGAGGATCGTCTCCTTTCTGATCGCCTCACCGAGCCTGTCGGGATCGACGATGCCGTCGCCATCAACCTCAAGATACGTCACCTCAAAGCCGTCCCGCTCCAGGGCCCGGGCGCTGTGAAGGACTGGGAAGTCCTCGATCTTCGTCGTTATGATGTGGCGGCCCTTCTTTTTGCCGAGGGCGAGGGCGACGCCCTTAATGGCCATATTGCTCGACTCGGTGGACCCGGAGGTGAAGACGACCTCCTCGGGTCCGGCCCGAAGCATCCCGGCGAGCTTCTCCCTCGCTCCCGTGAGGGCCTCTTTCGCCTCGATCCCCATGGAGTAACCGAACTCTGAGGTCGCCACGGCGTAGACCTCAAAGAAGTAGGGCTTCATCGCCTCCATCACCCTCTCGTCGAGCCTGGTGCTGGAGGCGTTGTCAAGATAAACGGAAGTTTCAAACATCTTCTTCTGATCCCTCCTGATCTCTCCTCAATTCAAAATCAAAAAACGCCATTCTCAGATGAAGAGGTTGATCGCCGATCCTCTAGCCTCCTGGACGTAGGTCCCGACGGCCCCGTACTCGTCGATCAGGTCCACTCGCAGGTCCTCTTTTCTGATCCCCATAACCTCCATCGTCATCTCGCAGGCGATGATCTTGCCATCCAGCTCCTTGAAGTCCGAGAGAAGCTTTTCGAGAGATGCCACCTTCGCCGCCCTCATCCGACGCAACACCATCCAGCGGCCGAGGCCCAGCATGTTCATCTTCGAGAGAGGGCCCTTCTCCAGGCCGCCCTTCTTCAGCCGCTGAAGCCCCCAGAAGGTGAAGAAGAAGGTCGCCTCCATCCCCATGGCGAGAGCGCCGTTTGCGATTATCAGGGCGCTGTAGATCTTGTCGAGGTCGCCGCTGTGAACGATTATCGTGACCTTATCCGCGCCTTCTTCTTTCATCTCTTTATCCTGATTCGCCATTCTCCCCCCTCCTCGCCCTCTACCTCCAGAAGCTCAAGACCCAGCGCCTTCACCGCCATCGGGATCTCCTTTCTGGATGCGGGATGGTCCCCCGTCACCTCCACCACGTCCCCCGGCGCCGCCTTTTTCAGGGCCTTTCTCGTCTCCACCAGGGGCACAGGGCAGTTTTGGCCCCTGCAGTCCACCTTGATCTCAGCCAATCGCACCACCGCCTCGAAAAGTCCTATAATTTATTGCGCGTTTCTTTCTGAAAGAGTTTTTCCCATCGCGCCAAAGTATCCTAGCGGGATGGTGAAAGATGTCAAAGTCATTTCCCGATTACGGATAGGTGTCGTTCTGTAACTGCGTAAAGCAAACTATGGCGGATCAAAAATAGATTGATCCACAAAGCGTTAATTAGTTCACAGAGCATCAGAAACATCTATCTAGAATCTACCTAGAAGTGAAAAAGCAAAGATCGAGATAAGTTCGGAGGGAATGGCAGACTTGGTCAAAGCTGAGAACATCCTGGCCGATATACTGGCTGGCAAGCCGGTAAAATACGATAACAGGGAGATTGAGGGCAACCTGAACTTGGATCAGCTTAAGGATGACAAGGGTCGCGCTCATATTCCCGTTCCAATCGAGATAACGAACTCGAATATTGGGACTGGTGTGAACTTTAACAACGCCGTCTTCGAAGAAGCGGTCTCTTTTAGCGGATCTAAATTCTACAAAAGTGAAATAGACTTTGGTGGCGCTTGTTTTAGAAAGGATGCGGAATTTTCAGAAGCTGAGTTTGGTAATGCCAACTTCAGTGGTGCAGAATTCCTACTAAATGCTAATTTCAAAAAGGCCAAATTCGTAGGTCAAGGCATCACCGATTTCAGAGATGCACAGTTCAACGGTGTTGCTGACTTCACTGAGGCGGATTTGGCTGCTGCCGACTTCCATAGGGCGCAGTTCAGTGGCAATGCCAATTTCGGGCACGCTCAGTTCAAAGAAGATGCCGACTTTCGGGCATCTCAGTTTAATGGCTACACCAGCTTTAATAACACCAAATTAAGTGGCGATATCAGCTTCGCATTGGCACGGTTTAGTTTTTATGCTAAGTTCTCCGATACTAATTTTGGTGGTAATGCCAGCTTTATGAGCACACATTTCTTCTGTAATGCTAATTTTGGTTATTCTCGTTTCAGCGGTTATGCAGATTTCGTTTTAGCTGTATTTAGCGGCGATGCAGACTTCATAAAAGTTGAGTTTGACAGTGATGCCAAATTCGATAACGTTAAATTCGGGGGCAATGCCGAATTTAGTTGGGCTAAATTCAAAGCCGATGTTCACTTCCAAAATGCAGAATTCGATTACCGCTTAGCCTTAAATAATTTGAAATTTGATCGATTATATATAACGTGGCCCTCAATTAAAAATAGCTTAGTTTATGACGGCCCTACATACCTGACATTAATAAAAAACTTCAAAACCATAGAGCGTTACAGCGACGCCGATGAATGCTATTATCAATATCGTAAGGTGAGCCAGGATCGTAAGAGATTGTATAGTGGAGAAAGTGGCTGGGATTGGTCAAAGCTTTCGGATGTTGCCTCCTGGATATCTTGTGGGTATGGTGTTCGCCCAATTCACACTGTTATCTGCATGTTTTGTATCGTCGTTATCGGATGGGTCTTTTTTATAGGGAGCTCAGAATCGCTTTTTGAGAGCTTCTATTTTAGCGTAATGACGTTCACCGGCGGAGATCCGGATAACCTAACGATTGGAAGATGGCTTCGAACTGTAGCCATGATCGAGGCGATCCTCGGCTATCTATTAATGGCATTATTCGTGGTCGTCCTAGGGCGCAAGTTCATCAGATGATACCCGGCTACAGCTGCCTCACCACCGTCCCGCTGATGGCGAGGAAGAAGAGGATCGAGAAGAGCGCCCCGAGAATTCTCTCGAAGATGAAGGCCCCTCTTATCAGAGATCGGGACCGTCCCCCTATCTTCGGGAGGGGTGGCGGCTCGATGAAGAGCCTCGTTCCGGAGAGGAAGACCGTGGCGCTGAAGGCGAGGATCTCCAGTATGCCGTCGTGCTCGTCATCTGGCAGGCTGTACTCGTCTACCGCTTCTTCTGCTTTTCCAAGGCCTATTAAACGCCAGAATGCCCCGAATACTGAGATGATTCCAAGGGAGAAAAAGAGAGCGTTGAGAGGCTTTGTTCCGTAGCCGTAAAACCATTCAAGCGAGAGGTCTATCTTCTTCCTGAAGGCTTGCTCCCATTTGCCCACCAGGGGCCAATTCTGGTTTCGGCGTTCTTTCCTGTACTCGAAGTAGCAGCTGTCGTAGTCCTCAAAGTAGCCCAATTCTTTAAAGTTCTTCAGCAATGAAAAGTAAGCTGTATCATCATAAGCCAATCCGCCGTTAATATTATGCCACCTGATGAATAGATTGTCGTATCTGGTCCTTGTTAAGGAAAGCTCGCCCCTAAAAGTCGTATTCTCAAAAAGGGCATCACCCTTAAACCAGCAGCTAGTGAAGTCGGCAGTGCTGTTGAACTGGGCATCGCTAAAATAAGCATCTTTATCGAATTGGGTTTCGTTGAAATTAGTCGTGCTGTAAAATTGAGATCCTTCGAAGCTGGTAGAGTCATTGAATAGTGCCCCCTCAAAGTAGGCTGTTTGGTTGAATTGAATTTGGTCGAAGTCGGCATTTCCACCAAAATGAGCATCTCTGAAATCAGCTGTTAGGTTGAACTGAGTTTGGTCGAAGTCGGCATTTCCACCAAAATGAGCATCTTTGAAATCAGCTGTTAGGTTGAACTGAGCTTGTTCGAAGTCGGCATAGCCGCCAAACCCCACATTTTCGAAGAAGGTATCTTGGAAAAATCGTGCATTATAAAAGGCGGCTCTATTGTTAAACTGGGTATTTATGAAGTGAGCCTCATCTTTGGACTGAGCCTCACTGAAGTAGACGTTACTTCCAAATGTGGCTTTATCGAAGGTGGCGAAGCCACTGAAGTTCGCCCGTCTGAAACAAGGGCTCCTCGCTGTTTTGTGTGG
>DAQG01000076.1 GCA_002502785.1 Methanothrix harundinacea | reverse complement strand
GTGCAGCGGCATAGTTCAGATAATAGGAAACATAAGGGAGTTTGACATCGACGACGAGATCGAGATAGGGCCGACCCCTGTCAACAAGACGCACATCAAGGGCGTCGTGACCGGAAGAGACGACACCACCAACCGACTGATATTCGACATAAAAGAGATGGCCTCGATACCCAAAATCCCGGTGAAAACCCTAGCCCACCCAGCGATCACCATAGATCCCGAGATGACGCTCCTCGAAGCGTGCAGTAAGCTCTCAGACTCAAATGTCCGGGCGGCCCTCGTCGGGAAGAACGGCGACCCAAGAGGGCTCATCAGCCTGGAGGACATAGTCAGAGGCATGGCCGAGGGGAAGAGGGACCGGCCGGTGGAAGAGTCGATGGAGAGGGAGTTTCCCATTGTCGAGGCCGACGATCCGCTTCACGTCGCCATAAGCAAGCTCGGAAAAACCGGAGCGTGCCAGGTCGTCGTGATCGATTCCGACGTCCCTAGCGGAATTCTGGAAGCCACCGACCTCGTACGCTGCATGGTCCGATTTTAGGAGATTTCAGTTCCAAAGTGGCCGCCTTCGGCCGCTTTTTTCAGGTTTTCTACATCGCCGCCGTAAACCACCACCGTGGGAATGGAGCTTCGCTCGATGATCTTTGCGGCCAGGGGGTCCACGGGCGACCGAGACCCCGCCGATAGCGTCGTCTCCATGGAGAGGCTGGCGAGCTCCCGGCAGGTCATCTTCGTGTACTTCTTCGCCTTTGGGTCGACCTCGGGGTCGGCGGAGTAGACGCCGTCGACGGAGGTGGCCACGATCAATTTGTCGGCGTGGACGAGCTCGGCCAGCAGGGCCGCGACGGCGTCGGTGGTCTGGCCGGGGGCCATGCCCCCCAGGACGACGATCTTGCCCCTCTCGGCCAGCCGGGCGGCCAGGGCGTAGCTGTCGGGGATCTCCTGGGGCGCGGCCTCGCCCAGGGCGGCCATCAGGAGGGCGGAGTTGAGCCTGGTCGCTTCAATGCCGATCAGGTCGCAGAAGGCCTCGCTCGCCCCCAGGGCCCGGGCCTTTCCGATGTACTCTCGGGCGATCTTGCCCCCACCCACGACCACGTAGATCTGGTGATCCGCCGCCAGCTCTTTTAGAGCAGCGGCATACTCCTTGAGGCTTTCAGCATCGCGGCCCGCCAGGATGGAGCCGCCGAGGGAATAGACGAGTATCATAGGGGAGGGCAAGATTATGAGCGAATAAAAAGGTTCCTTGTGATCTAGTCGCCCCACCCGGCCAGCGTTTTCCGGACGTCCTCGGCGTCGGGGCTTTCGATCTGCTCGAAGATCTCCAGGGCGGACGTGGCCAGAGAGGCGGCCCTCTCATTTTGGCCCAAGGCGCGCAGAGAGAGGCTCATATTGAACAGGTGGACTCCTTCGTTCCGGCGGTCCCCTGTCTCTCGGGAGATGGCAAGAGCCTCTTCGTAGTACTCGATCGCCTTCCGGGGATCGCCCAGACGATAGTAAGCACTCCCCAGGTTGCCCAGATCGGCTCCTTCGCCTCTCCGGTCCCCCATCTCTCGGGAGATAACAAGAGCCTGATCGTGGAAATCGATCGCCTTCCGGGGATCGCCAAGATCAGAGTAAGCGAGCCCCAGATTGCCCAGGCTGTTTCCTTCCGCTCTTTTGTCATCTAATCTCCTGGACGCCTCCAATGCTGCTTCAAACCAGTGGATCATTTCACGGGGAGAGAGGCGCAGATCGAGAACTTGGGCCCCTATATCTGGATAGGATTTGCAGAGATCGATTGCAGCAGAAGAATTTCCGTCTAGATTCTTCTCTGCCCAGGACTGCCCTGCCAGTATGTTCGCCCTCTCCTGGTCGAATAGCTGCAGGCCCTTCAGAACACCATCTTTGCCTTGCTTGTAGATCTCATTGGCTCGAGATAGCACATCCCTGTAATGCTCAGCGTGGCGCAGCCTTGCAGGCTCGCTGTCAGCGGCATCCAGACGCGAGCCGGCGAAATCGCGCGCCAGGTCGTGCAGCCGATATCGTCCCCCTTCGCCCGTGGCAGAGGGCGAAAAGTCCACCAGGCTCCATCTGATCAGCTCGCCCAGAGCGTCCTCGGAGGGCATCTCTTCCATCTCCCAGACAGCCGCCGCTCCGGCCAGATCGAAGTCGGCTGGAAAGACGGAGAGCAGGGACCAGAGCCTTTGCAGCTCCGGGGTGAGAAGCTGGTAGCTTAAATCGAATGATGCCTCCACATCCATCAGCTTCAGGCGCGTTTTAAGGTCGCTCAGCCGTTTTATATAGCCGGTGGGGGTCAGGTTGGGCGTCCCTTTTAAAGCTGAAGCGGCATTTCGCAGGGCCGGAGGGAGGCAGCCGCAGAACTTCGCCAGCTCCTCGGCGTGCTCGCCGATGCGCTCACAGATATCCAGGAGTAGATTCTTGGAATCATCGAGGGGCAGGACGTCCAGGTCCTTTTCCGTCAATCCTGGGAGGGCAAACTTATTGCGGGAGGTCACCAGCAGGCTACACCCCTTTGGCGGCAGGAGGGGCTCCACCTGTTCCCGGTTGGCGGCGTTGTCGAGCAGTAAGAGAGCTCTTTTACCGTGAAGAATCGAGAAATATTTCCCAGCCATTTCACCCTCATTCAGGGGCATCTTGAACTCTGGATCGTAGGCCCGAACTACATGGGCCATCGCCTCAGCCGCACTCAAAGGCTTCTTGTCGGTGCCCTTCATGTCCACAAGAATCTGGCCATCAGGATAACTTCCTGCCAGTTTCTCTGCCAGGACAAGAGCCAGGGCGGTCTTTCCTACCCCACCCATCCCCCGGACGCCAGCGATGACTGCGCCGCCCTCAAAGCCACTGAGAATCTCGTTAATGTCTCCAACCCTGCCCACAAACTTCTTCGGCGGCGGCTGAATTCGGGGAACGGGCGCGCTTACGGGAGGAATATTGTCATAGAAATGCTGAGTTAACGGTCCTTCGACTACGTTTATCGACCCCCTGGATCCTCTCATGTCTACGGCATTGCCCTCTGCCGAGGTTGGTCCACTGAAGGAGCCAGAAAGCAAATTCTTCTGATCACCATCAACATTGGTGTGAGGGCCGGTTGACTGATCGATCAGGACTCTTGGCCGGTCTTCTTTATCGGAACGATCTCTGATAAATCCGACAATTTCAATAGCAGCTGATAAAAAGCTGGCAGCTAAAATCAGAGAAGAATCCTTGATTTGGGGCAACAAATTAAAGAGCAGCGCCAGAGCTAAAAGAAGAATCAGGATGAGTACTATTTTATGTCTCCGCTTCGGTTTCGTCTAAATTCACCATTTGGAATATCGACCTTATGGATTTAAAATGTTTGGCAGTCGAGCTGACGAAGACTTGATAGATGTTGAACTTAGAGTTATACAAAAATGTTGAAAAAGAGTTTTGGAAAGATATCTAAATCTTGTCCAGTGCCTCGGCGACCTTCCCGAAGATGGCCTTGATGTCGCCTACTCCGAGCACCGTGGCCACGATGCCACGCTTGTCGTAGTAGTCGATGAGGGGCTGGGTCTGGGCGTGATAGGCCTGGAGCCTCTCCTTGACCGTCTCCTCGGTGTCGTCCGCCCTCTGGTAGAGGTCGGCTCCACAGGCGTCGCACTTGCCGGCCACTTTTGGCGGGTTGAACTGAACATGATAGGTGGTGCCGCACTTGCACATCCGCCTGCCTGTGACCCTCTTGACGAGCTCAGCATCGGGAACGTCGATGTTCAGGACCACATCGATCTTCTGGCCCAGAGCTGGCAGGATCTTGTCCATAGCCTCGGCCTGGGGCATAGTCCGGGGATAGCCGTCCAGCATCCAGCCGTTCTTGACGTCGTCTTTTGCCAGCCGGTCCTTGATGATGTCGATGAGCAGGCTGTCTGGAACCAGCTTGCCGGCTTCCATGAACTTTTTCGCCTCCACTCCCAGAGCGGTGCCGTTCCTGACGTTCTCTCTCAGGATGTCCCCGGTGGAGATGTGAACCACGCCGTACTTCTCCGCGATCATCTTGGCCTGAGTGCCCTTTCCGGATCCTGGTGGACCGAGTAGTACTATGTTCATAATATCCCTCCTATTTCCTCTCGATATCGAGCAACCTCTCGACGCCAGCGGACCCTCCTCGCCGCGGGTCGGAATCGCAGTTTTCGATGAAAGCTGAGAATATCTTTCCCCGAAGTCGGACGGCGTGGCCAGCTGCAGTTGCTTCACTCTCTGCTGTGTTGACTCTCCCCTACGTTAAAAAACCTTTCTGCACAAATAAGACATGCTCGATATCCGCCACGGCCCGATGCTGACCAACCAGCATCAAGCAGTCTATTCGAAGCCGTAGCAGAGCTGCTGACATACGACTCGGCTCGCAGGTCGTTCAGATATGTTGCCGCTCAGACCCAGAGGAGGCTTGCAAAGAACATGGCCGATCCCGAAAGGACGGGGATTGTGAAGTTGTCGTCGATGACGCGACCTCGAAAGGAGAGGGGAACGGCGTCTGCAAAGGTCGCCGTCGCCGCGCCGACGAGATAGACCGGAAATGAGAGCAGCTCGGGTCCGGAAAAGAAGTTCCCCTCGAGAAGGTAGGCTGCGTAGCCCACCAGGAGGCAGACCGCAAAGGTTCCCGCAACCACCGGAAGGGGCTTTGGCCTCCAGCTCTGGCCCTCCATTATCCCGGTCCTGACGGCCGAGCCCCTGACGACCGAGCCGATGATCCCGCTGGCAGCATCACCGAGCGAGAGCATCAGCATCGCGGCTATGGCGACTTGGGGTGGGAAGAGAAGGACCGTCAGCAGGGCTCCGGAGATGTAGTAGATGTAGCCTGCCACCCTATCCGCTTCGTGGTCGCGGACCGAAGGCAGCCGGATCTTGCCCGAAAGCCGCCTTCGTTCCAGGAAGAGAGCCACCAAGAGGGCTAGGGCGACAAACCCCGCGGTCGCGACTTTTCCGAATAGGATGATGGCCGCCGGGACCGAAAGGCCTGAAAGATGGATCCCCTTTCTCTTGACCTCCATCACCAGAGAATCTAGCCGCTGGGATCTCATCTTCGTAAGACCTCTAATCCATATCTTCGTAAAGCCATCAAGTGCTTTTCAGCTCGCGAGAGGCGAACCCGCCTCCGAGAACTTCATCTCCCCTTTCAAAAGGGCCAGAACCTTTTCGGCGACCTCGCCCTTCTTAACCCTGATCTGGGACATCGAGTCTCGGTCCCTGATGGTGACCGTCCCCTCCTCCAAGGTCTCGTAATCGACGGTGACGGAGTATGGGGTCCCCACCTCGTCGTTTCGCCGATACCTTCTGCCGATGCTTCCCGACGAATCGTACTCGACTCTCAGGTCCATGCCTCTCAGCTCCCGGGCGATCTCCTCCGCAGGGGCCACAAGCTCCGCTCTATCCATAAGAGGCAGGACCGCGACCTGGATCGGAACCACCCTGTTTTGCAGGGCCAAAACCGCCCTCGTCTCGCCCTCCACCATCTCCTCCCGATAAGAGTGTTCGAGGACGGAGTATAGGATTCGATCTATCCCAAAGGAGGGCTCGATGACGTGAGGCACGATCTCCTCGCCCCTGATCTCCTCTTCCACCATCTCGAAGGAGACGAGGGCGGGATCGATCTCCACCTTCTCGCCGTCCACCTCGACCAAGATCGGGTCTTGCTTCAAATCCTCCATCGGAAGGGCCTGTAAGGCGTCGGCGACGGCCTTCGCACCCTTCCGAAAGAGGGGGCCGAGCTTCTTCATGTCGGGCTTGACGACAAGCTTCTCCTCCTTTCTCGGCTCGTCGAAGGGTAGGTATACGGTGAGGTTGGCCTGGCTCTGGGCCATATGAGACCGGAGGTCGTAGTTCGTCCTGTCGGCGACCCCAACGATCTCAATCCAGCCGAACCTGTCGAGGAGCACCTCGGCATCCCAGCAGTCAGCGGCGTAGTGGGCCATCTCATCGTCCTTGTGCTGCCTGAACCTCAGCCGATCCTTCGAGATCCCGGCCTCGGTCAGAAATTGGTAAGTCCGGGCGACGTAGTAGGCGAGGGTCTCGTGGGCTATGATCCCCTTATCAACTGCCTCGCCGACGGTCATCTCCTCGGTCTCACCCCTCTCCTGACCCCCCTTGGAGTAGAGGGTCATCACCAGGTCTGCCACCTCGCCGAACCGGGGATGGGTCTTGTCCCTCGGGTTGATGAAGATCTCAGCCTCGGCCTGAGAGAACTCCCTCAGCCGTATCACCCCCTGGCGGGGCGAGATCTCGTTTCGGTAGGACTTTCCGATCTGGACGGCGCCGAAGGGGAGGCGGTCGCGATAGTGGCGAAGAAGCCTCGGAAAGTTCACGAACATCCCCTGAGCGGTCTCGGGCCGGAGGTACCCAGGCTGCTTTCCACCCGGACCGATGAAGGTCTTGAACATCAGATTGAACTCGTAGATCTCGGATAGGTCGCCACCGCATTCTGGGCAGAATACGTCGTTCTCCTGGATCACGCGGTATATCTCCTCGTTTGCGAGGGCGTCGGGAACCTCGATGATGTGCTTTATGAGGTGGTCTGCCCTGTAGATCTCGCTGCACTCCTTGCATTCGGTGAGGGGATCGGAAAAGCCGGAGAGGTGACCCGAGGCCTTGTAAATATCCTCCACCCCGATGGTGGGGCACTCGATCTCGCAGAACCCCTCCCGGATCACGAAGAATGCCCTCCAAAGGTCTTCGATTCCTCTCTTGAGCGGAGCACCCAGGGGCCCATAATCGTAAAAGCCCGCAGCTCCGCCGTAGAGCTCAAAGGCGGGCCAGATAAAGCCTCGCCTCCGTGCAAGCTCGATCACCTTCTCGTACATGTCCATAAGCCAATCCTCGCCTCATCTAGACCGCGAGAGATCATTTAACCTTTGTCGTTTGGGCCAAAGGGTCGCAATTCGAAAAACGGGTCGGACGGAGATTTGTTTCGGAGATATTTCGAGGACCGATCATGGCCAGAAGAGCCTCCCACATCCCGCCGCGATTTTGGTGCCGGGACGCGGCCGAGGTCCGACAGAGTTTTTAAGGAGGTGAGCATATCGACGGTTGGTGAGTGATAACTCATGAAAGAGATTGTAAAGTTCGGGTTAGTGATAGGGATGCTGCTGTGCGGCGCCATCGGCGCGGCCAGTGCTCAAGATGAGTATTCAGATGATTACAAGAACGGCTTTTTTGACGCCGCGGTGCTGGTAGGGCAGGCCACCGGCATGGGCGGAAGTTTGGAACAGCTTTACATGGCCTTGGGCGGCCAATCTACCCCTGAAACGGCGGAGATCGTCAGCGACTACAACAACCAGACCACCATCTTCAACCAGCAGGTGGTTCCCTACGTAAACAGCGTCATCGACCAGATCTTTGGCCCCGACGACAACCGGACCGAGGACCTGTACCTGATAGAGCTTCCCCTCATATCCTGATTTTGGAAGAGACGACCAGGGGGCTGCAGGACTGCCCCCTGATCTGTTCCTTCTTATTCCTTATTCGACTCAGAAAGCCTCCAAAACTCGTAGAGCCCCGGCCATCGAACCCCAATCCCGGCAAGGCGTTGAACGGGCGAGGTTCGGCGGTCCCGGCAATCGGTTTCCGGCTGGAGGCCGCCCCTTCGCCACCCGGTCCCGTCGAAACCTATTTAGATGACCTCCCTACTTGTGGTGGCGATACTATGATCGGCGTCTTAGGGTTGGAAGACGGTACCAGGGTCGAAGGGGTGGGCTTCGGGGCACCTGGCGTCGTCTCTGGCGAACTGGTTTTCGTGACGGTCATGTCCGGCTATGAGGAGGCTCTGACCGATCCCTCCTACGCTGGGCAGCTTCTGATGTTCACATATCCTCTCATGGGAAACTACGGCGTGAGCGGCGACAACTTTCAATCGGACCACATCGGGGCTACGGCCATGGTTTGCAAGGAGATCTGGGACAGACCCCTCCACTACAGGTCCAATAGGACGATCTCGAAGTTCCTGGAAGATGAGGGCGTTCCAGGCGTTCACGGCCTGGACACGAGGATGCTCACCATAAAGATCAGAAACCAGGGGGCTATGAGGGCCGCCCTCGCCGTTGGCGAGAGGTCGGAGGTTGAGGGCATTGACATCGTCCAGCAGGCAAGAGACCAGCCCAACATCTCAAGCCTCGACCTGATAAGCGCCGTCTCCTGCAAAAAGGCCTACAGGATCCCCGGAGACGGACCGAGGGTCGTGATGATGGACCTGGGGATCAAAAAGAACATCCTCGATTCCATGGCCTGCCAGGGGTTCGACATTGTGGTCGTGCCTTCCGATGCCAGGATCTCGGAGATCGAGAAGCACCAGCCCGACGCCATCTTCATATCCAACGGACCGGGCGATCCCGAGCAGGCGACGAGAGCCATCGAGGCGGTGAAGCACTTCGCGGGAGAAAAGCCTGTCTTCGGGATATGCCTGGGCCTGCAGGTTATATGCCTCGCCCTGGGAGCCGAGACCTACAAGCTCAAGTTCGGCCACCACGGCGGAAACCAGCCGGTGAAGGACCTGGCAAGCGGCATCGTCTACATCACCTCGCAGAACCACAACTTCGCCCTCCGCCCCGAGTCGGCCGAAGGGACGGGGCTGAAGATCACCCAGGTCAACGCCAACGACGGGACCGTTGAGGGGATCAAGAGCAACTACCTGGGGATGGAGGCGGTCCAGTACCACCCCGAGGCTCGGCCCGGACCCCTCTGCACTAAAGAGAGGTTCTTCAGCTCGGTCGCTAAAAGGATCGAGACGAGGAGGAGGTGATGGTAGTTGCCGAAAAGACCTGACATAAAGAAAGTTCTTCTCATAGGATCGGGACCGATCCAGATCGGCCAGGCCGCCGAGTTCGACTTCTCGGGGTCGCAGGCCTGCAAATCCCTCCAGGAGGAGGGGGTCGAGGTTGTCCTGGTCAACTCCAACCCAGCCACCATCATGACCGACCCGGAGATGGCGGACAAGGTCTATATCGAGCCCCTCGTCCCCGAGATCGTCGCCAAGATCATCGAGAAGGAGAGGCCCGACGGAGTAATCGCCGGGATAGGCGGCCAGACAGGCCTCAACGTTACCAGCGAGCTTGCCGAGATGGGCGTCCTCGACAAGTTCAACGTGGAGGTGCTGGGCACATCGGTCCACGCCATCCAGGAGACCGAAGACCGCGACCTCTTCAAGAGCGCCATGATAAGGATCGGCGAACCGGTCCCAAAGAGCCGCGCCGTCGACACCGTTGAGGAGGCGAAGGAAGCCCTCGCTGAGCTGGGCCTTCCTTTGATTATAAGGCCCGCCTACACCCTGGGCGGGGCGGGCGGTGGCTCTGCCGAGACCGAGGAGGATTTCTTCAGGATCGTGGAGATGGGGATGAAGAGGTCCCGCATCCACCAGGTCCTCATCGAGGAGAGCCTCGTCGGCTGGACGGAGCTTGAGTACGAGGTGATGCGCGACTCAAACAACACCTGCATCACCATCTGCAACATGGAGAACATGGACCCCATGGGGATTCACACCGGCGAATCGATCGTCGTGACCCCGATCCAGACCCTCACCGACGAGGAGGTCCAGATCCTCCGGAGCGCCGCGATAAACATCATCAGAGCTCTGAAGATCGAGGGCGGCTGCAACATCCAGTTCGCGGCCAAGGACGGCGAGTACAGAGTGATAGAGGTGAACCCGAGGGTATCGAGAAGCTCGGCTCTCGCCTCCAAGGCGACGGGATACCCCATCGCCCGGGTCACGGCCAAGATCGCCATCGGCATGACCCTAGACGAGATATCAAACGACGTCACCGGCGAGACCCCCGCCTCCTTCGAGCCGACGGTCGACTACGTGGTGATGAAGATCCCAAGGTGGCCCTTCGATAAGTTCGTCAAGGCCGATAAGACCCTCACCACCGCCATGAAGTCGACGGGCGAGGTGATGTCCATAGGCAGGAGCTACGAGGAGGCTCTGATGAAGGCGGTCAGGTCCCTGGAGATCGATATGGACCTCGGCTACCAGGGCAAGTACACTCCTTGGACCGACGACGAGGTGAGACGCCTTTTGGTGACGCCGACCGACGAGAGGCTATTTGCCGTATATCAGGCCCTCCGGCGCGGCTTCACCGTCGAGGAGATATCAGAGCTCACCATGATCCACCCCTACTTCATCTGGAGAATTGAGAACATAATCTCCATGGAGGACGAGATAAAGGAGAATTTCTCGGTTCCGGTCCTGAGAAAGGCGAAGAGGATGGGGTTCACTGACGACAGGATCGCAAAAATCCTCGGCAAGAAGAGGGTCGAGATCGCAGACCTCCGGATCGAAAACGGGATCGTTCCCACCTACAAGATGGTGGACACCTGCGCCGCCGAGTTCGCGGCCAAGACCCCTTACTACTACTCCTCCTATGAGGACGAGTGCGAGCTTGTCCCCACCGAGAACAAAAAGGTCCTGATCATCGGGTCCGGCCCCATCAGGATCGGCCAGGGGATCGAGTTTGACTATTCCACCGTCCACGCGGTCCTGGCCCTCCGAGAGCAGGGGATCGAGGCCCACATAGCCAACAACAACCCAGAAACCGTCTCCACCGATTACGACACCTCCGACAAGCTGTTCTTCGAACCGCTGACCCTCGAGGACGTGATGAACATCATCGAGAAGGAGAGGTACTACGGCGTCATGGTCCAGTTCGGAGGCCAGACGGCCGTGAACCTGGCCGTCCCTCTGGAGAAGGAGATCGCAAGACGGGGCCTCGACACAAAGATCCTTGGGACCAGCCCTGAGAAGATCGACATGGCCGAGGACCGGGAGAGGTTCAACCTCGCCCTCCGGGAGATGGGGATACCCCAGCCGGAGGCGGGTTACGCCACGTCCCCGGACCAGGCGAAGGCCGAGGCGAAGAGGATAGGTTACCCGGTGCTGGTGAGGCCGAGCTACGTCCTCGGTGGCAGGGCCATGGAAATTGTCTACGACGAAAGGGAGCTGGAGGTTTACATGAGGGAGGCGGTGAGGGTATCGCCGGAGCACCCGATCCTCATCGACGACTTCCTCCAGAACGCCATCGAGATCGACGTCGACGCCGTATCAGACGGCCAGGAGGTCCTGATCGGAGCGATAATGGAGCACATCGAGGAGGCTGGGATCCACTCAGGCGACAGCGCCTGCATCATCCCGCCCCAGACGATACCGCCCGCGGTCCTGGACACCGTCCGAGAGTACGTCACGAAGATCGCCCTGGCCCTCCAAGTGAAGGGGATTCTCAACATCCAGATGGCCTACAAGGACGGGATCGTCTACGTCCTGGAGGCAAACCCCAGGTCCAGCAGGACGATACCCTTCGTCTCGAAGACGGTGGGCCTGCCTCTCGCCAAGATCGCAGCGGGGGTCATGATCGAAAAAACCCTCCAAGAGCTGGGCTACACTAAGGAGCCGACCCTCCCATACGTCTCGGTGAAGGAGGTGCTCCTACCCTTCGACAAGCTCCCCGGTGCCGACACCCTCCTAGGACCTGAGATGAGGTCGACGGGTGAGGTGATGGGGATCGACTACGTTCCGGGCCTAGCCTTCTTCAAGGCGGAGCTATCCGCCGACAACACCCTTCCCACCCAGGGTATCGTCTTCGTATCGGTGAGAGACGAGGACAAGGGACCGATCGCTGAGGTGGTGAGAAAGCTAACCGAAGCAGGCCTCAAGATAATCGCCACCGACGGGACCGCCGACTTCCTGACAGGGATGGGAATTCCCGTCGAGAAGGTCAACAAGATCTATATCGGTAGCCCGAACGTCCTCGACTACATGAAACGGTGTGAAGTGAGCCTGATCATAAACACCCCGACGACGAAGCAGTCGGTGAAGGACGGCTTCCAGATCAGGCGGAACGCCGTCGACTACCACGTCCCCTACATAACCACGGTCCAGGCGGCGCGGGCCGCGGCTCAGGCGATCGCCATCGCCAAGACCGGCGAGATCACCATCAAGGCGCTGAACGAGTATCACCAGGAAGTGAGGTGAGGCGAGGCCCAAAAAGGGCTTTTCGCCTCATCTCTCCCCACCCGTTTTCCATATCGTTTTCTCGCTCTTTTTCTATTTCTCGTTCTCTTTCAGCCTTACAACCCTTCGTCCAGATCTTCTGGCCTTCTCCCGCCCGCCGCCAAAATCCCGCAGCCTCACCCCACCTTAACCGAGCCTCCGTCGGCCCCTTTCATTCCCTTCCTGACCGAAGGATTTATCTTCGAAAAGCTCAGTGGGAGCATCCGTTGGTTGCGGGCTCGTGGTCTAGCTGGTTATGACATCGCCTTGACATGGCGGGGATCATGCGTTCGAATCGCATCGAGCCCACCAATATTGCCCAGGTAGCTCAGTCCGGGAGAGCACCAGACTGAAGATCTGGCTGTCCCCGGTTCGAATCCGGGTCTGGGCACTAATTTTCTTTAAGAATCTCTTTGATGCAAAGCGAGGATCTTGAGAAGGGTCTCGCCTCTTTCTCTGTGTAATTCAATCTGAGAGTTTATTTGAGCAAGAGACCGAAATAGAAATGGGGCTTCAAAGGGACCAACATACGAAGCTCGGCGGCCTAAGCTCGCCAGGTAGCTCGCTCTCGATGAGATTAACCCGGAAGCGTTACGAAGAGGGATCGAAAGCCTTGATCACGTGTTATCAGGGCCAAGGATCGACGCGCTGAACGAAAAGGAGATCTAACCTCAATTTTATTTCCGAATACAGATTAAGGAGTCCGATCGATTTAAGGCTCGATCTTTCACGCAGGATTTATTACTATCAGGAGGGGCAGAAGTGCTGCAGCTTTTCGAAAGGCTTTTATCGACAGCTTGCATCACCAGTCGCCAAGGATAGAGTGGGGTTTGTTTATGAGAATGGTTATCGCGTTATCCTTCTTGGCCCTTATAGCGGCCGGTGTCACCGCCTTCGGGGCGGAGACTGTGAGCGTTGGAGGCGACTTCGGAACTGCGTGGTTGGCGAGTCAGCCTGAGAGGATATCCACCGACGAAGGCGACGGCCTGTGGACCTGGGGAGGCACCCCTGACGGGATGAAGGTGGTCAATGGTTCCCTGGTTCCTGAATACGACGATGAAGAGATCGATTTAGATGACATCGGGTGGCTCGGGACTGAGTTTCAGGGAACTCCATTGAAGTTAAATCAAAGCAACGGCACCGCGGATTTCCTGTCTCCATTTTACTCAAACGATCCCTGGTTCTTGTCTCAGCACTACGAGATACCGATCCTAATTCCAGAAGATTATTACGATTAGATTGGTAAGATCGATACACCTAATCGTAACCGCGGTGGAAATTTGAAGGATCAAGCCCGACCCAGATGTCCACGAGATTATAGGGTGGCAGATGAAGGTGTCGGCGGCCACAGTGAAGGCCTCAAAGCAGAAGGCGAAGGCTTTGGGGCATCGCTGACGCTCTTTTGGTTGGGAGAGCCGCTGCAGGTTGTTTTCGAATAAATGTTACAACTAAAAAGAAATCTTTGGCAGTATAAAGCACCTATGACGTTTATACTACCAGACCAATTCGACGATTACATCCGGCAGCATCCGTACGCCCAGCGGCACCACCGTTCGCAACCGCAGCTGCAGCAGATCGAGGCTTTGGTGAAGCTGGGGCCACAGTGAGAGGCGATACAGCCAATATAGCCTACGAGGGATGTGGTCTCTCGGCTGCAATTGTTGAACGATGATCCGCACTCAGCTCCGATCTCGGAAAGTTTGCCTATGATGCAGGTCCACCAGCTGTTTGCCTCCACGATCTCAAGCGCTCCCGGTGACCCTCCGACGTAATACTCCTGGATCATAGAGACGTCCGACTTTGGAGCCTCCAGGATGAATGTGTAGGTTCTCGTATAGGTTCCCGCAGAGTCTCGTAACACCATTCGGCCGACGGCGGCAGTCATCTCCGAATCGGGGTTTGAGTACTCCTGGAGATAGAGCTCATAAGTCTGATCCGCCTCCATCCCATCCAACCGCCCGGAATAACTCTGCTTAATTCCGAATAAGTTGTCAGTGGTCTCCTCTTTGGCAGGCATAAACCCTAGGCTCGCAAGATGCTGATCTGCTTTTTGAACTCTATCGTCCTGGGCCCGGAGATTATCCATCTCTAGACTGACGTAAGACCCGGCCAAAATCTCAACTTCGCCTGCGGTGACGATCCCGTCGTCTTCAGACTCGACACAAACTGATGGACAGACCATGAAAATCAGGCAGAATATCGTCGCCATGGAAACTAACGCAGTTATTCTCACATTTACCCCCCTCAATTCTGGCGATGGCTGATGGTCATCAATTCAGTCATCACCATATTTTTAGAGGCGTCCAAAATATATGACCTTTGCGCCAGCCCGATAGTTATGCTGCTTGGCTTGTGATGACAGAGAATTCACAGATAATTCTGCGAAAAATTCGAATCAGGTATACTGAGGGCACCGGTCCGCACGATGATATCCGATGGATATTTAGCTTGTCTTGACATGTAACATACCAGGTGGTAAATAACCTGTAGCAAGGTGTAAGTGGAGTTGAATGAAAATGAGATCGATAGTTTTGTTGATCCTGGCTACCATGATCCTCTCGACCATGACAGCAGCCTGCTGCTGTGGTGGTGGCGGTGTTGATGGAATCGGGGGGCCGAAGATGAAGAGCAACGTCTGCCCAGTCAGTTATACCATCCGGGGACCCCAGATGAACTACGAAGAGGATGCCCGATACGGAGTAGCTGTCATAATAGACCCCAACGGAGAAGCCAGCATGGAGTTTGTAGGTGGAGAAGACGCTCGTGATACGGCCGTCCCGGCCCAGGATGGATGTATTATGTGTGGGGGGAACCTTCCGTTCGGTCAGGAGGTCATCGCCCACCTGGACGACGTTCAGATGGATTTTAACGCCTACCGAGAGATGTGGGAGGCTTAAGCAGGAGGTCTGCCAGGTGAGATCCTGGCAGACCTGAACTCTGAAGAGTGATAACACGCAAGTCCGAGCGCGAGCTTGCTCTGGCTCTCGGAAGATGGAGAGGGTGACTGCCACGGCGAAGGCCCGAAGCTGAAGGCGGAGGCTCTGGGGCTTCGATGATTCGCCGAAACATTTTTCGTGGGTGGTGACAGTCTTCATCTCAAAGAGGGTGATGAGACTGAAACCGATTTTTTGCGTGCTGGCGCTGGTGGTGCTGGCGATGCCCGTGTGTGGGCAGGAGACCACAGAGGAATTGGGTGATGGAGAGCTTCCTCTCTCTAATTTTCGCAAGGACGACGAGGCGATCCAGGATGACGGCGAAGCCATCTGGAACAACAACGGCCCTGTCCCCCTGAATAGAGATGAGGATGATGTAGTGAAAGATCTGGAGGAAGGTACGAACAGCAATACAACGATCTTAATCTCCGCCCTGATCGGCTTAATAGGCGTCTTAATAGGTGGGATTATTACTTTTTACCTAAATTACGCCAAAACTAAAGCTATGATGAGATGGGAACTTAAATATAATAGGCTCCTCGCTGTTTTAT
>DAQG01000071.1 GCA_002502785.1 Methanothrix harundinacea | reverse complement strand
CACAGGAAATAGCGAAGAGCCTAATTATAGATTTCGATTTCTCTGTTATCGATCGAATTTTTAAAAGTAAAATTGACGGCGGCGTACCACGCACCATAAACTGCGGTGTATTGGCATGAAAATATGTCTGCGCAACTACCCTATTTACATTAGCATAGGCAGCCGCAAGGGATCATGGATATTAAAAAAATAATTCTTACATTACTTATATTCCCTCCTTACCCCCTCTCCCCCGACACCGGTCTAATTCTCCTCCAGAAACTCCACTACCTCCGAATATGTCTCGTTCGGATGGCTGATCCAGAATAGGTGGCCTGCCCCCTCGATCGTGCGGAACTCCGCGCCGGGGATCTTCTCCGCCAGGATTCGGCCGTTCTCCGGCGGGATCAGGATGTCCGAGTCGCCGGCGAGAACCAGCGTCGGGGCGCGGATCTCGGATACTCGGTCTCCTATCTCGAAGGCCCGATAGGCTGCAAGCTGCGCCCGGTATGCTTCGAGGCTGCTCGGATAGGCCATGTTCGCCTGGACCTTCCGCTCGATTATATCGGGATGTCCGTCGATGAACTCCTGAGGGAAGCCCGCGGGTGCGCCCCACCATAGCGCCTCGTGGAGCGTCAGGTCGAGCCGCGGCTCAAGGTACGCCTGAACCTCCGGGGGTGCCAGGACCTGGGCGTCGCCTCCGGGGCTGGTGGCACCCAGGATCAGCCGGTCGACCCGCTCAGGCTGGCGGACGGCGATCTCCTGAGCGATCATCCCGCCCATGGAAACGCCGAAGACGTCCGCCCGCTCTATTCCGAGGGCGTCCAGAAGGCCGACGGTGTCGTTGGCCATCTCGGTGATGCTGTAGGGGCCTGCTGGCTGGTCGCTTCTTCCCGCGCCCCGGTTGTCGAAGAGGATCACCTGGCGGCTCTCGGTCAGCTTCTCGGGCAGGACCCACCCCCAGTCGAGGATGTGGCCGCCGAGGCCCATGATCATAAGGAGGGGCTTTCCCTCACCGGTAATCTCGTAGTACATCTGTATGTCACCCACCGTAGCGTTTCCCCCTGATTCGGATGGGGTGTTCTCGGCCGCCTCCACCGTCTCGGCTGCTGCCACCGGAAATGTCGAGAGTAAGAGCAAGACGGCGGCGGCGACGGCGAAGATGGAGGAGACGGCGGCCGAGTTCAGAGCCGGGAATTTGAGTGAAGATAAGCGGAGGATGCTCATGGGCTGAAGTATCTTCTGCGAAAGTCATAAAGTTGTTTCTTCGACGGCGGGTTGCGAGCGGGCCGGGCCGGTCAGCGACCCCGGCCCCGTCCCAAGAGGTCCTTCAGGTTGAAGTGCTCGTACCCGCCCCACTGCGCCGGAAAGTCCCGGATCGCCAGCCACAGGTCCCCGGTGGCGGGCCGGGCGACGAGGGACCACATGTTGGCGATGTGGGCCTTGAAGGCCCCGACGGGCTCCTTTGCCCGATAGGCGAAATCGGGGTAGAGGGCGCATATGGTGCAGAGGATGTTATTCGTCCAGGTGGGGAACTCCTCCGGCCGGGTCATCCGGGTGTAGGGGTCGTACCGGTCGCAGAGGATCTTCATGGCGTTTTCCGGGGTGATCTTGCCGTAGTGCTCGTGGATCAGCTGCCCGTACCTCTCAAACCGGCTGGGGGCCTGGACGAAGAAGTTGTACGGGTCCTTGAGGCTCTTCTGCCAGCTCTCGACGGTGGATACGTCGTCAAGCTCGTTCACCGGGGCCTGATCTCTCACCATGTTATACCCCGAATAGCCCATCCATCCGGGATAACAGTTGGAGTGATTCGTCTGCCAGATAGCCTTCACGTCGTCCATGGGATGGCGCACGCAAACCCTCTTTGAGGAGGTCTCCACCACCGCCGCTCGCTTGGCCTTGGCGTCGGCCACGTGGTAGGCGATCCCAGCACACCGGGGATTGTCCCTGAAGATCCTGACGGCATCGTCCACAGAACTTGCATGGGCCAATAGAAGGCGGGTGAATACGGCGATGCCGCAACCGTCCATGCTTTCGGCCTGCATGGAGCTGAGCTGCGTCATCATCTCAAACCCCTCCTCGTTCACCCCGCCGTCAAGGCCGACCATCCCGGGATAGGTCATGAAGACGTGGCCGAATCCGTCGTCGGGATCGGCCACCACCATCATCCGGCAGTCAAGCTGCTCAGGCATGTTGAAGTTGTCCTCGTTCTTGCCGAAGATCAGCTCGCCGTCGCCGCCCGCCCACTCGTCCCAGGCGGAAAAGCTGCTGCATCCGCCACCGGCCGGTGCTTGCGGGATCGAAGCCAAGGGCGCAGAATTGTCATCGTCGTCGCCGTCGCAACACCAGTAATGAGGGTGGCAGTAGATGCACCACTGATCGTAGTTGGTATTCCAGAGCAGAATCTGATCGAGGGTAGCCTTACCGCCCGCATCACGCACGCCGTCGGCGATCCCCACCATTTCCTCCCTCGTCTCCTCGGGAAGGTGCGGTTCGGCCCGGTTTTGCCCGATCAGAAGCATCTCCTCCGCCCTTTCGAGATTCGAGTTCGTCTGGGCGGCGACGTAGGCGGCTGTTGCCAGAAGGGTCCGGTTCACCATCAAGTCGATTTTATCAGCCAGCAGGCGGCCGTGCTGGTAGCCCATCTCGTAGGGGCTGCCTTTGACGTACAGAATCTTGATGCCATTCTCGTCTTCGAATCGCGCTTTTTCGAGTATTTCATCTCGCTTCATATCCGCTCCTTCTTTCGAGCTTCTTCTGAAACCGCAACCCAAGTTTGCCCACCATCGCCCAAAACGGCCCAGCAGCCTCTGCCGAGCAGAAAGGCCGCACTTCACTATTTCATTTCCCCGGCCATGGTTGAAAATCTTTCCCGCCCTGCCCCCAGCCGGCCAGCAGCCTTCTCGTGCAGCTTTCCAGCCGCATGATGGCGAAAAGATCCCCACAGGCAGATCCGTAAGATCGCAGGTAAGATTAATTCAGCTAAAAAGAAAGGCCGCGCCCCCGGCGCGGGCCTGCACTATCCTGATTTTAATCCCGATATTCTGTCTGGCCTTCGCCATCTGGGTCCGGGCCCAGGAACTGGATGCAAACACCAAACAACCAACCGGGGATGGACTGTGGCGGAAGAAGGCGAGGACATCCCCGACCCCCTCGCCTAGCGCCCAACCCCTGCGCAGGCGATTCGATGTGCGTCATCATCCCCTTCGCAGCTAGCCAGCCCGTCGCCGGAATAGGGAGAATGGTTCGTTCGGTTCTGGGTGTAGGCCACCCTTTCTTCAGGTCGGATTTTCACCAAACTCTATGTCATCAGCTTTGCTCGGCTTCCTCAGCTTGCGGCATCGTCGAAGGCGGTATCAGCGGAGTAGGAATACCTGACACGAGCGGACTCGTCTGTGGCATCGACTGATATTACCTGGAACTTGACATAACCGTCATAGCATTTGGCAACGATTGTATGCCCCACTAGGAGAGGTGGTATCAGGGGTGATTTGTCCCACACTGCAGGAACCGTTCGTACCGTTGAGATATCGACTGCGCCCATGTCCTTTGTCTGGCTTTCGGAGTTTACATTATCCAGATGGAGGTTCCTCCACCAAAGGTAACCACTATCTCGAGGATAATTCGGGTGAGTTGACGCCATAAGGTCAGACTGCCAGCTTATTATCTCTCCATCGTAGGTAGGGTATTCACCAGTGGAGCCTTCGGAAAAATCAAATCCTGAATGAGTGAGCTTCGCCTCTGGATATGACGTTATTGTCACATCAGGAGCATCTTGAACCCCTCCAACCGTTCTTTTAACGATTCCGTCTTTAACGGTAACGAAAACGTTGCCGTCGCATATCGCCAGGCTGCTTGGCTGATCAAGACCGGTCGCAATGGTAGCGACCTCTCCGAAAGCATCTATCCGAGAGATTTTATCAGAGTGGGTGACGTAAAGATACTCGCCATCAGTTGCCATACCTAATATGGTCTCGCCAAGATCCGCCAGGTTTGCTTTTTCACCCACAGGAGTGATCCTGATGACAAAAGTACCACTGTTACCGACTACGTATACGTTTCCATCGGTTGTTACTGCCAGATGTTTGGGATAGGTGAAACCGGAATCCATGGTGGTCTTGGATCCATCGGGAGCTATGCGGTGTATTTTTCCGTCGTAACCGCCGGCCACGTAGAGGTTACCTGTCCCGTCGAAGCCCATATCCTGCGGGCTCCAGATCCCACTTGCAATCACTGTCTTCTCACCTGAGATCGATATCTTGTAGATGTTTCCGTCAAAGGACCCCACGTACAAGTTCCCGGCAGAATCGAATTTCTGGTATCGAGGTCGATCGATCCCGCTCGCATAAGTGGTGGCGCTTCCATCGGGATTGACGATCTTCACCTGGTTATTGCCGTAGTCTGCAACGTACAGGTTGCAGTTGGAATCGGTGTTGAGAGTTCCCCGCAAATCCGACAATTTCGATTCGGTCGATGCCCCGATGTCGCTCTGCCCAATACCCTCACCAACGACCAGGAAGGAGTACTCGACGTTGTGGGATTTGCCTGCGAGGTCGGTGATCCCTATATAGTACCAGCCGGGGTTTGTGATCTCCAGCTTCAGGGTCGCCAGATCTCCGGGGTTTGAGGCGTCGACTCTCGTGATCCAGTTGAAGTTCTTGCCGTAGAGGTCGATCCTCGCCCTCATGTCGTCGGGCGAATCGGTCAGTTTCACCTCCAGGGTCCCGGGACTTGCGACCCAGAGCTTGTAGAAGTCGCCGTCACCCTTCGGGAAGATAATTCCATTAGCGACCTCACCGAAATCGATTCTTGTCGCATCCCCGATCACACTGTTCGGCTCGTTAGCGTCGACCACCGGCTCGAAGGCGGCCGAAAAGCCGTACTCGACGTTGTGAGACGTTCCCATGAGGTCGGTGATCCCAACAAAGTACCAGCCGGGGTTTGCGATGTCCAGCTTCAAGGTTGTCAAATCGCCGGGGTTTGATGCGTCGACTCTCGTGATCCAGTTGTGGTTCTTGCCGTATAGGTCGATCCTCGTCCTCATATCGTCGGGCGAGTCGGTCAGCTTCACCTCCAAAATTCCGGGGCTTGGCACGTTGAACTTGTAGAAGTCGCCGTCAGCTCTGGGGAATATGTGTCCTCCGACGAGATCACCGAAGTTGATCTCCGCAGCATCCCCTATCTCGCTGTCGGGCTCATTTTCGTCCACCACCGGCTCAAGTTCCGCGTGGAAGGCGTACTCGACGTTGTGAGACGTTCCCATGAGGTCGGTGATCCCGACGTAGTACCAGCCGGGGCTAGCAAGGTCCAGGTTCAAGGTCACGAGGTCGCCGGGGTTTGATGCGTCGACCCTCGTGACCCAGTTGAAGTTCTTGGCGTAGAAATCGATCCTGGTCTTCATGTCGTCGGGGGCACTGTCCAGCAACACGTCCAGGATTCCTGAGCTGTTGACGTAGAACTTGTAGAAATCCACGTCGCCCTTGGTGAAAATGTATCCCTTAGCCGCCTCGCCGAAATTGATTTCGGTAGCATCCCCTATCTCGCTGTTCGGCTCGTTCGAATCGACGACCGGCTCAAAATCCACCGCGGAGGAGTACCCTGCATCGTGAGATTTTCCCATAAGGTCGGATATTCCGAGGTAGTACCAGCCGGGGTTTGTGATGTCAAGCGGGAGGGTCACAAGGTCGCCGGGGTTCGAAGCCTCGGCCCTGGTGATCCAGTTGAAGTTCTTGCCGTAGAAATCTATCTTCGTCTTCATCTCGTCGGGAACGGAAGTCAATTTCACTTCCAGGATCCCTGGACTGTCGATGTTGAACTTGTAGAAGTCCACGTCGCCCGCTGGGTTTATGTAACCTCCAAAAGCCTCACCGATATTTATCCCGGTCGCGTTCCCAAGCTCGCCGTTCGGCTCGTTTGGGTCCTCCTGACAGTATGCTCCGGACACGAACGCCAAAAAAACAAAAGTCGTGGAGATCAATCCGAGAGCTGATCGTCTAATTCTTCCCACCATATAGAAAATATATCGGCGCGAAATGTCAAAAACTTTGCGGAGGGGATCATGTCTTGAACGCTTATCCCTCCGGGCCCAGGGTGACCATCACGTTGTCGATGCCCCCCACGTCCCTCATGTTACTGTACTCGCCCCTGGTCCAGACCTCCGAGACGTCTCCCATCACCAGATCGAAGCTCCCGCCGGACTCTTTGAACGAGGACGGCACCAGGGAGACCTGGCGGCGGGTCCATGTTCCTTTTGGCGGGTCGCAGGACCAGGAGAGGTAAGACCCGTCAGAACCGTATATCCGGACCACGTCCCCGAAGGTGGAGCTGCCGTTCCCTGAATCGACTATCTTCAAGTCGAAGCTCAATACGCCCCCTACGTATGGTGTCCAGTCTCCTGTCCACGAGACGGGGGAGACGTAGTACCAGGTCTGTCCAGACCCCTGGTCCTCGCCCAAAAGAAAACCGCCCGGATTTCCTCCGGCCTCGCTCCAGGAGAGGAAGACGTCCCGACCCTCTCTCCATCCCTCGTCCCCGAGATCGAAGGTGCTTACAAGATCGGTCATCACCGGCAGAGTGACGATGACGTTGTCCAGCCCCTCGACGTCGCTTCTGTCAGAGTACTCGCCCCTGATCAAAACTCGGTCCACAGACCTCAAGACCCTTGAGAATGTCTCCTCGGTCGTTCCAAAGGTCGCAGGGGTGAGGGCCACCCTGCGCTGGGTCCATGCGCTTTCGGGCATATCTTCTGAACTTGAAGAGGGTGTGCAGAAGACTGAGACGACCGACCCATCCGACCCGACTATCCTCACCAAATCTGCATCGTAAGGCTCGCCCGTGCCAGAGTCGATCATCTTCAATTCGAAGCTCAATATGCCTCCGACGTAAGGGGTCCAGTCCCCAGACCATGACCTCGGCGAGACGTAGTACCAGGTGCTGCCGTCGCCGAGATCCCGGCCCACGAGAAAACCTCCGCCGTTTCCGCCCATCTCCCTCCATTCGAAAGAGACGTCGCCATCGGGCCTCCACCCGCCATCGCCTTCATTGAAGTTGGCTGAGAGGTCCAGCCCCGAAGGCGGCGCGACGACGATGTTGTCAAGGCCGAGGATCGATCTTTTTCCCGTCCGTTCGCCCCCGATCGCGATTCCTGTCACCGACCTCATAGTCCGTCGAAACTCCACCTCCGAAGCCCCGAAGTTGGAGGCATTGAGGACTACCTCGCGACCGGTCCAGAACCTTTCTGGAGCGGGGCAGGACCAGGACAGGACCGTCCCGTCGGACCCCAGGATCTTCACACGACTCCCTTCCGGATCGGGGCCATCGGATGCTATCAGCCTTTCGTCGAAGCTCAATATACCTCCGACGTACCGGCTCCAGTCTCCAGACCAGGATGTCGGCGATTCATAGCTCCAGACGCCGACGCCAGCGTTCTCCGCCTGAAGGAACCCAACCGAATCACCCCCAAATTGCTGCCATGATAGGCGGGCAACCCCCTCTGAACCCCATCCATCGTCGCCCTCATCGAAGGTGCTGGCCAGAGTCTGGGCCGAGCCCACTGTGCCCTGCAGTCCGAGAACGAGGAGCAGAGCCGAAGATAGAGCCAAAATCGCCTTCATATGCGTATCCTCTCCAGAACTTCTGCAGATATCGTATAATATCTTTTGTGTCGCCGGTTATAACTCCAGGATACTTTTTCTGATGATTTGGGGGCCATGGGTCCGTTCCGGTCTTCGACCATCCGGCGACTAAATGAATCGGAATGTTCTGAGAAAAACGAAGAGATGCCCCGCAACTGTCCGACGAATCTCTTTTCGAAAAGACGCAACCGTCGGTTCCGTTTCGCAACAACTAAATATAGATCCGGCCAACCACCTCCGAGATGTTCGAGGTCTGGGACGAGTATCATCTGATTAACGGTGAGCTTGAGAGGCTGACCGAGAGCTTGCCAGGCTCTGGCCTAGGCGAGGTCATAAAGTACGTCCTCACCTCGCCCGGAAAGAGGGTCCGACCCCTTATACTCGTCCTCTCGTCAGAAGCCTTCGGCTGCAACGCCGTCGAATCGGTGGACGCCGCCCTGGCGATGGAGCTGGTCCATGCGGCATCTCTCGTCCACGACGACATCTTGGACTGCGGGACGCAGCGGCGGGGCGCAGCCAGCGCTTTTCAAAAATACGGCATGGAGGCGGCCCTCCTCTGTGGCGATTACCTGATATCCAGGTCCATCGGCCTCATGTCCGGCTACAGCCAGCCTGTGATCGAGGCCTTCTCACAAGCCTGCATGGAGATGTCTGAAGGGGAAATGCTGGACCTCGCCAGCAGGAACAGGCCCGAGGACTACTACCTCTGCATATGCAAGAAGACGGCGTCCCTCATATCAGCCTCCTCGAAGATCGGATGCCTGATAGCGGGCGCCGACGACGAGGACGTCGCCCTCTTCGAGAGCTACGGGATGCACCTGGGCCTCGCCTACCAGGTCGCCGACGACCTGAACGAGTTTTTGGGGATGGAGAAGGGCAAATCGTCGGAGAAGACATCGATCACCCTTCCCGTGATATACAGCCGGGGTCACTCGAAAGAGACGACGCTCAGCCTTTGCGCCGAGGTGATCAGGGACCACTGCCGCGCCGCGAAGATGGCTTTAGCCGAGGCCGGTGGGGACGAAAAGATCAAGGCGAGGCTGGGAAGCATCGTAGACAAGTGGGGAGAAGAATGCAAGTCGCTGAAAAACCGCTGCTGAAGATAGAGGCTGAGACCGAAGGCGGCAAGATCACCTTCCGGGCGACTGGCCCCCTCTCAAGGGTCGCAGGTCCCGTCATCAGAAAGATCAACGAAACCTTCTCCAAAGAGAAGCCGATCAGTTCTGGACCCGATCAGATCGTCTTTTCAACCTGGATCCCCCCGGCCCCGAGCCTCGCCTTCGATCGGATGATCTCCTCCCAGGTGGCGGCCCTGACGAGGAGGAGGGTTCCTGACCAGGTCTCGATCGCCATCATACGCGCCTGTCCCAACGATTGCGTCCACTGCAGCGCACCATCACGAACGGGAGATGTCCTCAGCTCCGAGGACGTAAAAAGGGTGATCAATGAAGCCCTCGACCTCGGAAGCTACATGATATCCTTCGACGGCGGTGAGCCGATGCTGAGGCGCGACCTTCCGGATCTGGTGGCCCAAGTCGACGAGAGGGCGATATCTGCATCATTTTCCAGTGGCCACGGCCTGGCAGAGGAGCGGGCAGAGTCCCTGAAAAGGGCTGGTCTATACGCCGTCAGAATAAGCATCGACAGCCCTAATCCCAAAGAGCACGACCGGTTCCGAGGAAGAACGGGCGCCTTCTCCGACGCCCTCTTCGGGATCAAAAACGCCCTGGCTGGAGGCCTGATGGTGGACCTGTTCATGGTCGCATCCCCCATGAACATCGACGACCTCGAGGACGCCTATTCCCTTGCAGCGGAGTTGGGGGCTCACGAGCTATCCCTATACGAGATCGTGGCGGTGGGGAGGTGGTCGTCCCATATGAACGAAGTTTTGAGCAAGGGCGATGTCGACCGGCTCAGTCGGTTCCATGAGGAGAAGAACCGCTTGCCTGAGGGGCCCAGGGTTTCTGCCTTCCCCTACCTTCTCAGCCCCGATATGTTCGGCTGCTTTGCGGGCCGAAGATGGCTTCACGTCGACGCCTCGGGCGACGTCCTGCCCTGCGCCTACATGCCCATCCCCTTCGGAAACGTCCGGGATAAGAGCCTGAAGGATATTTGGAAAGAGATGGGGCGGGACCGGTGGATGAAGGGAAAGCCCGAGGGATGCATGATGAAGGACGAAAAGTTCAGGCAGGCTCACTCATTCATATTCGAGACGGGAGAATGATCTCACCAGTTCCCGGTTTCTGAGAACAAAACGATTTTATACCCAGAAGTTCATCCCCAGAAATGGGGGTTAAAAAATTGATGACAAACTGTAAGACGGCTCTGATATCTCTAGTCGTCCTCATATCTTTCGTCTCCGCAGCCCAGGCTGCTGATGATGACGACTGGCTCGGGGGCGGGATGGCCATATCGGACGTACACCACACAGCCGAGTACATATCGAAGGTTGGAAGCTCCAGCGAAAACGGCACGATCACAAACGCCACCGACGGCGGTATCGCCACCCTGCCGACCGCACCCGCTAAAAAAGAGGTTTACAGCATAGGCGGGACGGGAACGACCGCCCAGACTCCTCCTGTCGCGGAAACCGCAAGCCCATCCGAGCCATCAGACTTTTCTGGGAGATGGTCTCTTGCGATGGCGGAGAGCACCACCAGATCCCTCGACCTGGCCCTCTATCAGACGGGAGGCCTCGTCTTCGGAAAGGGGATTTTGGGTCAGTCTGACGGCCCCGCCGGTGCAGCCACCTCGGAGGACCAGGGGATCGAATCGATGATCGACTGGTTGAACCAGCCGCCTTCGGGCCTCGACTCTGCGAGCCAGGCTGCCGCCAGCGGCACTGTCGTCGGGAACGGCCTTGGCCTCGATCTCGTATCCCTCGAATCCATCACCCTTTACAGGTTCGACCTATCCCTTACCGGAGATCTCGTCTCCGGCAGCTATTCGGCTTACGGCAGCGACGGATCGACCTGGTCAGGAACCGTCACCGGATCCCGAAAAGCTTGATGGGTCTAAGGAGAAAAGAACGAGCAGAGATCAGAACGCCGGGCGAACAGTCCCGGCGAATCCATCCTCATCACAACGATAAAGGAGGTTAGCGATACATGAAATTTCAAAAGGCATTTATGGTGCCGCTGATCGTATTGGCGGCTTTTGCATTTCCTGTAGCGTCAGATGAACTCAACCTGGACGATATGACCGGAAGCCAGATCCGAGAAGACCTCCAGGCGTCTTTCAAGGACGAGTCCCTGGGGTACATCGACTCCACTACCGGGATGAGTCCCGGCGTCGCGAACGGCAGCGCCGTTTATACCCCGCCTACCACCACAGGATCACCCTGGTCTAACGTGGCTGGAAGGTGGACTTTGAGCCTCGTTGACAGCGCATCGAGAACCGTCGACCTCACCCTCTACCAGTATGGAAACGAGGTCTTCGGAAAGGGCTACATGACCACGGGAGTCAACTCTCAGGAGGTCACTGCTGCTGGGTCCACTGAAGGGTCCGGCCTGTCGCTTCGCCTGGTAACCGTCGGCGGAAACAGCATGTACAGGCTCAGAACCACTGTGAGCGGAAACAGCATCTTTGGCACTTACAACGCCTACTCCTCTGACGGCGTATCCTGGGCAGGAAACTGCAACGGCAACCGCTTCTATTCAACTGCCCAGACGGCGTCGGCTGAGCCCTCCGGTACGGTCAGCGTCGGAAGCGTCGGGATGGGGGTATCGGGCGGAAACGCCATGAGCTGATGAAAGGGGGGCATCCATCCCAACTTTTTTTCGGATTCTATCTTCTAGAGGTTTTTCTTCCGGAGGGGTTTATTCGATGAGAACGATTCTGGTTTTGATACTGGCTCTCCTCCTGACATTATCGTATCCGACGTCGGCGGACGAATCGCCCGAAGACGAATGGCTCGGAATCGAAGGTCTTCAGATCGTCGACGTTCATCATACCGAGGGCTACATCGTCGGCATGATGAACCTTTCAGGGGAGAACTGGACTGGATGGATTGAGCAGGGCGAGTATCTGGCGCCGCTTGGCCAGCTTTCGCCTGATGTCGCCGGAATCTGGTCCATCTCCCTCATGGAAGAGGAGACGCGGCAGTTGGACCTGACGCTCTATCAGGCCGACGGCGAGGTCTTCGGTGAGGGGACCATGACATCGAAAGGCGATTCGAGGCAGGTCACTGCAGCGGGATCTGCAGCATCCGGCCTATTGGATCTGCGCGTGGTCTCCTTAGGAGATCCGGCCCTCTATAGGGTCAGGCTGAGCCTTCTGACAAGCCCCGCTCAAGGTAGTTACGTCGCCTATTCGGCATCGGGCCTTGTGGGATCTGGAACTGCCGCCGGATACAAAATCCCATATGTAACCGGGTTCACCGGACCCGTTCATGCTGAGGTGGTCCTGCCGCCGGATCTCGCTGGCAATTTCGTGGCAGGTCAGGGCGCTGTTTGAACCTTCGAAAATCCAAAAGGTATTTGTCGAAGTTCGAAGAAGAGATAGTTCTTGTAGATCGAGAGTCCAGGTATATGGGGAGTTTTGAGAGATATGAGATACCTAAGCTTGTTGTTGCTCACTATATTGATATCCTCTTTCGTCCTGGGTGCTGCGGAGGGGGCCTGCAGCCGGACTTCGTGTTCCCGGGCCCGCTATGTCGACACCACCGAATGGCTCGGTGCCGACGATCTCGGCTTCGATCTGAGCATGCCGGATCTGAACACCGACGAGGCGAAGGACCTGATGGCAGTCGAGCCCGAAGAGAACGATTCCCAAAACTCGACCGATGAAAGCGGCTTAGACGAGGTCGAGATCGTCGATGAGACAGAGGCCGAATCTGGCGTTGGGGAGCGAATAGATCTCGCCCTTGTGGGGGACGTCACCGGAAAGGTCGACATCGCCCTTTTCCGATCCGGAGATGTCGTCTTCGGGACAGGAAACCTGACCGCAGCGGGCGCCAAAAGCCAGGTGGGGGTCAGCGGATCGGCGTTCGAAGACTCGTTATCGCTCAACCTTGTGCCGCAGGACGGATCTCGCATCTACGTTCTGGACCTCGATATCAAAGAGGGGTCGATTAAGGGAAGCTACGAGGCCTACAATTCAGACGGCCAATTCCTATCGGGCATGGCAGACAGCACGCTTTTCGCCTGATGTGTCTGCCTCAAATTCGGGGGGGGGCATTTGCCCTCCTTTTCGCGATTTTCGCATCCACTGTGCTGACGCATTTGATTCTCGCTTTCGGCTTTTTTTCCCTCTATCTCCTCGAAGCCAAGCCGTCTAACCCTGACAGCAAAAGAGTTATCCACTAACCGGAAGATGGGGTTTGTGATGGAACGGAAGCCTTTGAGGATGGGCTCGGTCAAGGAGGTCTACGACCTCGGCCGGGAGCTGGAGTTCAGGTTCACGGATAGGATATCCGTCTTCGATAAGGTGATCCCCAGCCTCATCCCCCACAAGGGGGAGACGCTCTGCAGGGAGGGGGTCCACTGGTTTTCGCGGGCGAAGAATATGGGGATTCCGACTCACTTCGAGAAGTTTCTCCCCCCCAACGGAATGCTGGTCAATAAGGTGGACGTGATCCAGCCCGAGAATATCAAGCCAGGGTCTGGCAACTACCTGATTCCCCTGGAGGTGATATGCAGGTGGTATGCGGCGGGATCGATCTATGACAGGCTTGTGAGAGGCGACGTTTCGCCCGAAGCCCTCGGATTTCCGAAAGGGCGGAAGGTAGAGTACGGGGAACCACTGCCCGAACCCTACATCGAGGTCTCAACGAAGCTGGAGAGGGTCGACCGGCTCCTCGACAAGGCCGAGGCCCTGAAGATCTCGCTGCTATCGCCTGAGGAGTACGACCAGATCTGCGAGACGGTCCTCAAGATCGACGAGGATATCAAAAGAGAGGTGGGGGCTAGGGGCCTCATCCACGTCGATGGGAAGAAGGAGTTCGCCTTCGATGAAGACAGAAACGTAATGGTCATCGACGTCTACGGGACCGCCGACGAGGACCGGTTCTGGGATAAGGCGAAGTACGAGGAGGGTGAGTTCGTCGACCTCTCAAAGGAGTACGTCCGCCAACACTATCGAAGGATCGGGTACAAGGATCGGCTTTACGGTGCCAGGGATAGGAAAGAGGCCGAGCCAGATATACCGGCCCTTCCCGAGGACGTGATAGGTCAGACGAGCAAGATCTACATCAGGCTCTTCGAGATGATCACTGGCGAGAAGTTCAAGAGCTCTGCCTGAGGAAGGCCGACCGATCGCAGGCCGAAAATTAGGAGTGGGGGACTGAATGAAGAGGATCTTACTGGTGCTGGCTCTGGCGGCGGCGGCCTTTGCCGGCTGCATCGGAGACGAGCCCCTGCCGAGCGGCGGCGAGGTCAAAGAGAGGATGGCGGAGGCGACCGGCGATCTAGAATCCTACAGCTTCGAGATCGACATGGACCAGACCGTGGAGTTTCGAAACTTCGAGGGCGAGGGGTCCCAGGAGGGGGAGATGATATTGCTCCGGTGGGCGGGGGCGATCAACCTCACCGATCAGAGCTCGACGGAGGTATCCACATCGAGGAGGACGACCCTCGCCGGGGACAAGACCGCCGAGGAGACCGTTGAGGTCTACTTCCTGAACAAGACCCTCTACCAAAAGATGGGGGATGAGTGGATCGGCCTATTGCAGCCCGACCCCCAGTATGGGATTGAGAAGATCGATCAGCTGGCCCATCTGATGGAGATGATCGAGAGGGCTGAGATCGTCGGCGAGGGGACAGAAAAGGCGGGAAGCGGAAGCCAGGAGCTCTACAGGCTGAAGGTCATCCCCGACGACGACACCGCCTACGGGGTCATGCTGGGACAGATAAGCTCCGTCGACCCCAGGATCCCCCTGATGATCGATATGAACGGACTCTTCGAGCGGGGTGCGGAGTTCGACTGGACGGTCTGGGTCTCGAAGGATACCGGCCTTCCGACGGAGAGCAGGATCTCCACCGTCTATACCGCTGGGCCCGGAATTCTGAGGATGCCGCCCGAGTCGCCCGGAACCCTCGAGATCCGGTTTGAGACTCTGGAGGTGAGGAGGTTTGGCGGCTACAACGAGCCGGTCGTCGTCCTCCTTCCGGAGGAGGCGAGGGCCGCCCCCGTCCTCCTGCCCGACCTTCCGGAGGGCGAAGACATCTCTTCGTTTTGAAGTGAAGCAAGGCTGGGACTGAGGTCGAGAGGGAGAAACCAAAGGTGGATGGGATGAAAGAGAGGCCCGAGTTCTTCTTTTTGAGGGAAAAGCCGGCGATGGCGCTTCTCGCCATCAGGAACCTGGACCCGGCCTATGCCTCGATGGTGGCAAAGACGATCGACTCCACCGTTCCCCATACCCTCAAGATCCTCGCCGAGATGGAGGAGCAGGGGCTGATCAGCTCGCGGCCCGAGGGGAGGATCAGGAGGCTCGATCTGACCGAGCACGGCCACAGGGCGGCCCGGGCCCTCTCAGACCTGATCGACGCCCTGGGGTCGAGAGGCGCCCTCTGGAAAAAATTCGTGCGGCTGGAGGAGATCTTTGAGGGGGCGAAGGGCCTTCCCGGACCCGAGGCGGAGCTTCGGCTCGGACCCCTCCGGCGAGACCTGGCGCGGCTGAATGAGGCAGGGGATGAGGAGCTTAAAAGGGCTGCCGAGGCTCTCGACGAGTCGGTGCGAATGGCGATAGGAGGCGGTGGATGAGCGAAGAATCTCGTTCGGGAAAGGGCAACGGAAGCGATGGCGTGGCGGTCGTCTCTTGGACCGGTGGGAAGGACGGCTGCCTTTCGCTCTACAAGGCGATCTCGCAAGGCTGGAACGTCAGATATCTCTTGAGCTTCTGGAACATGAATAGACAGGGGGCTCACGAGGTCAACCCCGATCTCCTCTCTGCCCAGGCCGAGGCGATGGGGATTCCCCTCATACGAACGGGCTTCGCGTCATACGAGGTGGAGTTCAAGCGGGTCTTTCGGGACCTGAACGAGAAAGAGAGCGAGAAGAATAATGGCACAAAGATAACTTCAGCCGTATTCGGCCACATAGAGACCCACGACCGCCTGGTGGAGAGGATCTGCGAAGAGCTTGAGATCGAGCTGGTGATGCCGATCTGGAAGATGAACTCCGAGGAGATCGTAAAGGAGGTCGTTGCCGCCGGGTTTGATGTGATCCTCGTCAGCGTCAAGGCCGATATTCTGGGCCAGGAGTGGCTGGGCCGCAAAATCGACGAGCGCTTCATTGCAGATCTGCGGGCCACCGACGGCTCCATCGACCCCTGCGGTGAGAACGGCGAGTTTCACACCTTCGTCCTCGACGGGCCCATATTCAAAAAGAGGCTGAAGATCGCCAGAAGCGAGGCGACGAAGAGGGAGGGGCTCTGGTTTCTGGACGTGAAGGAGTTTGCGGTCGAGGAAAAAAAGGGGCAGTGATCAATAATATCGGCTCTTCGCTTTTTCATGCAAATCTCCGGCCTTGGGTCTTGCCGCCATCCGAGGCGATCGATAACGATACGTCTCGTGGACATATTGTTTTCAGGCGATGGCGAGGTTGTGACGACCTCGCCATGGGGTTTGTGGTACCTCAAATCTCAAATTCGCACGCAGATAAGTGCGAGGTATTAATACTGAGCCAATAATTAGATATAGTTCAAATAATAGTTAGTATACTTAAAAAGTTTGAATATATGAGAAGAAGGCCGTTTAAATGGATAAAACAATATATCGAATAGGGTTCTGGACAGCGCTTGTTGCATTCGTTGCAGCGGCTGGCTACTCTGTTTTTCAAATTCTGCAAATCCTAGGCCTTATCGGTAAGCCATGGGATGAGATTCTCATCTACGGATTTTCGCTTTTTATTGCAGCACCATTCATGCTCGCGCTTCTCGCCCTTCACCATGTTACGCCGGAGGAGAAGAGGTTCTGGAGCCATGCGGCCGTTCTCTTTGGCGTGATGTACGTCACATACGTCAGTTTGAATTACGCGGTTCAATTGACTGCCGTGCTTCCTTATCCTGACCCGGACCCGGTCCTGGTCCAGACGCCTCACTCTCTCTTCTGGACTGTGGACGCTTTGGGATACATAGCGTTGGGTTTTGCGACCTTATTTGCGGTCCCCATATTTGCGAAAGAGGGGCTGCAGAGGTGGGTCCGGCTGTTTTTCCTGGCCAACGGCTTGATCATCCCCCTGTTTGTCATAGTATACTTTTATCCTCATTTCTCAACCAAGTTGCTGCTGCTCGGTTTGCCTTGGATCGTTACCGCGCCGGGGTCGATGCTGTTATTGGCGCTATTCTTCCGGAGCGGGTCGGTGTTATGATACAAGATAGTGAAAATGGAAATTGAGTATGTTCTATCCCAAGGCGGCCCTCTTTATAATTGAATCTGCCAAATAATAGAATATATTGGATTTGGGCTCAAATCACGCTATCGCAATGAGTAAATCGAAATCCTCAAGCCATATGATTATACAACATATCAATTTCTGTTCCCAGTAGTTACATTTTATCTATTTTATATAATCATAAAAACCTTTTTACCAAAATTGGAAATTCGATCGTTCTCATTAAACATGCATTTATCGAATAATCCGCAGCTTGCAGTGAGGTACACCGCCACCGGCTCGATTATATTATCAACTTGAATATTGATATATTTATAAAAATCTGATGGGCTTTAGCCATTTAGCATCAAAAAGTTGGATTGATAGAAACTTAGAACACTCCGCTTTTAAGTATATAACAGGTTACATAGGAGTGGTACAAATAGGGATTGATAATTTTAAAATGGACTTGTGGGTGTGCAAGCAAAGATCAAAATTATACTAATCTATACTTGTTAAAGGTACATTTCCCATCCACCGTCACCCTCTCCGGTAGCGTCGCAAACCTCGCTCGAAAGATCAGGTCTGCAAGCTCCTCGCGCATCACCTTTGCGATCCCGACGACGGAGGTGGTGGGCCGGGGGTTCACGTCCACGACCCGGGGGAGGTCGCCGATGACGAGGTCGATCCCGGCGTATCTTCGCCGCATTTATATCTCTTGAAGGCCTTATTTTCCAGGTCGGTGAAGAGAATGAGCGAGACTGTTGAGGTATCCAGGGAGGTCTTCGAGCCGATCACCATGCTCGTAAGAGACGGCCTCTTCAAGGATGAGAAAGACGCCCTGAGAAGCCTCGTTCTGGATCAGGCGGCATCGAAGATCCGCCACTTCGACTCCCTGATACAAGAGATGCGCGCCAAGTACGATATGAGCTTTGAGAAGTTCGAAGAGCGCATCAGATCCAGGAAGGGCGCCGAGTCGTTCGATGAGTGGGACGACTTCATTATCTGGGAGAGCTACGAGTCGGCCCGCAAATACTGGGCGGGCGTCCAAGCCAATCTCAAAGGCGTCGGGAAATGAAGGTCCAGGATATCCTCGACGCCCTCTCTTCCTGCGAATCGTATCGATAGCGAGAAGAAGGTCTCGGAGTGTCGGGAAGTTTTTGTTGAAGACGTGCTAAACGAGATGGAGGCCGTTATCAGGCTTGAGGGCGCCGATCCCTCTTGACTTGAGAAAAGTGTCCCTTTTTTTGGCATCCTCTCAAAGTCCTCTTACGCACTTTCGTCCGAGATCAAGTCATTTAGTGGCCGGGCACGCCGCCTGCGGTCGAGGGCGCCCTGGGCTCGATCGGCTGGGAGACGCGCGGCGTGGGTTCGTGGAAGGCGGAGATGATGCGCCCGACCGGTGCGATGGCAGGGGTGGGCGGCAGTATGCGGATAATCGCATCGTAACCGGGGCAGGGACGAGATCATCCAGAAGTAGACGTCTTGGCTTTCTCAGCAGCTGTAGGGTGATCTTCGGCTTAATTTTTCGGCCTTGCTCTTGCGAGCCTCGTCCTGATGGGCCAGGCAGAAAAGGTATGTGCGTATGATTCGCTACGACCTCGTCCCTTCTGTGGTGGGTATCACTTTATGAGGATGGTCCCAAAATGGTTGATGACATTGATATAATATTAATTATAGAACAAAACTTCCTGCAGCTTGCGCCATTTGTGGAACCAATTGAACCAAATTTGGAGCAAGCAATTTGCCAATATAGCTCAGAATTACATTTAAAATTGGATTGAATATAAACGTAAAAATAATCCACAAAAACGGCGTACTTTTCCGCTCGTTTTCTATCATATTAGCAAGTTCTCCCCTTCGGATGCGATATGCATTGGCGTATCTATAGGCTACATCAGTTAGTGCGTCGCTATTCCCCTCTAAATTTTGCATCTGATCAATGCAACACCGAATCTTATCTTGAATTTTTTATAAAATTTTAAATAACTTGTGCACGGGACTGTCCGCTGAATATTTTCAGGCACCTCGAATTTTTCATCAATTTTGGTAGATTTTCTGATTAGCGGATTTCTATAAGTTTTATCATCTTCTATTATCTTATAGAATTTTTGCAGCTCTGAAACGTATATTGAGGGGGTTGGAAACTCTAAAATATTCAATAATTCATCAATAATATCTTGCTGTTTTTTCAAAATCAATTCACGCAGTTTTTTCCTCTGTTGCCAGCCTATAACGTAGGGAAACAGTAGCCCTCCAAATAAAAATATCATAATTGTCATTTTCAGTGGAGACATTGATATAATTTGGTAATTTATCCCCAAAATCCATAACGCCACAGATAATAACAGGACATTGATACCAAAATTGCCGAATTGAAATATAAGCAGTTTGTTGCGCGTATCTTGATTCGTATTTACATATAACAACGCCCTGGCTAGACAGCGTGCCGAATGTGATGTAA
>DAQG01000108.1 GCA_002502785.1 Methanothrix harundinacea | reverse complement strand
AAATCTGGAGAGGGGTATTAAAATTTACACTAGTTTGCAGTTGTGATAAATTGATCGTGGAACCAAAAGGAGGATGAAGACGATCTTGAAAAATCGAAGACGCCGATCAGATGTCCATCGGATCGCCGTTGCCGCCGCTCACCTGGCAGACCGGGCAGACCTCCCTCTCCTCGTTCAGCTCCCTTGTGGCCATGGCAAGGACCGTGGCGTTGGCGATGTTCCCGGCTATTAGGAGGGCGGCCCCGATCTCATCGTCGGTGATCCCCATCCTCTTTGCGACCCTGAGGTGAAGCTTGAGACAGTGGGTGCACCTGATCGCCGCGGCGACGGCGATGGATATAAGCTCCTGAGTTTCCAGGTCGAGGGTCTGGGAACTTCTGATTATGGCGTTGTTGTGAAGGATTTTAGTTATCAGAAGCTCGGGCTTGTCCTTCATGAACTTGAATATGTACGGCACCTCTCCATACGTCTTCTCGATGGAGTCGAGCATATCCTCCGCCGTCTGTTCTGTGCCCTTCTCAAGGATCCTGTCAAGATCGTCTTCAAAACTCATTTCCGCTCACCTAGACCACAAAGCCGGTTTCTGACATGGGCAATATCCGAACGAGTATATAGTTCTTCATCCTGGAGGGCAAAACTTTAGCGATCTCCCCGAGGGTCACGCCCTCGTCGAACTTTACCCCAGTCACTGCCTCGTGGTACTCGTCATATGGCAGCTTTATCCTCAGGCCGTTGAGGTTCAGAGCTATCGGCAGCGGCGAATGAGATTGCATTATGTCGGGCACCTGCTCCCTCACCACCTCCATCACCCTCGGCGGAGTGGTGGTCAGGGGGTCCTTTGAGATCTGGGCGCGGACGCTGTCAAGGGCTCTGCCCGCGGCCGCTACGATGTTGTCGAGGCTCCCTATCTCCGTCGCCTTCCGGGACCTGTGAGCGATCCGGCCGACGTTGGGGACGTACTCGAAGGCGTAAGGAAGGTCCTCCTTCTTCATCTCGGGGCCGCCGGTGACGATCACGGGAACCGTGAGGCTCCTGTAGAGATGCTCCTTTTTGATGATGCAGTCTACGAAGTTGCCGAAGGTGAAGACTACGGCGTCGTGCTCGTTGATGAGAGCGGTCTCATACTCGTCCATCTGAGCGATCTCCCGTGCGACGCCTCTGCCCATCCCGATCATGTTGCTCTTGGCGCCGTGCCTCCTGAGGTACTCGGCGACGTCGCAGGCAGGGTGAGGGAGATGATGGATCGCAAGGGTCGGAGTGACGACGGCTATCTCCGTCCCCGCCAGGGGGGCCCTTTCGAGCTTGCCCCGAAGCTCCTTGGTCAGAGCCTCCAAAACCGGCATGTCCTCGTGGGGTACGAGCATCAGGAGTATTATCTCGCTTTGGGTCACGTTCTTTTGGAGGAGGTAGCCCCCCAGGTCCTCGATCAGCTCCGTGACAAGGTCGTGCTTGTAGACGCCGCCGGTGAACATCACAGGATCAAGCATCTCTCATACCCCCGAGTTTCTCTTTCGCCTCGGATAGCAGCTCGGGCTTGATCGTCTCTTCAGCGGCCAAAAAAAAGAAGCTGTCTTTGCCCATCTCGTTCCTCCGGTTCCTGAACCCCTCCGGAGCTATCCGGACGAGGGCGTCCATCAGGTCTCGCTTGAACTCGGTCTCAAGATCCGCAACCACCAGATCTTTGGGAGACTCGTCCGATAGGACCACGAGGACGTTCCTATCGGGTTGCTCCACGTTCTCCCGGCCGTAGGTCCCCCAGAGGACCCGAATGAGGTTGGACATGTGCTCCTCATCATCCACGGTGATCTGATACCCGCCCTCGGCTTCCAGCAGATCGCCAACGTCTCCGACCGTAAGAGGCGGCTGCTTTCCCCGGATCATACCATAGACCGCAAAGTATGGCGTCTTTATGTCGACGTAGACGTAGAGCCTGCCTATCGACCTGATGAGGCCCAGGTCCTGGAGGATGTCCATGATGATCTCTCTGTACTTCTCGGCCCCGTAATCCTCTCCGGGCATCTCGACCTTGAAGACCTCGAGGGGGTCCATCTCCATCTCAATCCTCCACGAGGCCCGAAACCAGCAGGCTCGCTCCAACGCAACCGATATACTGGGCGTAATCGGGCACCATCACCTTGAGGCCCAGAAGCTGCTCCATGGCTCGCGGGAGCCCTTCGATCAGGGCGGTCCCACCCACCATGATCACCGGCTCCTTCACCTCCACCTCCTGGAGCTGCTGCTCGAAGACCTGCTCTGCGACGCTGTGACATGCGGCCATCGCCACGTCCTCGGGCTTGCTCCCAGCCGAGAGGCTGTTCACCAGGCTCTGGGTTCCGAAGACGATACAGTAGCTGTTCATGGGCACCTTTTGATGGTCCCCTTTCATGGCGAGCTTTCCAAGCTCTGTTATGTCGACACCAAGACGCCTGGCAGTCAGCTCCAAAAACCTCCCAGAGGCCCCGGCGCAGATCCCGCCCATGGTGAAGGTTCCCGGAATCCCGTCCTGGACGGAGATCGCCTTGTTGTCCATGCCGCCGATATCGATCACCGTGGCGGTGCCCTTCTGGGCGTCGGCCAGGAAGACGGCTCCCTTGGAGTTGACGGTGATCTCTTCCTGGATCAGCTTGGCCCCGAAATGCTTGCCGACGAGGTGGCGGCCGTAGCCGGTCGTCCCCAGACCCTCGATCTTCTCTCTTTTGACGCCAGCCGATTCGAGGGCGGCGTTGTAAGCGGCTTCGGCGCTCTTGAGAACTTCGGTGGTGGGAACCCAGCCGGTCCCTATGACCTCGTTGTCCCTCATCACCACGGATTTCGTGGTAGTCGAGCCCGAATCGATCCCGGCGGTGAGGCCGGTCTGCCTCTCTCGGGAGAGTAGACCCTTGAATTTGGCCGTCGTGACGAGAGCCTCCATCCTGGTGAGGAGGGTCTCGGCCGTCGTCCTCTCGGTGAAAGAGTAGCTGAGGACGGGGATCCTAGAGTTCTCGTGGATGTACTTTCGGATCTCGCTTCGAACTATGGCGCCTTCGGCGCACCTGAAACAGGTCGCCACGAATACGGCGTCGGCCAGGTCCGGGTTCTCCACAATCCTGGTGGCTCTCGCCATGGCGAGGTTGAGGTCGCCGCTGGCCACCTCGATCCCGAACCTCTCCTCCACGTTCCGAACGTCTTCCAGGGAGACCTCGGGGAAGACGAGCTCCGCGCCGACCATATCGGCGGCCTTCTCTAGCTCCCCCTGAACGCCACTGTATTCGGGCCCGCAGGAGATCTGGGCAATTCTGATCAATTCAACCCCTCCAGAAACTCGTGAATTTTGTGGACGAACTGCTTTGCCTGAAACTCATCCTCGGGATAGTCGAGCTCGAGGAGGGGTATGCGTCTAGTTCTGAGGAGAAAGCGGGTCAGTTCGTTGGTCCTGGCACAGCCGGTGCACCCCAGGGTGCAGTTGTCATTTCTTATGACGATGGCAGCTTCCGCTTCCTCGATCATCGGCCCTAAAAGGGACATTCTGCCCCTGACCCCGGAAGGAACGTCGACGGCGGCGTACTTCAGCCCCTTCTTTGGGTCTTCAGGGGTCATGTTCAGGGGAGGCGAGTCGAGACCGGGGGTGTTGACCTTCTTTCTGACCTCTTTTGAGACCATCAGCGCTTCGTGACCGGTCCTCTCGACGAGATCTGCCAGGATCATGCTGGTGGGAGGATATACCATGACTTTAACCATGAACCAACCTCAGGAAAACTCCTCGTTTATCATAACTTCCAGCTCCTCCAAGCTCGGCCGCTTCCTGGTCTCAGTCTTGGGAGGAGCTTCTTCGCCCATCGCCTCGGAGGCGAGGCCCCGGGATATCAGGGGGAGGATCTCGGACTCGTGCTGCATCATGTAAAAGCCGGGTCTTGCCCCCCCGCCACGGTGGCCCCGACACCGCCTGGGATCGCCGGGCGAGAAACCCCGATCTTTGATGAATATGTTGATCGGGTCCATCGCCCTGACCTCCTCGACCGTCGCATTGATGTCCTCTTCCTCGCCGTCAATGATGACGCCAAAACAGGTCTCCTTGACGTTGATCTCGCGTCCGAGCTCGTAAATCTTGAGAGCGATGTCGGAGGGGAGGACGTCGGAGTTCTGACTCGTCACCACGTACTTGGTAGACTTCATCTATCGCACCTCCAGAACATAAACGGTCTCCTCCTCCTTGACGGCCCGGAGCTTCTCCAGGTCGAGGATCCGACCCACGATGTTCGTCGCCAAAAACTTCTCTCCTGAGGGGCCGTACTTGGGGTCGTCTACCAACTTCACTCCCACGAGGCCTGCGTTCCTGGCAGCCTGGTTGGTGACGCCGATCTCTCCGGCTCTGACGACATCCACAGGCTTGTTCTCGGGGAGGATCTCCTTGTAGCTGGTAGCGGATATTGCAGGTTTGAACAGAACGGTGTTCTCGTAGACGAAGTAGACAGGAAGGGGGCCTACCGGCTTCTCTTTCAAGCCCACCACGTGCCTGAAGTAGTCGAGGCTCTTTGGGGCCAGGTCATCGTAAAGCTCGATCGCCACCATCCGGTCGGATGGGATCGATTTGACAATAACCCTCCCCTCTCTGAGGATCTGCATGGTGGTGACGGGCTTTTGATCCACCACCACGGCGTCATCGCCGGTGTAGCCCTCTATCTCAAAACCGATGCCACGATCGGCGGCGATCTTCTCGGCCTCCTTGAGAGGTAGACCCATGAGCATAATCCTCTCGGGCCTGACCTTCACCGCCAGCTTCATGCCTGGCTCTGCGAGCTTTACGAGGTCCATGCCGGAGGTGACCATTCCCACCACGGAATGGCCGGGGATAGACGTTCGATCCGCCTTGTAGACAAATATCCTTCCAAGGCCTCTTCCGCTGGTCCGGATGGTAACCGTGCCCTCGGCTCTGGGCTCACGGTTCTCAAACTCGATCCGCTCGCCCCGCAAGACGTCGGAAGAGGCGTAGGAGCTGGAGAGAGCATCGACCGCAAAGACGCCGTCCATCGTCGCCGCCAAAAAGAACTCGGCCCCCACTGGAGCATCCTCGGTCAGGTCCACCTCTATCCTGGAATAGATCTCCATCCCATCGGCGAGAGGAAGGGACAAATCCTTGGTCGCCAACTTGTCGGATAGGGCCGCCCACTCCACAATCGGCTCGGCATCCAGGATCTGATCGCCCATCTCTAGCCTTGCGAGAAGGTCTTTTCCCCCCACCACCGAGGCGAAGACTCCCCGGTTCTCGGCGGGCGCGCCGTAAGCTGCTGAATGCCTCTTCCTTGCGAAGACGATCTGGGCCTTCTCGGCCTCAAAGCCGCTGGCGCCCAGCACCACCTCCCACCGGTCGTACTCGTGCTCTTTTCTGGTGGGGACGATCTTCGTCGCCACCGGCCCGAAGGCGACGGCGGCACCGTCGCTCCACCGCGCCTTGAGGCCGGAGATCTGGCCGACGGCCTCGTGCCAAGCATCCTGGATCCCCGTCTCAAGAAGCTCTATCCTCAGCTTGCCCTTGGTGGTGTTGAGCCAGTAAGAGTTGGTCTCCCTCGCCTCCTCTTCCCGGCCCTTGACTATCCCGATGATGGCGCCTTCCTGGGGTGAGATGCCGACCGCGTCGAGAGCGTCTTTCAGGGTCGAACCCTCGTCGAGGATGATCTCCGCTCCATCCACAAAAACTTTCAAGTTAACTCCCCAACATCTCCTCTTCTTCCTCTTTGGTCATCAGAGAGAGCACTCCGTCGGGCGTTCCCACGTGGATGATCTTGCCGTTTCGCATCAAAGCCGCCCGATCGCAGACGTTCTGGACGAAGTCCATGTCGTGGCTGACGATGAGGAACGTCTCGCCAAGCTCGTCTCGTGCGTTCAAAACGGACTTGGAGACGTCTATCTTGGTTATGAGGTCCATAGTTCCCGTGGGCTCGTCCAGGACCACTATCCTAGGCTCCTTGATCAGGACCTGGGTCATGGCAACCCTGTGCCGTTCACCCTCACTAAGCTCGTTGGGGTTCTTGGAAAGGACCTTCTCGGCCTCCTCCTCGGAAAAGCCCACCGTTGATAGGGTGTGGATCGCCTTTCTCTCGGCCAGCTCGAAGGGGAGCGCAAGGCCGATCGACTCGGTGAGGTTGTCGATGACGCTGCGGTAGGGATAGAGGGTGTACTCCTGGTGGAGCATTCCCATGTACTTGGTGGCCCTGCCCTTCTGGTCTGCGCCGAGGACGGTCATGTCCACCCACTCGTCGCCCACCCTGGACCAAATCCCGCCGCTCGTCGGAGCGATTATCCCGTTCAGGATCTTGGATAGCGTGGTCTTGCCGGCGCCGCTTGTCCCCACGAGGCCGAAGATCTCGCCTTCGTATACTTCGAGGTTGACGTCGTCGACGGCTCTGACGACACCACGATCGATGCTGATGTAGCGCTTGGAAAGATCTCTGCACCGGAGGATCGGAGCGCCGACGTCAGCTTTCTTCCTCACCTCCATCTTGCCGGCCATGGAGACGAACTCGGCGGCGATCTCTGAGGGTTTGCCCTGAGATACAATCTCGCCGTGGTCGAGAAGGACGGCGCGGTCCGTCAGCTCCACCATCACGTCCGGCCAGTGGCTGGTGATGATCATCGTCATGTTGAAGTCATCGACCGCCCGCCGGATGCTCTCGTGAACGAGGTCCGCGGTCTTAGGGTCGAGGGTCCCCGAGGGCTCGTCTGCAAGAAGCATCATCGGCGACTTGGCGAGCTGACGGGCCAAAACGACCCTCTGTTTTTCGCCGCCGGATAGCTCCCTTGCAACGTGCATCATCCTGTGAGACATGTTGACCTCGTCCAAGAGGTCCGCAGCACGGTTGACGCTTATGGACCCTCCGCTCGCCTCCTCGACCGCGCGCATTACGTTGACGATCACCCTCTCGTCGCCGTAAAGGGCGAAGGTTCTCTGAAGCATGATGGCGATCCTGCGAGATATGTCCCGCCTCTTCGGATCGTTAATCCCCAGAGAGGCGAAATCGGCGTCGAAGGCCGCCATATTCCCGCCGCACTTGCACTCTTTACCGATGCTGCTTGGCGGCTCGACATGGTTGCATTTGGCGCATCTTGCGACGTGGTAGATCACGTTCCCACTGATATTCTCGAAGGGTTCCACGCCACGAAGAACGTGCAACAGGACGCTCTTACCCGACCCGCTTCTTCCCAGGATGCCGAGAGACTCTCCCTCCGTGATCTCCAAATTGACATTTCGCAGCGCTTCAACTTCGCCAAACCGCACCGTCAAGTCCCGGATTTCAATAAATGGTGTCAAGTTATATCACGCCTTGTGTTGGTATTGTGTACAAACTATGGACCATCCCAAATTTAAGTTTATCCGAGACCGTCCCGTCATAGACCGCCATCATAGGTCCTCATCGTTGATTACCTATGTAGTCCAAGCCTGAACTGGTCTCCAGAGATAGGAAAGTCTCTCTACAAAACCTGATGCAGACATTCGGGTTTGATGAGGCGACCTCTATCCTTCTCCTCCCTTTTTCAGAAGAAACTCCTTATCCAAATAAGATTTGTGAGCAGCCTCAAGACATTCCTGACAGACATGAAAAACCGTGTCTTTAAGACCGTGTATGGTAGCTTGCTTGGCTTTTACGGGCAATGTCTCCTTGTCAACAGCACAGATTTGACATTTCATCTAAGTCACCTCTTTTCAATCTGATTTTCGTCGTTATAAGCATTTCCGCTCAGCGGAGTCCTCCACCTCTTGTAAAGGTCGTGCTCGACCCCGAGCAGGTCCAGGATCCGTCCCACCACCACATCCACCATCTCCTCGATGCTCTCTGGCTTCGAGTAAAAACCGGGACACGGCGGAAGTATGATCGCTCCAGCTTCGGTGGCGGCGACCATGTTCTTCAGATGGACGAGGCTGAGGGGCGACTCCCGAGTCACCAAAATCAGCTTGCGTCTCTCCTTTAAACAGACGTCCGCCGCCCTGGTGATGAGGGTGTCGGATACACCGTTCGCAATCCCCGCCAGCGTTCTCATGCTGCAGGGGGCCACCACCATGGCGTCGAAGATGTTGGACCCGCTGGCGATTGAAGCCGTGAAGTCCCGGGCCGAATAGACCCGGTCAGCCATCATCTCCACCTCGAGAGGTCCCTCCTCGGTCTCGATCTCGATTATCTTCCGTGCAGCATCGGTCATTACTAAATGGGTCACAGACCCCATCTCGGCCAGAACTTCCAGTAGCCTGATGCCGTAGCAGACCCCGGAAGCTCCGCTGATCCCCACCACCACGTCCAGAATTTTCCCCGTCCTCTGAATGTTACCACATCCTTTACAGAATGAAACCGCCGATCAGGCCCTCTTCTGAAGCCGGGTCAGGGCCGAAGCCACCATTAGAGGGAAGTTTATGGTGGCATCGCCATAGACGGTGACCTTTCTCGCGCCGGGAGCGATCTTTCCCCAAGAGACCGCCTCTGATAGCGTGGCTCCCGACAGGCCCCCCGGCTCGGGCCGGTCTGTTGTGAGCTGGATTGCGAGATCGAAGCTCTTTGGCGTGACCAGCATCGACTGGAGGGCGAAGTTTTTGGGAACTCCTCCCCCGATGATAACTATCCCTGCCCGTTCTGATCCGTAGCAGATGTCTACGAGCTCTCCCACGTCGCTGAAGGCGTCGACGTTGAGCTTTCTCGTCTGCTTGTACAGCCAGGCCTGCAGCCCTATCATCGAGTCGGAGAGGGCCGGACAGAAGATCGGCACACCGCAGTCGGAGGCGGACCTGAGAATTGACTTTTTGTCGTCGATCCTGGAACCCAGGAGCCTCAGAAACTCGGTTCCTGTCATGGGCTCCGAGCTCTGGGGCAGACTCTCCTGAAGAAGCTCTTCGAACCTGACGAAATCGTCATCATCGACGTAGACGTCATATATCCTGCTCACCCCCTCATCTCTCAGATTGGCGTCGGAGGCCTCAGAATCTCCCAGGATGTGATGGCTGAAGCTTTCGATTATGTCGTGAACCAGGTTCGCTCCGGTGGATACCAGAACGTCCATCTTGCCGTCCCTTATGAGGGCCGATATAATATTTCTCATGCCCGCGGGCACCATCGCGCCAGCCAGGGTGAAAAACTTAGTGTAATCCCCCAAAAGCATCTCCTCGTATATATTTACGGCTTCAGCCAGCCTTCTCGCGCCAAAGCCGCAAGTTTCCATCATTCTCACAAGCTCATCCGCGTCCATCCAGGGCTCAATCTCCATCTGTCGTATATATTCCACCGAAACTCACCCGAATTATCCCAGTTTGAAGCCTTTAGAGACCGACGACATCACCGCTTAGCGGTCGTGATGCTAATCGATTTTCTCATAAACCTTTTATATCAGTACCTTGTGTTTAGCTCTTACGGCTAACGGAGGTAAAAAATGAGCGGCGAAATGGTGGCAGTGGACTATTATATCCCACTTATTATGTTTTTGATAATAGGTGCTATTGTGCCTATTGGCGCGCTGGCTGCCGTGAAGATCATATCTCCTCAGAAATCAACTTTTCAGAAGAGGTCTACCTACGAGGGCGGGCTGAGACCGATACGGGAGGCTATAATCCAGTATAACGTCCAGTATTATCTCTTCGCCATCGTCTTCGTGATCTTCGATGTTGAGGTTCTCTTCCTCTATCCGTGGATCTACGTCTACGCTTCCGAGGTGATCCCCACCTTGGGAGGAGTGAACATTGCGGTCATCGACATGCTGATTTTCATCGTCGTGCTGTTGATCGGGTTGCTCTATGCCATTAAGAAGGAGGCGTTGCGTTGGGTATAAGCGATGTCATACCTCTGCCTGTTGCGGTTGATAAGGAATTGGAGAAGTGGACTATCTGGGGCAGGCCCCTTACAGACGTTTGGTTTACCACGACGGAGAAGATCCATGAGATAATCGACATGGGTCCCATCAAGAACGTTCTGAACTGGGGAAGGAAGAATTCTCTGTGGTTTTTGATGCAGCCGATGGGATGCTGCGGTGTCGAGATGCTCGTTTTCGGATGTCCCCACTACGATTGCGACCGGTTCGGTATCTTTCCCCGTGCGACTCCAAGGCAGGTCGACGTCATGATCATCAGCGGCTACATAACCAGAAAGTATCTGCCGGCGATCAAGAACCTGTGGGAACAGATACCTGAGCCGAAGTGGGTCATGGCGATAGGTGAGTGCGCCATCTCTGGCGGGCCTTTCTACGACTCCTACAACATCGTAAACGACACCAGCAAGTTCTTCCCCATAGACGTATTCGTCCCGGGCTGTCCACCCAGGCCTGAGAAGTTCATCGAGGGCTTCAGGGCGCTCCAGGAGAAGATCAAGCAGCGTGAAGACAAGAGGGGCTATTAGGAGAGGAGGAGTTCACCGTTGACAACTGCAAATGATGTCTTGTCTGCCCTGCAGTCGGCCTTTCCGGGAGCGATTGAGGAGGCGAAAGTCGATCCCGAGCGCCAACTCTGGGCCACGATCAAGCCGGACAGGATCGTGGACGTCTGTAAGTATTTGAGGGACAATCACAACTTTGACCACTACTCCGGCGCTGCGGGCGTGGACAGGATCGATGAAGGCCTCTTCGAGGTCACAGAACTGCTCGCAAGCCACGGCGCACATCAGGTCGTAGCGCTCCTGAAGGTTAAGACCCCAAGGGACAATCCGTCGGTCAAGTCTCTGACGGGCCTTTACTGGAACGCCAACTGGTACGAGCGCGAGATCTGGGAGATGCTGGGCATCAACTTCGAGGGCCATCCCGAGCTTTATCCCCTTCTGCTTTCAGACGAGCTGATGGGTGCCTGGCCCTGGAGGAAGGACTACAAGGGTTACCCCGACTACAACACCGCCGAGAGGGCGATCGAGAAGGTCAATCCCGAAGGTTACACCGATTATTCCTTCACCCCCACCGAGGCCGAGATCAAGGCTGGGACAGTCCCCTTCGAGCGGCCGAAGTACCCCACCTTCCGGGAGAGAGAGGAGATGGAGATCAAGGGCGAGTCTGAGATGATCCTTCACATGGGTCCCCAGCACGCCGTCGTACCCGGACCTTTCCTCCTGGACATCCTGGTAGATGGAGAGAGGGTGAAGAAGGCCTTCCTGGACGTGGGCTACATCCACAAGGGCATCGAGAAGATAATGGAGAACAGGACCTACACGCAGGGCATCCCCATCACCGACAGGCTCTGCTACATGGCCGCCCTCACCAACAACGAAGCTTACTGTGGTGCCGTGGAGAGGCTTCTTGGAATTGAAGCTCCCGAGAGAGCCCAATACATCCGGATGATCCTGGAGGAACTCTCGAGGATCCAAAGCCACTTTCTCGGCACCGCCGAGTTTCTTACCCTCATCGCGAGCGCCGTCTACTCTCCATTCCTCTACATGATCATCGACCGAGAGGACGTCCTCAGCTGCATAGAGAGTGTGACGGGCGCGAGGATCAACCACAGCTTCGTTCGGTTCGGCGGGGTCCGAAACGACCTTCCCGAAGGCTTCAAGGACATGACCTTGGACACGCTGAAAATGATCAGGCAGAAGACCGAGGAGTACAAGGAGCTCTTCTCTTCCGACAGCATCTACCAGAAGAGGATGGAAGGCGTTGGAGTCCTTTCACCGTCTGATGCGAGAAGGCTGGGCGTCTCAGGTCCGCCCCTGAGGGCGTCGGATACGCCTTTCGACATGAGGCGAGAAGATCCGTACCTCCTCTACAAGGACATGGACTTTGAAGTGATCACCAGGAAAGAGGGAGACTCAAAGGCTAGGGTCGAGGTGAGGCTCGACGAGATCCTCGAGAGCTGCTACATCATAGAGCAGTGCTTGGACCAGATCCCAAGCGGCCCGATAATGGCGGAAGGCGTCCCAAAGAGGATCAAGCCCGAGCCGGGCGAGGCCTACTACCGCGTCGAAGACCATCGGGGAGAGATGGGATTCTTCGTGGTGAGCGATGGGTCCGAAAAGCCCGTCAAGGTGAAGGCTCGGGGTCCAGTGTACGCTTACTTCCAGGCCCTTCCCCCGCTTCTTGAGGGGGTCTACATAGCCGATGTCGTCGCCATCGCGGGCAGCATGGACGCTTGCACCAGCGAGGTGGACAGGTAGGAGGGAATGAATTTGGTATTATCTGCGATCACAGAATTTGCAGCCCAAGAGCCGAAGATATACGGTTTAATCATCGGGCTGGTCGCCGCCGCCATCCTCGCCTCGGTCATCAACGTAGTTGCGATGCTATTAGTCTGGCTCGAGAGAAAGGTCATGGGCGACTTTCAGGCCAGGTATGGACCGAACAGGGTGGGCGGACGATGGGGAGTTCTTCAGCTCGGCGCTGACGCCGTCAAGCTCTTCACAAAAGAGGACGTCATACCGAGGGGCGCGGACAAGCCCGTCTTCGTTTGGGCACCTATAGTTGCGGTCGCCACCACCATGCTGGTGGCGGGAGCGCTTCCCTTCGGTGCCGTGATAATAGACGGTAAAGAGATCCCTCTGGTGGTGGCCAACATGGACATCAGCGCCTTCTACATAGAAGCAGCGCTGAGCATCATGGCGATATCAGCCTTCATGGCAGGCTGGTCTTCGAACAACAAGTACTCGATGCTGGGCGCCTTTAGGGGCATCGCCAGGATGATCGCTTACGAGGTCCCGATGGGGATCTGCGTCATCAGCGTAGCCATAATGGCCCACAGCCTGAACGTGGTGGAGATCGTCCAGGCCCAGAGCATATGGTTCGTCATCGCCCAACCCATCGGGTTTGTGATATTCGCCATAGCCCTCATAACGGATCTGGGAAGGATGCCCTTCGACCAGACCGAGGCCGAGGAAGAGATCATAGCCGGCTACAACACCGAGTACAGTGGAATTCGGTTCGGTCTCCTCTACTTCCAGGAGTACATCGTGATGCTCCTCGGGTCCATTCTGCTGGTCCACCTATACCTGGGCGGCTGGAACGGTCCCGTCATCCCGGTGATATCTTTCATATCGCCTATGATCTGGTTCTTCATGAAGCTGATCATAGTGCTGGTGGCCCTGATATGGGTGAGGGTATCGCTGCCGCGGTTCAGGATAGACCAGGTCACCGACCTGGGATGGAAGATACTGCTCCCCCTATCGATGGTCAATCTCGCATGGGCAGTGGTCGTGGGGCTGTACTTCGCATGAGGTGACGATCTATGGTGCTAAAGAACCTCAAAATGACCCTGAAGCGCTCGATGAGCGGCGTGGAGGTCACTCGTCTCTATCCAGAGAAGATCATGGATCTTCCCGATGCGGAGAGGGGTGTCCACGTTCTGGATATCAGGAAGTGCATTGGATGCGGTGCCTGTGCCAGGATATGCCCCAACGACTGCATCGAGCTGGTGCCTTACGCGCGCGGAAACCCGCTCAAGAACAAGAAGCAGCAGTATCCTCAGGTCGATTATGGCAGGTGCATGTTCTGCGGCCTCTGTGTCGACGACTGCCCTGCGAGCTGTCTGACGATGTCGAAGGTTTTCGAGATTGCGGGCTGGAACAGGGACGACATAGTATACAGTCCCGAGGATATCGCCGTCGGCATGTACACCGACCAGGAGCTGGCCGAGCTTGCCGAAGAGGCGAGGAAGGCCGAAGAGGAGAAGAAGAGGAAGGCCGCCGAGGCTGCTAAGGCCAAGAAGGCTAAAGCAGCCAAAGCCAAGGCCGCCGAGGAAGGAGAAAAGGGTTCTGGCGAGAAGTCCGCCAAGAATAAGGCAGAATAACTATCGGAGGGTGAGACCGGATGATAGATCTGACTCAGTTTTACGACATAAGGTTCCTGATAGAGCTTGGAGTGTTCTCCTTGTTCGCAGTGATTATCCTCGGCCTCTCAATCCTCACCGTCTACTCCAGAAACATGGTTCACAGCGGCTTGTATCTCCTAGGGAGTTTCGCCGCGGTGGCTGCGTTATACATATCCTTGAACGCCACCTTTGTCGGGGTGGCCCAGGTTCTGGTGTACATCGGAGCGGTTGGAGTGCTGATACTCTTCGCAATAATGCTCACGAGAAAGACGCTGATGGAGGAGGAATCCCATGGTTAAGGTAAAAACGGCGATTTTAACTCTGATCTTTCTGGCCGCGCTACTCGTGCTTCTCGCAGCGACACCATGGGGCGGCGAGGAGAAGGGTTCGTACAGTTTCGAGCCGAGAGAGGGGGCCAGGGCCCCGGAAAGCGGAATAGGGGAGGTCGGTGTTGAGATCTTCACAATCTATCTCTTCCCATTCGAGGTGCTCTCCTTGGTGCTTCTGGCAGCCCTGATCGGAGCGATATACGTCGCAAGAAAGGAGTTGCCCAGATGATGGTGTGGAGGGAGGAAAACAGATGATCCCACTAGTGCTTTACGTGCTGCTGGCGTCCACGATGTTCACCATCGGCCTTTACGGCCTTCTGACCCAGCGGAACGGTATCAAGCTTATGATGTGCGTGGAGATCCTGCTGAACAGCGCAAACATCAATCTTGTGGCGTTCTCGGCATACCTGCCCAACGTAAACGGCCAGGTCTTCGCCCTGTTCTCCATCGCCCTGGCCGCTGCTGAGGCCGGCGTTGGATTCGCCATACTGATCGTGCTGTACAGGCTGTACGGAACCATAGAACTGGACAACATAAATGCACTGAGGTGGTAAAGGGATGTACCAAGATTACGCCTATCTGATCGTGGGCTTGCCGGTACTGGCCTTCGTGCTTACGATCTTCCTGGGTTGGCATCTGCCAAAGGGAGGCGGGTTCTTCACGGTTCTGGCGACCTTCGCAGGATTCATACTATCCTTCGGGATATTCAGGGAGATATATCCCAACAATGAGATTGTGCACCAATCGATGCATTGGTTCGCGAGCTTCAACGCTGGGATACTGATAGATCCGCTGGCTATAGTGATGCTCCTTATGGTCACGTTCGTCTGTACCCTGATTCACACCTATGCTCTTGGGTACATGGAAGGTGACCCCGGAATGGCCAGGTACTTCGCCGAGGCAGGTCTATTCACCGCGGCGATGCTCGGCCTCGTCTTTTCCGACAACCTGCTTCAGCTCTTCATATTCTGGGAGCTTGTAGGTCTCTGTTCTTACCTCTTAATCGGGTTCTGGTACCGAAAGCCCTCTGCGGCCTCCGCCGCCAAGAAGGCCTTCCTGGTGACCAGGGTCGGAGACGTCATGTTCCTCGCGGGAATAGTTCTCCTCTACACCAACATGGTGAAGCTGAACTTGACCCTGCCCGACGGAGCTTACCTGCTCCAGTTCCAGACTATCTACGACAGCCTGACGCTGATCCCGCCAGACCAGCTTACCTGGATTGCCGTGCTCCTCTTCGGTGGAGCTGTGGGCAAGTCAGGTCAGTTCCCGCTGCACGTCTGGCTTCCTGACGCCATGGAAGGTCCAACCACGGTCTCGGCGATGATACACGCCGCCACCATGGTTACCGCGGGCGTCTACCTCGTGGCGAGGATGTTCCCGCTCTTCTACGCGGCACCCAACGCTCTGATGGTGGTCGCTTACGTCGGCGGTTTCACAGCCCTCTTCGCAGCGACAATGGGCCTTGTGATGTTCGACATCAAGAGAGTCCTCGCTTATTCGACAGTCAGCCAGCTCGGATACATGATGGCCGGCCTCGGCGTCGGAGCTGCTGTCGGCGCATCTGCCGTCGGCGTCTCGATGTTCCACCTGATCGGCCACTCCTTCTTCAAGGCCCTCCTCTTCCTCTGCGCCGGAAGCGTGATTCACGCCGTCGGCACCAACGACATGAGGGAGATGGGTGGCGTTCTGAAGTACATGAAGTGGACCGGCCTTACAATGCTCGCAGGATCCCTAACCCTGGCCGGGTTCCCTCTGACCACGGGATTCTTCAGCAAGGACGAGATCATCGTCACCGCTTTCGAGCATGGTGCACTCGGATTGGGCTGGCTTCCTTATATATTCGCGGTTGTTGCAGCTCTACTCACCGCCATCTACACCTTCAGGCTATGGTTCCTGACCTTTGACGGCGAGCCGAGGAGCGACTATCACAAGCACGAGTCGCCCTGGATCATGTTGGGTCCCCTGGTGATTTTGGCGATATTCGCCCTCTTCATGGGGATGCCCTCGCAGGAGAACTTCTACGAATACGTCGGAAACAACTTCGAGCATTACGGAGTCGACTTCGAGGAGCTGGCAGTGATCGGAGGTCATCACGTCGAGCACGGTGCTGAGGTGCACGAGCCCTTCATCATCAAGATCCTGCCGATCATAATCGGCGTCGGCGGCATACTTATCGCTGCCCTATTCTACTCGCGGTGGAAGAGGTTTGACTCGAGCATGATCACCTCGGAGAGAGATCCTCTGCGGCATATACTGCTCAAGAGGTACTACCAGAACGAGATCTACACCCTCTGGTTTGCAGAGAAGGTGGTCTACGGCATAGCCCTAGTCTCGAACATGATCGATCTCAAGATCATAGACGGTACGGTGAACAAAATAAGCGCCATATCAGTGGGATTCGGCGGAACGTTGCGTAAGGTCCAGACCGGTGTGATACAGAACTACCTCACCGCCATAGTTCTGGGTTTAGCGGTCCTGCTGATACTGATTCAACTGGCGTCGATGGGGGTGGCGATATGATTGAGAACGCCATATCACTGATGATCGCCATACCACTGATAGCAGCGGTCTTCGCCTTCCTCTTCGGTAAGGCAGCGAAGTACGTGGCCCTGATTGGGTCCCTCGTCCCCCTGGTGATATCGCTACAGATGTTCCAGGAGTTCGACAAGGCATCGAACGCGATGCAGTTTGTGGAGAGTTACGACTGGGTTCCGGCCATCGGCGTCAAGTATACCGTCGGCGTTGACGGCATAGGATTGCCTCTGATACTCCTCTCAACCATCGTGAGCGTCCTTGTGGTGGTATACTCCTGGGGCGAGAGCAAGAGGTCAAACCAGTTCTTCGCCCTACTCCTCCTGAACGAGGTCGGAGTTCTCGGAGTCTTTACAGCCCTCGACTTCTTCCTCTTCTACATCTTCTGGGAGGTCGTGCTCATACCCATGTTCTTCCTGATAGGGATATGGGGCGGGCCGAGGAAAGACTATGCTGCGATCAAGTTCTTCATCTACACTCACGTGGCAAGTCTGATAATGCTGCTGTCCATATTCGCCCTCTACTTCAGCTACAGGACGCCTGAGGGCCTTCGGACCTTCGACATGCTGACCCTCCTTGGGGCGACTGGAGACTCGACGATGTTCTCGCCGATGCTCCTGAACGTGATCTTCTTCGGGCTCCTCTTCGGGTTCCTGGTGAAGATGCCTGCTGTGCCCTTCCACACCTGGCTTCCCGACGCTCACGTCGAGGCGCCGACTGCGGGCAGCGTACTCCTGGCAGCTCTCCTCCTGAAGATGGGCGGTTACGGCCTCTTCAGGATCGTGATGCCGATGCTTCCGAACGTCTCCGAGAACTACATCACCCTGATGGCGATAATAGGCGTTGTGAGCATCGTATACGGCGGCTTTTTGGCACTGGCTCAAAAGGACCTCAAGAAGATGGTCGCCTACTCCAGTGTAAGCCACATGGGTTACGTCCTTCTTGGGGCTGGAGCTCTCAGCGTCCTTTCGGTCCAGGGAGCGATGTTCCAGCAGTTCAGCCACGGGCTCATCACCTGCGTTCTCTTCATGAGCGCGGGAACGATACAGCACACCGCAGGAACCAGGATCATCTCCGAGCTTGGCGGCCTCGCAGACAGGATGCCGAAGTTCGCTGTGCTGATGCTGGCAGGTTTCATGGCGTCCTTGGGACTGCCCGGGATGTGCGGCTTTGTGGCCGAAGTTTCAGTGCTTGCAGGATCCTTTGCGAGTGTACAACCTCACATGCAGCTCTACGTCCTGATAGTGATCTTCGGCGGAATCGCCGTGACTGCAGGCTACCACCTGTGGTCGATGCAGAAGGTAATGTTCGGGCCGATCCTGAAGAAGTACCTGGATCTCAAAGATCCTCATTCGTACGAGTTACTCTCGATGAGCATACTGATACTGCTCATAATATACTTCGGGGTGCAGCCCGGAACGATCACCGACATCATGGGCGTTGCGGCAGAGCCGCTGGTTAAACCGTTTATAGCCATGGCTCAGACGGGGGTGATCTGAAGTGACACTAGGATTCGGTGACTATCTGTCTCTGCTGGGTGCAGAGGCTCTGCTCACGGGGCTTGCTCTGCTGATGATCCTTATCGGCCTGTTCATGAAGAACAAGAACCTGATGGGATACCTGAGCCTCGCGGGGCTGGTCGTCTCTCTATACCTGGTGATGGGCGCCGACATGACCAAGGGCGCCTTGTTCTACGGAACGATGGAGGTAGATGCCCTCTCCCAGTTCTTCAAGCTGGTATTCGTCGCGGTCGCTTTGATCGTGGTGATGGCGGGCCTCAGCAGGTACAAGGACAGTCCAGCTCAGGACGAGTTCTACGTCCTGCTCCTCCTGGCCACCGTGGGTATGATGGTGGTTGCAAGTTCCATGGACTTGGTCACCCTTTTCATAGGGTTTGAGCTTGCTAGTCTTTCCACCTACGCCATGGCCGCTTTCGACAAGGAGAAGAAGAACCTGGAAGCTGCGATGAAGTACTTCATCTTCGGATCGGTCTCATCGGCGATGATGTTATTCGGTTTCTCTCTCCTCTACGGCCTGACCGGAACCACAAGGCTTGCGGAGATCGCTGCGGCCTCCGTGGCGAGCATGGGACCTGCGACTCTCGTCGCCCTTCTCTTCGTTGTGGCGGGCTTCGGGTTCAAGATGGCTCTTGTGCCCTTCCACATGTGGGCTCCGGACACCTACGAGGGTGCGCCCACTATCGTTACGGCCTTCCTTGCGGCAGGCTCCAAGAAGATGGGGTTTGTGGCGGCCTTCAAGGTGCTCTTCATAGCCCTGATAGCCCTCAGCTTTGAGTGGTACATGGCCTTCGCCATCCTTGTGGCGATAACCATGACCCTTGGAAACATCGTGGCCATCTGGCAGAAGAGCGTCAAGAGGATGCTGGCTTACTCCAGCGTCGCCTACGCCGGGTACATCGCCATCGCTTTCGTGGTCGTCGGAGCTGCCAACAACGGCGGCGTCCTGGACCTCAGCGTGGCACAAAACGGTCTTGCGAGCGGGCTGATGCTGATCCTCGGCCACGCCTTCATGAAGACCGGGGCTTTCATCGCCGCTGCGGTAGTCGGATACATGGCCCTCTCCGAGGGCAGGAAGAACCCCGACGATCTGGAGCACTACGCTGGGTTGGGGCGAAGAGCCCCCATAACCGCGTTCTGCATGCTGATCTTCCTCTTCTCGCTGTCTGGGATTCCCCCAACGGCGGGGTTCATCGGGAAGTTCATGCTCTGGGGTTCTGCCATCGACTCGGGCCTCGTGTGGCTCGCGGTGCTCTTCGCTCTCAACAGCGCTCTCTCGCTGTACTATTACCTGAGAGTGATCATGTACATGTATGTCAGAGAGCCCGCGGGCGCGAAGATCGCAGAGCCGAGGGGATACGTCCTGGCGATGGTCGTGGCTTTGGCCGCGGTCGTTTACATCGGCCTCTTCCCCCAGGCCTTCGTCGACTTCGCATACAGTGCAGCAGCTGTTCTGCTGCACTGAAAACCTTCTTTTTTCCCTCTTTTTCTTAACATCCTTCTAATGTTGGAGGTTGATACTATCCAACCGAACCTATAACATGTGGTTATAGGTTCACTTTATATATTATCTGATATTAGAGAATTTCGAAAAATCTAATTATAGTAATGTTTAAAT
>DAQG01000120.1 GCA_002502785.1 Methanothrix harundinacea | reverse complement strand
TCACATTCGGCACGCTGCCCGCGAGTTGTACAGGGTTATACCGATCATGGTATAAAGCATAGCGAGCGGTTAGCACGTTTTGCAGTAAAGTTGCTCAAAGCAAATAATGGCCGTCAGATTTCTGAGCAAGAAATGTACCTGCTTCTGGCAGGGATCTATCTTCACGACATCGGGATGCAGTGCGATGTGGCCAATTTTCCTGAGATCGAAGAAAAAGCTAACGAATTTGGTGCGAAATTTGACGTCGAATTCACTGCAGAGAATGCCAATGCATACAGCATAGAGGAACAAAACTGCATTCGTAGAAACCATCAATATTTAACCGCTGCTTGGATTGACCACGCCTACCTAACTGGTAATACCGCACTTGGGCGAGTAACTATTCCCGAACATCTTGTAGCCGACTTGATAGACGTATGTGAATACCACTCCCAATTACCCATTAACGACTGTCCTACAGTGTTTCGATCCGATCCAAATGGGCGAAAACAACTGGTAGCAGCACTTTTGCGGTTCGCTGATGAATTGGATATAGACAGAAATCGTGTGTCCATCGAGACTATCAAGAACTTCAGACTTGATCCGAAAAACGCCGTTTATTGGTGGCTCCACAACCGCGCCAACGTTATTTTTAGTGCCTCCAATGTGATTGATCTGAAAGTTCGACTTCATCCAAATGACAAAAAGAAATATGGAACTTTTATCCACACAGCTTTCATAACCGAGTTTCAAACTAAAAATCGGCCTGTGCTCATGATACTTAGACAGAATGACATTCCCATAGTTATCAATAGTGAATCTGAAGTGGTAGATGATAATTATGCTGAGCCATTGCCTCTCAATGTCGTTCAATCAATGCGAACAATTCAAGAAGAACATAATTCGAATATTTTAGATGACAAAAAATCTGATGTCAATGCAAGTCTCAAGGTTAAAAGGTATGTCATCCAAGATGGAGCATTCTGGAATAACAAAGGACAGGATTATTATAAAATCGGCAATTATGAAGAGGCCATCAAGTGTTATGACGTAGCTCTCGAGATGAACAATGGAGATCCATTCGTCTGGAACAATAAAGGTTCTGCACTTCGTAAGTTGGGCCGACATTCAGAGGCCATCAAGTGTTACGACCAAGCTATTAACAGATTTCCAACAATACCATTCTTTTTAAATAATAAAGGTCAGACATTGCATGAAATTGGACTGTACCAAGAAGCGGTCGAGTGTTATAACAAAGCCATCAATAGAGTCCCAGAAATTCCAGAATTTTGGAAAAACAAAGGCCTAGCATTACAAGCGCTTCATCTTGATGCTGAAGCAAAAGAAGCTTTCGACAGAGCAAAGTCCTTAAGTGATTATAGGCTCGAACCATAGATTTGACACTTTAATGTAGCGTCCCAAAGAAATCGTTGCTAAAAGGGTGGTGCTCTTTGAGGATCGGTGGGCATTCTTGCCGCTGACTTTTTCCGACGCCTCCGGGAAGATCGCTGTGCTGGAAGGCGCTACTGTCGAATGCTTACGATCCGTAAACAAGTCCCCCGAAATCACCCCTTGTACTCCCCGCCCACCAGCTCCCGGATACGCTCGGCGGTCTTCGGCCCCACCAGCTCCACCTCCTTCAGCTCCTCCTCGGTGGCCGAAAAAACCCTCTCCACGGACCCGAAGTGACGGAGAAGGTTTTTTGCGACGGCGTTTCCTACGCCGGGGACCGAGGAGACGAGGTACTCCTGCTGCTCTTTGAGGGTCCGATGGGTCTTCTTGCCGTGGGCCTGGCGATCGCCGCGATCGCCAAGGCCGGTCTCATCTTCGTAGGCGGTCGGGATGGCGGAGATAGAACTTTCTGCACTTTCAAAGCAATGCTTGGATCGTAGGATTGCAGATATGAAGACGCTAGCTGATGAGGTTGGTGCTTGGGAGAGAGCGCGGAATTCAATCGGTGCAACAGTAAGATGGAAATTCAACAAAGATAATGCCAGAGTAAAACTTAAGAGGCACTACTTTAATTTGCAAAATTAATGTTACAAAGTGATAGGAGACGACGATGGCAGAAGCTGACGAAAAGGTGAGACATGCAGCCAAAGAACCGGGCGGGGCGATCTTTCGCTGCTTCGATCTTTCGCACGTACATCACTTGTAAGTCAATTATCACCGTAACTCCGGACATGCTCCCAGGCTCTGTGAAGTTCGGGAGCCCGATCGCTTTTAGCGTAGATCGAGGCGTCGGAGCGGTCGTAGAGCTTCCGATCCGTCCCAACCGGGCAGACCTTGATGCATACCCCGCAGGGGGACACTCCATGCCGGTTCAGCTCGGCGCTGTAAACGGAGCAGGCATTTTTGTCGGTGAGGCCCTCGGGGTAGTCCTTCTCGTTGATGGCCCGGGCGGGGCACATCCGCACGCATCGCATGCACCGGGTGCATAGGTCATCGGTCAGCATGGGATCGGGCGGAAGCTCAGCAGAGGTGAAGACCGACCCGAACCGGACCCGAGGACCGAACTCAGGCGTCAAAAGCACCTTGTTCACTCCGAAGCTTCCAAGCCCTGCGAGATAGGCCGCATGCCTGTGGCTGAAGAAGGCGACGGGATTTTTCAGCAGAGCCTCGACGCTGGCGTACCCATCTCTGGGGACGAAGACGGAAGGGTGACCCCTCTCGGTGAGGAAGTTTGAGAGCCGGTATGTGTACTGGTCCAAAAGGATGTTGACGGTCCTGTAAAGCTCCCGGTACCAGACCGACGGCGAGGTCTCCAGCACCGGAAGGGAGATCGGAAGCCCTATGACGACCACCGACCTAGCCTCGGGGTATATTGATCGGGGATAAAACTCCTCAGGCATCCAGGGCTCGAAGGGCGGTCGTTCCCATCGGTCGACGCTGGCGACCCCCACCATCGGAATCTCCATCTTGCGGCACCGTTCCAGGAGGGCTCTTTTCAATTCAGCGCTCATATTTTTCTCCTCGGAAGACGATAGGACATACACGAATACATACTTTAGCGTCATCAGAATATACTAAAGAGGATTTCGAAAAACCCCTATAATTCCCAAAATTTAGCCCATCCATATTTAAGGGGTATTTAAACGAAGGCACTCGACCGGAGGTTAATCGAAATCCTCTAAAGTAATTTAATACACTAAAATGACCTAAGAATATATATGTGGTAGTATATTCTGAGTGCGCGATAAAATAATCTGCAGGGCGGAGATCGGCCTTACAAAAGTCCAAAAGTGTTTCATTCGTCGAGAGAAGCCAGAAGGTCGTCCACGCTGTCAAACCGCTTGCATAGACCCATCTTGCACTCCTTTTCGGCCTTCATCACCGCCGCTATGAACTCCTCGCTGAATTCTCCGCAGGAGGCCGAGTCGGAGGCGTGCAAGTCGGCTTCATCTCGGCGAGCCTCTGTCGGAGCCATCAATTTCGTCTGCCATCATCAGTTGAGGTTACTGGTTACTCCTTATGCCAATTAAGGCGAGGTCTAGGCTTTCCAGAAATTCCATAAAGGAATTATCGCAAGCACCACAAATATCAGCCCGTACCAGCGCCAATCCAGGCTCAGCAGAGGTGGCCAGAGTTTTGCGATCATCAGCACAAAAGCAGCAACGCTAAGTTTCGTCAGCCCCATGTCAATCCATGTAAGCTTGCCGATTTTTTTGTTGGCCAGCTCAAAGAGATTCATATCTATCACTTCCTACGATACATTATATATGTATTCATTTGCGACCTGGCGCATGGCGATCCCAGCCACGCTGCCGGCGTCGTCTGATCGGGGGCGTGAGACCGCACGCCGGGCGGTCGGGGGGAGGGGGCGCGCGCCACTTGCGCCCGCATCAAATCAGCCCATGAATATATAACCAGCTATGCCTTCCCACATTGCTACAGATACGGATCGTCCAATTTGAGGCCAGTTTTCAAATTTTTGGTTAGAAAATACCATCAAATTATATTAACACACATTTATTTTAACTAATGTACTGCAGCTGCTGCATGGTGTGCCGCCGAAATTTGACTTGTGTATTAATAGGTATCTGGAAATATAAGAAGGTACTGTCAAGTGCGTAAGTCCTAAATCCTAGAACATACACTAGAAACGCATTGGAGGGAAGATGATCGGATTGACCTGGCTTCGTATCTCTCACAGGATTCAGAAGGGGAAAAAGGAGTTCGACCGCCAGGTTTTCCGAGCTGCACTTATCTGGGATATTGCAGGACGATCAGGCGCTGGCCCGGATCTCTCCATGATGAATTTCATCACCTTCAGAGGGAATATAGACCGCATTGGAAAGGCTGAGGAGTACGATATCATAAATGGGGAGTTGTTGGGTCCCCTCTCAAAGGCATTCGATGCAGGCCAAGATAGACTCTTCATAGCTCCCAGCAGCCATGGCATGGATCGAGTTGTTTTCGAAAAACTTCCGTCCGAGATCAAGAAGCCTCCTGGACCTAGGGAAGAGGAACACAGGAAAATGTGAGGGCAAGAGCACATGGACAGAGAAAAGGAGATTAAACTGCTGGGCCTAAACTTGGGAATTGCAGCAGCCAACATAATTGTTTTGCCGGAGGTGTTCGTCGTGGGCGGTGCATTTGCAGCAGCCTTTGGCAGCGCCTTCATCTTCTTGAGCGGCGCCGGGTTAATCTACGGCAATTATAGGCTTCTTACTGAGCCGAAGAGAGTAACTTCCGCCAATAAAATTATGACGGTGGACGATTATATTGACGAATTGAATACTCACAGGGAACTCAAAACATTCAAAAAAACAGTTGACCTGATGCTCGATCAGATTGAGCGGCTGCAGAATAAGAATAAAATTATCCGAGATATCCTTCTGCAGATCTTTAGTGCCTCAGAGATGAGCTACAAGAAATTCGACGGGGTCATCTCTGAGGTTGAGAAGATATTCTTTATGAATATCCGCAGCATCCTCAATAAAATGAATGCATTCGACGAAGAAGACTACAATTTCATCAGAAAGAAACGCGAGTCCGGGGACTTTTCGGAGCAATTTATGGATGAAAAGAGTAGAGTCTACAACGAATATATTTCTTTTGTGAAAGCTGCCGCTGAAAATAATGAGCAGATCCTGCTGAAGCTTGATAAGCTGCTACTGGAGATCTCAGACATAAACTGCGTAAAGAGTGGCCAGATAGAGAAGATGCCCGGAATGATCGAGATCGATAATCTGATCAAACAGACTACAAACTATAAGAATTGAGGTGGGGGGAATCAGCATGCCGAACAATAGCGACAAAAAAGTAATTTTGAGGATAATGGGTGCAGCAGTTGGAGTGTTTATCTTAGTATATCTGGGAATTACTTTAATCGGAGGTCCAGATGATCGCAATGCGGTTGAAAAGCTGGAGTCCATCATCGAAGACATCAATGTGAATACAGTCACGCATGATCCGATCCCGGTCGACATTACTCCCGAAAACCTGAAGGACACCTTGCCCGATATTTCCAGTTATCCGCCTCAGGTTAGAGAGACCACATCCAACTATATCGAGATATTCTCCTCGACGGAAAAAGCCGGGAGCGGCACCGACGGCTGGCTGACAGAGGTGGCCCAAGACTTTAACGACGCGAGAATAACGATTGACGGCAAGCAGGTATCGGTAAGGCTCAGAGGAATCCCTTCCGGAGAAGCCGCCGATTATATTACTTCCGGGAAGTATCGGCCGGATGCCTATACGCCATCAAATGAGCTCTGGGGCGAGATGATCATCTCCCAAGGGGTTAAAGCCGAGCTGGTGGAGAAGAGGCTTGTCGGCAATGTGGCCGGGATACTGCTCACCAAGGCCAAAAAAGACGAGCTTGTAAACAAATACGGGGCAATCAATACCACGACGATTATCGATGCTGTCGCGAACGACGAGCTGGATATGGGCTACACCAATCCCTTTGCAAGCTCTACCGGGCTAAACTTCCTGATCTCGGCTTTATACGCCATTGACAGCAGCAACTTATTGAGCGACAGAGCAACAGCAGGATTTGAGAGCTTCCAGCCCAATATCCCCGTGGTCGCCTATACCACTCTGCAAATGAGGGAAGCTGCCAAATCAGGTGTTCTGGACTGTTTTGTCCTGGAATACCAGACCTATGTCAACACACCAGATATCAGGTACTATGAGTTCAATCCCTTTGGATTCAGGCATGACAACCCGATGTATGCGATCGGCGAGCTGCCAGAAGAGAAAAGGCAAATCCTGGACGAGTTCGTCGAGTTCACCCAGCAGGAGAAGTACCAGGCCCTGGCCACTGAATATGGCTTTGACGGCCTTGATGAATACAAATCCGAGGCAGGACCGGTCAGCGGCGATGTTACCATCCAGGCCCAAAGACTCTGGAAAGAAGTGAAAAATGCCAAACCTATTTACGCGGTATTTGTGGCCGATGTCTCCGGCAGCATGGATGGCGAACCGCTGAATAACTTGAAGCGCTCACTGCTCGAGGGCCAAAAATACATCGGCGGGGACAATCTGGTCGGCCTGGTGTCTTACTCCGACGACGTCAACATCGATCTGCCGGTTGCCAAGTTCGATCTTGATCAGAGGTCCCGGTTTGCCGGAGCGGTTTATGATCTGCAGGCTGGCGGCAGCACGGCGACCTTCGATGCGATTGCCGTTGCAATGAATATGCTCATAGAGCAGAAGGCTGCAGGTCCCAATAGAGATCCCAACCTGAAACCGAGGATTTTCGTCCTCAGCGACGGCGAGGACAATAAAGGTCACTCGCTGGGCAACATCAGAGAAATCGTGCAGGAGCTTGGAATACCCATATACACGATCGGCTACAATGCTAATATCCCGTCCCTGGAAGAGATCTCCAGCATCAATGAGGCTGCCTGTATTAACGCCGATAGCGATGACGTTGTTTATAAACTGCGCAACCTGTTCAACGCTGAGCTGTAAAGGAGGGTGCTGAGATGACTTTCACGATGGAGGTGCCCGATGAAGCGGCGATCAAGAAAGAGGTACAGGAACAGATCAAGCCAGCGCCGGATGAAGTAGCCCAGCTTCAGGCTTTAGCGGAGAGCAACGTTGCGGAGATTCTGACCCTGGATATCGATGAGTTTGCCGAAAAGAAGTACATCCTCCAGTCGATAGAGTCTTTTGGGGCCGACTCTATGAAGAGCTCGGCCGCCAAAAACTCTTTGTTGCAGGTGACGGTCGGAAACCTTTCCAGAGACGGCGATGAAGGCGGAGTTGTGGCAAAAGGCTTGATGGATTTGAACCGGGAGCTAAAAGATCTGGACCCCAGCCTGATCGATTTCGCCAAGACGGGCATTCTCGGCAAGGTCTTCGATCCGGTCAGGGCCTATTTTGCTCGATACCAGAAGGCAGATTCGGCCATTGCGGATATCATACTCTCTTTAGACAGAGGTAAGACGATCCTAAAAAATGATAACACCACTCTGGAGATCGAGCAGCAGGCACTCTGCAGTTTTACCAAGAAGCTGATGAAAGAGATCCAGCTCGGCATCCTGATGGACAGATCGATCGAGATGCAGATAGAAGCGGCAAAAGCCAGGAACGAAGACCAGGAAAAAGTCAGATTTGTCGCTGAAGAAGTCCTCTTTCCGCTGCGGCAGCGGGTTATGGATATGCAGCAGATGGTTGTTGTCAATCAGCAGGGTGTAATGGCGATGGAGGTTGTTATCAGAAATAATAGGGAGCTGATGCGCGGGGTAGAGAGGGCCCAGACTGTGACAATTTCAGCTTTGAGAACCTCAGTGACGGTTGCCGGTGCACTCTATCACCAGAAGATCGTCCTGAAGAAGATCGAAATGCTCAATGAGACCACAACCGATATCATCAGCAGCACCTCGCAGATGTTGAAGAGTCAGGGGGCGGAAATCCAGAAGCGATCGATGGAAACCAATATCTCCGTCGAGGCGATGAATGCCGCCTTTGCCGATGTCATGGAGGCGCTGGACTCCATCGGCACCTATAGGCAGGAAGCTCTGCCCAAGATGCGGGATACTATCAATCAGTTCAAGGAGCTGGCCGCCAAAGGCGAAGAACAGATTCAGCAGCTTGAGAAGGGCCATAAAATGGCACAGTAGCTGAAGGATCTTATCCAATCCCTTTTGAAACTCTTTTAGAACTTAAGCCGGCGTTCTATCTGCAAGCTCGATCCCCGCCGCTCCTTCCCGCCGTCGCCGGACGGGACCGCCCGCCGGGCGCTCGGCGGGGGAGGGGGTCGCGCGTTCTCCTGCGCCCGCATCACCGCTGCCATTTTCTCGCGAAGGTGGCGATGAAGGCGGCCCACATGAAGGTGCCGAGTAAGGCTTGAACCCCCGCAACTATTCTATATTATCTATAGAATAATAAAGACCATAAACGCGGGTCGCGGATAAGGGTAGAGGCGGAAGAGGCTTATTTCCGATACTGAAATGGCACCTTTAAAGGTCTTCATAATCCTCCAAACCATCGAGGAGCCTTTTGATCGCTTTGGTGCTGCTCCAGACTTCGACCAGCCCATCCCTTTTGATTTTGTCGAAGTGCTTATCGTTGGTGATCAGAACCACATCGAGATAGAGGCAGGTTGCAGCATGGACGACGTCCGAAAGCTCGCTCTCGGGGAAGAATGGTGCACAAACATCTATCTCCACCTGGGAGGGATTCACCTGGATCACCACCTTTTTCAGATAGTTCAACAGGTCAGATGCGTCCAACGCCTCGGCGTATCTCTCATATTCAAAGATGAGAAGCTCATCTGCAAAAAGCTCCGCTGGGCTGTCCAGAAGATAGTACACGAGTTCGGTGCTTTTCGTCCATCCGCGTTTAACCGCGGAGATGAAGACCGTGTTATCGAGGAGATACCTTAAACTTCTGGCGGGCAAGTTGGTTGCTCTCCTCTTCGATCTCCCGTTCAAGCTCTTCGAAATCAACAGACCTGGCCTTCTCTATCGCGTCTTTCAGCAGCGCTCGAAGGTCGATCCTCTTGAGGATGATCGTATCCTCTCCGAGATCTTCCACCGCGAACTCGTCTCCTTCCTTCAGCTTCATCTTCCGCCGCAGATTGCTCGGAAGCTGCACCCTTCCTCTATCATCGATTTTGGCGAGCGGCATATCCTAAACCTCCATCCCATTTAACCCATTTATCCCATTTATCCCATTTAACCCATTTAACCCATTTATCCCATATAACGTCTCCGGCCCTCACCACCTGCTGGAGTTCGAGACGTGGCCATCCCCGGCCGCGCTCCCGCCGTCGCCGGACGGGGGGCGGGACCGCCCGCTGGGCGCTCGGCGAGGGAGGGGGCGCGCGCCTTCCTGCGCCCGCCTCAAAGCTGCCACTTTCTTGCGAAGGTGGCGATGAAAGCGGCCGACATCCCAGCTCCTCAGTGTCAATTCCTCAGCATCTGCTATATATTGACAGTCGTGATAAACGACAGGCTATGAAGCATATGGATTTCTTCAGAGGGGGCCGTTTCATCGGAAAGACTGTGGTCGTCACGGGAGGTGGGACCGGTATCGGAAAGCGGATCGCCAAAGACCTTTACGACGAAGGGGCCTTCGTCCACATCCTGGGTCGGAGGTCCGAGAAGCTTCTCGAAGCCCGCAAGGAGGCCTTCTCCGCCTCCACCGTCTCCAACGTCGCCGACGATGGCAGGTTCTTCTGCCACAAGTGCGACGTCTCCGACGACCGCCGGGTTGGGGAGGTCTTCGACCGGATCAGGGACTCGACCGGGCCCGCCCGCGGCCTTGTGAACTGCGCCGCCATCAACCCCTCCAGAAACAGGATCGCCGAGACGGTCCTAGAAGACTGGAGGGCGACCCTGGAGGTGAACCTGACGGGGGCCTTCAACTGCTGCAAAGCTGCCGTCGAGCAGATGCTCGCTGGCGGTGGTGGAAGCATCGTCAACATCTCGTCGGTCGGCGGGCTGAAGGCCTTCCGGACCCGAACCTCCTACAACGCGAGCAAGTTCGGGATGATCGGCCTCACCGAGTCTCTCGCCCTCGACTACGCCCGAGAGAATATCCGGGCGAACGCCGTCTGTCCCGGCTACGTCGCCACGGAGCTTACGGCCCCCCTCTTCGAGAAGATGGGCGAGGAGGGGTTCGAGGCCCTGGTAGAAGCTCACGCCATGGGTCGGCTGGGGAGGCCCGAGGAGATCTCCCGAGCCGTCCTCTTCCTCCTCTCGGAGGAGGCGAGCTTCATCACCGGCGTCGCCCTCCCCGTCGACGGCGGGTATCTTCTCAAAGGGTGAGGTGCCTCATAATTCGGTGAACTTTCGAGGCCGCGGTGGCGCGGTCTTCGCCGTCCTCTGGAGCATGTCCCTCTCGGCCGCCTCCCCGCAGTCGCCGGACCGGTGGCGTGACCGCCCGCCGGGCGGCGCTTGGCGGAGGAGGGGTCGCGCGTTCTCCTGCGCCCGCATCATCGCTGCCACTTTCTCGCGAAGGTGGCGATGAAGGCGGCCCACATGAAGGTGCCGATTATGGCTTGAAATCCTGTCAAAAATTTATAATTCCCTATCGGATTATAATGGGCATAACCAGGGGTCGCTGATGTTGCTATGCTGAACCAAACGTAATCAACCGTTGTCCTTGCACCATCAATAGCATCACAATACCAATAAATCGAAGCAAATGCAAAGGCCATCAAAATCCAAAGACAAAACAACCTAATAGGATGAACTCCGTATCCGAAAATACCCTGAAATAAAACGTATTCGAAGATATCATATTTCCCGAGCTTCCAAATTTTTGATCCAACTAACTTGATCCATTCGGACGCCTGCATTTTCCAGGGCCATGATAGCTTTTTTGTTCCTCTAATTCCGCTTTGTATCCTTAATGCCTCCATTTCCCTGTAGAAATAATAATCGGCATCGTTTTTATTCCCTAGATCTTCCATCTTTCTTTTTGCTATTCGACATACCAGCTCTTGATACTTGGGACGGACGAATTTTTTTATATTTGAATGATAGATTTCGCCGAAATTGATCGTAATCGAAGTCGACAGTCCTGCCGAACTCTGCTCTTCCAAAGTTAGCATCCCCAACGAACTCGGCTTCCTTGAAGCCGGCATACCAACCGAATTTCGCATTCCTGAAGTCGGCATCTCCACCGAACCCCACTTTCTCGAAGTTTGTATGCACGCCGAACTTGGTTTCACTGAAGTCGCTATGCCCGCCGAACTCCGCTCCTATGAAGTAAGCATGCCCACTGAATTCGTCTCTCCCGAAGTAGGCATCCTGTCCGAACTTAGCCTCTATGAAGTAGGCACCCCTGCCGAACCTGGCACCCCTGAAGACTGCAAGCTCCGTGAACTTGGTTCCTCTGAAGTTGGTATCCTCACCGAATCTGGCTCCATTAAAGTAGGCATTCCCGCCGAACTCCGCTCGTCCGAAGTAGGCATCCCCACCGAACTTGGCACCCAAGAAGTTGGCATCCCCGCTAAACTTGGCACACTCGAATTTTATCTGCTTACTGAAGAGGGTATTACTGAAGTTTACTATACCTCGAATCTCAGAATTGGTGATGGTTATCTGCTGGTTGATCAGCTTCAGATCGTCGGACAATTTGAGCTGTTTATCAAACGCAGTTCGTTCAACGTGCTCCGTCGGCAGCTCCAGCCCGCTTATGTCCAGGTCACCCTCGATAATCCTATCGTCGTACTCGACGTCCTCGCCCCGCTCGATCTTGGCCAGGATCTCGCTCGCCTGGATCACTCGGCGCTGGTCTGAGCTGGTCTCCGGTTCCATCGGTGTTAGCATTCAATGACAAAGAATTTAAAAACTAGCCCTTCATTCCAGATCCGGCATCTCCAGAGGCCGATAGATCCCCCGCTCGGTGATGATCGCCGTCACCAGGTCGAGGGGCGTGGCGTCGAAGGCCGGGTTGTAGACTTTGACCTCGGGCGGGGCGAGCTGTTTGTTTCCTAAACGTCTGATCTCGTCTGCGTCTCTCTCCTCGATTTCGACGTCTTTTTCTTTGTGGGATAGGTCGAAGGTGGAGATGGGGGCAGCGACGTAAAATGGGATTCCGTGAGCCTTCGCCAGGACGGCGTGGGAGTAGGTCCCGATCTTGTTGAAGACGGCGTCCTTTGTGATCCGGTCGGCGCCGACGATCACTTTGTCGACGAGGCCCTGGCGCATCACCATCCCGGCCATGTTGTCGCAGATGAGGGTGACGGGAATGTTGTCTTCAGACAGCTCCCAGGCCGTCAGCCTCGACCCCTGATGAAGCGGCCTCGTCTCGCAGGAGTAGACGCTGGTATTTTTTCCTTCGGCCACAGCAGACCGAATGACGCCGAGGGCCGTCCCCCAGCCGACGCAGGCGAGCCTCCCGGCGTTGCAGTGGGTGAGGACCACGTCCCCGTCTTCGAGAAGGGACGCGCCGACGTCGCCGAGGACCCGGTTGATGGCCAGGTCCTCCTCGGCGATCGATTCTGCCTCTGCCAGGGCCGCGGCCCGGATCTCGTCAGAGTCGGCGGATTCTCTGATCTTGTTCAGGGCCTGCATCACCCGGTCGACGCCCCAGGAGAGGTTGACGGCGGTGGGCCTCGCCGCCCGGATGATCCCGGCCGCCTTCTGGACTTCGTCGAGGAGGGCGACCGGATCGGTGGCCTCCGACCGGGCCGCTGCCAGGGCCACGCCGTAGGCCCCCGCCGCTCCTAGGGCCGGAGCCCCTCGGACCCGAAGGGCGAGTATGGCCTCGCAGAGCTGCTCAACGGAGCCGACCTCGATATTTTCAAGCCTCTCGGGCAGGAGGGTCTGGTCGATCATCCCGATGGCCCGGTTTTCGTCGTCCCACCAGATCGTCCTCAAGCTCAAGACGTCACTCCCGATTGAAGGTCCTGACCACGCCATCGATGACGACGATGAGCTGATCGACGTTATCGAATATCCCGTGCTCGACGACGCCAGGAATCTCTGAGAGCTGGGTTGCGAGAATCTGGGGGTCCTCGATCGTCCCGAAGTCGGCATCGATGACGAAGTTTCCGTTGTCGGTGATCACGGGGCCGTCCTTCATCCTCGCCTGCCGAAGGATGGGTGTGCCGCCCAGATCCTCGATCCTGCTTTTGGCAAGCCTAGCGGCGAAAGGCAGAACCTCCACGGGGACCGAGTGGCTGATGAGGTCGACGTACTTCGATGAGTCGGCCACGATCACAAACCACTGAGCCGAGCAGGCGACGACCTTCTCCCGCGCGTGGGCCGCGCCGCCTCCCTTGATGGTGGTGAGATCTCTGGCGATCTGGTCAGCCCCGTCGATGGCAAGATCGAGGACCGGGTCCTGATCCAGAGTCGTGAGGGGAATCCCTGCGGATATGGCCAGATCCTGAGCCTGGTAGGATGTGGGAACCCCGAGAACCTCGATCCCCTCCTCCACCATCTCTCCTATCCTCTTAATCGTCCAGGCGACGGTCGACCCGGTCCCAAGCCCCAAAACCATCCCGTCCCTCACCATCTCCGCCGCAGCCTCGCCCGCGGCCCGCTTCTCCCCGGCGTTAGAATCCGGCGTTCTCACCAAAATAATCCTCCTCCAAAAATCCCTCAAAAATTAAAAAGCACCAAAATTCCTAAACCCTAATCCACGACCTCGCTTCTGACCGTGGTAAAAACCGGCCCCCGGACGTCGATCTTCCTCTTCCTGCCGGTGATGTACCTCTCAAGGGCCGGATCGAGCTTCAGGTTCACATCCCCAGGACTTCTAACGATCCTCGCCCTCGTCTCTGACCCCTCTCCTTTCAGGGCAGCATCCTCGGCCTCCCGAGCCGCGAGCTCCGCAAAGGAGTCGATGAACCTCATCCCGGTCGTGACTCCGTTCTCGAAGGCATCCTCCCACTTGCTGGTTTTTGGGACTCCAAGGATGTTCTCCTTGTAGACGATCACCTCGTTCATGGCGGCAGGACCGCAGAGCTTCGTGTTCTCCTCGGGCTCCACCACCTTGACCACCACTTTGCGGCCGGAGAGCTCGCCCCTCCACGCCTCAAACTCGCACGGGCTCGGGGCGTCCCCATGGACCTCGCAGGTCCGGACGACGGCTCTTGCGATCTCGATCCCGGCCTGGGTTTCCGGCTCTCGCTCGACCCTTATCATCATCGCCATATCTCTCGCCGAGAGGTCGGGGTCCTGGACGAACTGAGGATAGGTCAGAGCCCTAAGGTCGGTGGCGTCGTATAGGATCATCGCCAGCCTCTCAACCCCGAGGCCCAGGTTCATGACCGGATAGGGAACGTCGTACTTCGAGAGGGCCGTCGGGGAGTAGATACCGAAGGTGGCAACCTCGACCCACCCTGTGTTGTACTTGGTGCTCGACCCCACCAGGCCCGGATGGTAGGCGTAGACCTCGATCTGGGTGTCGGGAACGTAGTACTTGCTCCTCTTGTCGTCCGGAAAAAACCTGAACTTCTCAAACCCGAACTGGCTGAGAAGACCGTCTGCTACCATCTTTCCGTCCTCGACGGAGAGGTCCTCATCCATGATGACGCAGCTTGCCGAGTGATAGGTCATCAGCCTTGCCGCATCCTCCGACAGCTCGCGCCTGAAACAGCGGTCGATGGAGAAGAGCTTGACGGGAAGAGTGGCCCTCTCGGCTAGGCTTCCCAAAGATATGAACCAGCCGGAGGTCATGTGGCTTCGCAGAGTCTTCGTCGTGGCGACGGGGGCTAGAGCCTTGAACTCGGGGAAGACCTCCTCGATGAGGGTCGAGACGAGGGCATCGGATACGTCGAGGGCCGCCGAAATGTCGTGGACGAGGTCGTCTCCCTCCACAGTCCCCTTCTTGTAGCCGTGAAGGATCTTTCGAACGCCGTCCACATCCTCTGCCGAGAGGTCTCGGCCCAGGAGCCGTTTCATCTGGCCGACCCGTTCGTCGGACATGCCGACGTCGGGCCGAGGAAGGCCTGCCAGGTAAAAACATCGATCCAGAACCGCCAGAGCCTCGCTTCCAAACTGCTTGTAGACCTCCTGGTCCTCCACGATCAGAGGGTTCATCGCCTCGTCAAAGCCGAGCCGAAGGTAGGCCTCCCTCAGCCTGTGAATGACATCGAAGATGGGATGAGGCCTGCCGTAAGAACAGACGCGCCTTGGATAACGTCGGTTGAGGGACGGCACTTCTACGTACTCCCTTCCCTGCTGCCAGGCGCGATCGAAGTCCTCGCCGGCAGCCTCCCGAATGCGGGCTGGATCGAACTTCATGAAAGCAGGGATTGGGTCACCCCTCTTTAAGACTTTTGGGAGCGCAAAAGTCGGATGGTTTTATAAGTTTTCATTCCGTTTTGTTATATAGAGAGGTGGGAACGGCCTTGAAGTGGTTGAAAAAGATCTTTCAGAAGGAGAAATCAGGCGAGGGCCAGGGCCGCAAGGACGAAGAGGCACCCTCGACTTTGGCCCTATCTTACGTCGAAGAGTGGCTGAGGGACAGATCCCAGGAGCCCGAATTCGAAGGTCGGGTTCGGTCCCTCTACGGCATGATAGAGAGGGTGGCAAAGAATCTCGAAGGGGACCTGTTGGCCCTTGAGAAGGCAGAGCCGAAAGAGGACGCTCCGCCCAGGCTCCTCAAGGCCGGATCGGCCGCAAGAGAGAAGGTGGCGCGGCAGATGAGGGTTCTGTCTGAGAAGCTGGCCCCTCCCCCGGCCGCGGACCTGGGATCGGCCGAAGAGTACCATTCAGCGATAATGAAGCATCTCCAGAACACCGTCCAGAAGTTCGGGCGAGCCCAGAGGTACACCGCCGCCCTCTTTCCAAGAGAGGTGGAGATGATCAACTCTGATCTGGGGGCGATAAGCCGCCACCTGGCAGACCTCGGTGAGGCCGTCTCTGAACGGGAGGCAAGCCTCAAAAAGTTCGTGGAGGCGGCCGACCTGGCCACCCTCGTCCGCCAGAAGCACGACCAGATCGAGTCGCTCAGGGTCGAGATAACCGAGGACGAGGAACTTCTGGCCGTCATGAGGGACCGCGAGAGGGGTCATCAGAGAGAGATCGAGACCTGGACCCGAAGCGACGACGGGAAGAAGAACCTCGATATGAAAAAGTCCCTGGAGCAGAAGCTGAGGGAAAAAGATCAGATCGAGATGAGCATGGCAGACCTGGTATCCCCCCTCACCAAGGCCCTTTCGAGGGTCGTAAAGCAGGACTCCAGCGACCGGATTACCCTCAAGTACCGAGAGGTCTTCGAGCAGCTGTCAAGCTCCCCGGCCAAGGCTCTCGAGGGCGATATCTCCGGAGCTCTTTTGGAGCTGAAGTCGAAGGTGGACGTTCTGGGCCTCCGGGACAAGAAGAGAGACAGGATCACAGATCACATCGACCACCTTCTGGAGGATAGGCCTCTAGAGGTCCTAAAAGCCCGCCACCTTGCGCTCAATCGAGAGATCGAGGAGCTTGAGAGGACCCTCTCCAAAAGCGGCCGCGAGACTGTGAGGCTGAAAGAGAAGCGCGACCAGGTTCGGCAAAAGATCCCGGCTCTTGAGGCAAATATTGAGGAACGGATAAAAAACCTTGCCACCATGGAGGAGAGGCTCTCCAAGGACCTGACAGATCTGAAGAGAAAGCTTGAGGAGATCGCAGGAAGGCCCGTGGAGATCGACGTTCGCAGGTGAGGGGCCGTTTTCTCCTTCTCTCTTCCTCCCTTCTTCCTCTCGATTCCAGTCCTCTCTGTTTCTTCTTACTCTCCGTTCCTTGCTATTCGCTCTTTAGCAAGGCCCCTCAGCCGAAGGGAAACTCGCCGACGTTGGCACTGTTGCTGTACCCCCTCGACTCCCAGAAACCCCTCCTCTCCTCGGCCACCACCTCGATCTCGGTAACCCACTTCGCCCACTTGTAGCCGTACTTTCCCTTCGCCACCACCTGGAGGGGAAAGCCCCTCTCCGGGGGGAGGGTGACGTCGTTGATCCCGTAGGCCAAGAGGATCTTCTCCACCCTCAGGTAGTCGAGAGGCAGGCCTAGTAGAGTAGTCGTCGGCCGAGTGGAAGACAACATACGTCGCCTCGGGCCGAAGGCCGGCTTCGTTCAGAAGGTCAGTCGCCCTGAAGCCGGTCCACTTGGCGTCAAACCCCCACCCTTCGACGCAGGGCATCCGAGCAAACTCAGAATAGGCGGGCAGATCGAGAAGATCAATGTAGCTCATCTCGATCTCCTCATCGACGAGTCCAGTTACCCTCAGCCGATACGTCTCCTGGTCGATCCGCTGAGTCCCCTCGACGGCGTTGTTCCTCTGCTCAGAAAGAGGGGCAAGCTTCATCCCGGCGTACTCGACCGCCTCTATTTCAGGAAGATCGCTTGATGCCGGAAGCTGGTTGGTGGGTGATGGCGCCCCCTCATCCGGGCCCGAGGGAGCCAAGCCCGTCAGCATCGATAGGCCGGTTGTGAGGGCGACAGCTGCGAGGAGGGCTGCGGCGCGACCGAGGTTGCAATGACCAGCAGGTTCGTTTTGATGAAGGATTTTCTTTCTCGAAAAGACGTATGCCGAGAGGAAAAGGGCGGCAAGACCGGCCCAGGAGTGGAAGGCATGAAGGTCGAGGGCCAGTAGGTGAAAGTCGCCCCTCTGGAGATAGCCAAAGAAGCCCACAAGCCCAAAGAGGATTATCCCCCGGGCGATGATCCGGTGAGACGGCCTGCCTTTCGTGAAGACGAGGGCTATCGTCAGGATCGCGGCGATGAGGGACGGAACCCAGTGGAGGGGGGCGAAGACCACAGTCTAGCCGCCCGCCATGGGGAACCTGTCCAGGTTCGCCCCTCCGGGAATTTCGCGGCTGGAATCGCAGATCCCGTCGAGGTTGTCGTCGGTGCACCCCTCTTCGGGATCGTCGAAGTCGCCGTACCGGTTACCGATGGTGTCGTTCTCCCAGAAGTTGGTCCCGTCGTCGAAGGCGTTCCCCAGGAAGTTGTTCATCAAGACGTTCTCATAGATCATGTTCCCGGAGCAATCGTCCAGCTGCAGCCCGTACTCCAGGTTGCCGCAGGCTGAGTTACCCTGGACGGTGCAGTTGTTGCTTCCGACGAGATGGATTCCGATGTAGTTGTTGCTGGCGTCGTTTTTCCGGATGACGTTCTCGTCTGAAAGTACCAGAATACCGGCAGAATCGGGCCCACCGTTCATCAGCCTCGACCCCTCGACGACAACGCCGTCGGCGGATATGGTGATGGGGCATCCGCTTCCTGTGGCGTCGAGGATCGGCACGCCCTTCCCTGTATCGACCCCTCGAAGCACGATACTCTTTTGGATGTTCAAATGGTCATAGTACCTGCCGCTCTGGACAAGGACGACGTCCCCCGGCGACGCGGCGAAGATCGCGGCCTTGATGCTGGAGTAGTCGCAGCCTCCCGCGCAGACCGTCACCGTCGCCCCCTGAGCCAGGGTTGAGGTCAAGTAAACGATCAGAATCAGCCATCTAAAAGCTATATCTGTCATAAGCCACCTCGAAATATTTCCCAAAGATCATAGGTAAGCCTCTGTGACGTACCTTCTCATCATCCTGTGACTGTTGAAGTAGTAAGCGATGGTTCTTATCGAGTTGTTCATCATCCTGACCCACTCGTCCTTTCGATGATAGAACGTCGGGACGATTATGTACTCCAGCTTGCTGTAGAGGTCGTCAATATCCCTTCGCCTCGCCTCCTCGGGGGTTAGGTCCTCGCCGGGTTCGGGACCTATTGACCAGCCGGTCACCCCCTCGATCCACCCCTCGATCCACCATCCGTCAAGAACGCTGAAGTTTATGACGCCGTTGTGGGCCGCCTTCATCCCGCTGGTGCCCGAGGCCTCCCGGGGCCGAAGCGGAGTGTTCAACCAGACGTCGACCCCCGATACCATCTTCGCCGCGAGATCCATCTCGTAGTTCTCCAGGTACGCCACCTCGATCTCGCCTTTTAGGGCCTTTGCGTGACCGAAGATCTCCTCGATCAGCCTCTTTCCCTGGAGGTCCTTGGGATGGGCCTTTCCCGCCATGATTATCTGGATATCGCCTCGGGAGTTGATCCTCCTGAGCCGGTTGAGGTCCGAGAAGAGGAGGGTTGGCCTCTTGTACTCTGTCGCCCTTCTTGCAAACCCGATAGTCAAAACCTCGGTTTTCATCTCGGCCCCAGTCGATTGGTTGACGTATTCGATCAATTTCCTTTTTGCGCGAGCATGGGCCTCCACCATAAGCTCGTCAGGGATTATGTCAACCCTCACCAGAAGCTCGGGCTCGTTCGCCCAGCCCGGAAGGTAGCGGTCGTACAGTTCCCTGAACGAGGGACAGGTCCAGGTGTAGGAGTGGACGCCGTTTGTAACCGAGTGGATGACGTAGCCTGGAAACATGGCGCTGGAAACGTCCCGGTGCTTTTTTGCGACGCCATTTATGTAGTTTGACAGGTTGAGGGCGAAGAGGGTCATGTTCAGCCTCTGGCTGCCTCCAAACCTCTTAAGCATCTCGATTCTGTCGCCTTCCTCGATCAGCTCACTGACGAGATCGTAGGAGAACCTGTCGTGGCCCGCCTCCACTGGGGTGTGGGTGGTGAAGACGCACCTTTTTTGGACTCGCTTCGGATCCCCGCCGCACCGTTCCAACAGCTCCAGAGCCAGGAGGCTTGAGTGGCCCTCGTTCATGTGATACTTTCTGATCCGAAAACCCAGGGCATCCAGCATCCTCACTCCTCCGATCCCGAGGACGATCTCCTGCTTCAACCGGTACCGCTCGTCCCCGCCGTATAGGACGTCAGTGATCTTTCTATCCACCGGGGCGTTCTCATCAAGATCGGTGTCGAGGAAGAGGACCGGGACTGTGCCGCCTGTGGGGCTTTCGATAACGTACTGCCAGGCCGCTATGTTGATGTCCCTCTTCCCGATCCGGACCTTCGCCCTTTCCGGCAGCCTCTCCATCATCTCCGAGGGGTCCCACACCACAGGATGCTCGATCTGCTTTCCCCAGGAGTCGAGCTCCTGCCGGAAGCTTCCTCCTTTGCAGATCAGGGTGACGGCGACGAGAGGAAGCCCGAGATCGGCGCTCGACCTGACAGTGTCTCCGGCGAGGGTGCCAAGGCCCCCCGCATAGGTTGGGATCTCCTCCACAAGGCCGATCTCCATCGAGAAGTAGGCGATCGTCTCTCCCCTCAGAGCTCCTTGTGAATTTTCCCCCAATTTCTCCAACTTGATCATCCTCCGCGTTCGACCGCTGCCCGAGGACGATGTAGCATTCGAAGTTTCGTCCTCGCTCCTTCTCACCACAACTCTTACCACTATTTAGCGTTCGAACTACTTAATTTGACCCCACAGGACCGAGATGGCATACCGACAATCTGGCTTTCGAGGATTGAACTGATCCGAAAATTATCCGTTTTCAGTTCGATGCACAATCGCCAGATATAAATTTATACAGTTCCCAGGATGGAATGGAGGATGATTTGGGATGAAGATCCTGGGAATCAACGGGAGCCCTCGAGGGGCGAAAAGCACGACGATGAAGCTTGTCGAGGCCGTTTTGGAGGGGGCTAAGGAGGCAGGGGCTGAGACGAAGCTCATCGACCTGTGCAGCCTGAAGATCGACTACTGCGACGCCTGCGGCGTCTGCTACAAGAAGGGAAGGTGTGTCCACCAGGACGATTTCGGGACGGTCTACGACGAGATCATGGCGAGCGACGGTCTCGTTTTGGGCTCGCCGGTCTACTTCGGGTCGGTGACGGCCCAGATGAAGACCATGATCGACAGGATGTCCGACGCGATCCACTGTCAGCTCCTCCTCGGAAAGTACGCATGCTCTGTCTCGACGGCCGGAAGCCAGGGCCACCAGGAGGTCGAAGACTACATCAACAGGATCATGGTAGCGATGGGGGCGAACGCTGCCGGAAGCGCCGGAGCCGACATGGCCGTCCCGAAGAGCATGGAGGAGGCGATGGAGAAGGCCTTCAAACTCGGCCAGACACTGGTTGCAGACATCGAGAACAAGACCGTCTACGTCGAGCAGGAGGAGATTCACAAGATGATGAGAGATCGGTTCGGAAAGATCATCACCGCAAACAAGGACGAGTGGACCCACGAGTACGAGCACTGGACGAAGATGGGCTGGCTGTAAAGGATACCACGTCCGATTCAGGCGGTTTTTGTTCGATGATTTTATCAGCACCAGGCCAAAGGTGGCGTTCATGCAGTATGGCATAACAGTTCCGGCTATCGGACCCCTCTCTCATCCCCGAACTCTGGTGGAGATGGCGGTGGAGGCGGAGGCTGCGGGATGGGACGGGTTCTTCCTCTGGGATCACGTCCTCTTCGGCCCTGCACCGGCCGGAGATCCGTGGATCGCCCTGGCGGCAATCGCCGTCTCAACAGATAGAATCCGTCTCGGGCCGATGGTGACGGCCCTCCCCCGGAGACGGCCTTGGAAGCTCGCCAGGGAAACGGTCACCCTAGACCACCTTTCTGGGGGCCGTTTGATTCTTGGCGTCGGTATTGGAGCCGGACCCTGGGATTGGGACTATCTGGGTGAAGAGTCCGACATCAGGAGGAGAGGCGAGATGCTGGACGAGGGGCTTGAGATCCTGACTAAGGCCTGGAGCGGTGAGCCCTTCAGTCATTCTGGGAAGCATTACAAAGTGATGGGCGACCTTCGGGATGGCAGTGCCGTATTTCTCCCGCCGCCGGTCCAGGTGCCAAGAATTCCAATATGGGTTGGAGGAACCTGGCCGAACCTACGCCCCTTCAGAAGGGCAGCCCGCTGGGACGGTGTCATTCCCGTTAAGGCGGGAATGGAGCTAGGAGGGATGATCGCCCCCGAAGACCTCAAGGAGATCGCCGACTACACCAGGGAGCACAGACCTGCCGGGGACGACCGCTTCTTCGACGTCGTGGCGAGCGGTCGCACATCTGGCGTGGACCCGGAAAAAGATGCGAAAACGATCTCGGCCCGCCAGGAGGTGGGCGCCACCTGGTGGCTGGAGACGATCGATCCCTTGAGCTTCGGCTGGAGGTGGGAAGGGGATTGGCCCGTCGAGGATATGAGGGCGAGGGTGAGATGCGGGCCGCCGAGGGTTTAGTTCGGGCTTCAGGAGATTGCGATGAGGCTGAGAGATGAACTCCTTGGCATCGTCCCCGACGATAAGCGGGATCTGGTCCCAAGCCACTTTTCCCTTGTCGGCGAAGTGGCCATACTCTCGATCCCTTCGGAGCTAGAAGACCAGAAGAAAAAGATAGGAGAGTCGATAATCTCCAGCCACAAAAACGTCAAAACCGTCCTCAACAAGGTCTCAAAGCTCGAAGGCGAAAAACGGGTCGCAGGATTCGAGGTTCTTGCGGGCGGCGGGACCGTCATCTGTCACCGGGAGTTTGGCTTCGCTTACAGGTTCGACGTCGCCAGGGTCTTCTTCAATCCCCGTCTCGGCCACGAGAGAAGGCGGGTTGCATCGAAGGCGAGGCCCGGGGAGCGGGTGATCGTCCCCTTCTCCGACGTCGGCCCCTTCGCCATCCCCATCGCCGCCGCTGGTGCGAGAGTCTTGGCCCTGGAAATAAATGCCGAGGCATGCAGGTGGCTGGCGGAGAACTCGAAGCTGAACCGGGTCAATGGGAACGTCGACACCGTCAACTGCGACGCCTTTGCGTTTTGTGGCGTTCTGAAACAGAATGGCCCGGAGATGAAGTTCGATCGGGCCGTGGTCCCGACCCCCTACGGGAGGGACGAGATCCTCGATTCAATAAGCCCAATCTTAAAGCCGAATGGTGCCATCCACTTTTACACCTTCAAGAAACGTCACCAGATTGAGGGACTCATAAAAGAGTACGAGGAGAAGGGCTTTGAGGTCGAGTTTCACCGCCGGTGCGGGAACGTCGCCCCGGGCGTGAGCCGGTGGGTCTTCGATCTGGAGAAATTGTGACGGGTGATGCTTCCCAAAAGGCAGTCCCTTTAAACGTCCGTTTACAACGTCTGTTCGCATGACGACCCAATTCCCGAACGGTCCATCGGCCAACTTCATCCTCCAGGAAAGTTATAATAAATTTGATGCCAAAGCACCTCGCCAGCAGACCGAGAGGATGAGAGGTGGAGGAGGATGCGCATGAAGGTCGTCGTTCCCATGGCAGAGGGCTTTGAAGAGATCGAGTTTGTAACGATAGTCGACATCCTTAGACGTGCCGATGTGGAGGTGGTGACCGCAAGCCTCGGAAAGAGAAGGGGGATCGATGCTGACACAGAGATCGGACCCGTCGAGGGGTCCCACAGGATTAGAGTCGTCCCGGACACAGTCATCGACGATATCGACCCCGAAGAGTTCGACGCCGTCGTCCTGCCCGGAGGCCTCCCGGGCTTTGTGAACCTGAGCGAGGACGAACAGGTCATCGATCTCGTCCGCCGGATGGACGGTGCGGGAAAGTACGTTGCCGCCATATGTGGCGGTCCCTCGGTTCTGATCAGGGCCGGGGTCTTGGAGGGGAGGAGGGCGACGATCAACCCCGCCGGACGATGGGCCCTGAAGGACGATCAGTACTCAGACGACCGGGTGGTGATCTCCGGGAAGCTCATCACCAGCAAGGCCGTGGGCACGGCGATGGAGTTCGCCCTCCGGCTGGTGGGGGAGTTCGCCGGCGAGGAGAGGATGAGAAAGCTCGCGGGGGAGATCCTGGCGGAGTGCGAGGTGTGAACAGTAGATCGTATAATCTAATTTTTCGTCATGTGATGTCCATGATATTTATTTTAAAAAATACTCTTTCGCCTTATTCTGCGGATTAACCATCATTATATATTTTTCGATACTGAAGGATTTCGAAAAACCTAATTA
>DAQG01000121.1 GCA_002502785.1 Methanothrix harundinacea | reverse complement strand
ACACGGAATAGCGAAGAGCCTCCTTTCTGTACCCGTCAACAGAGTTTAAGGCAAACGGAGCATGTAAGAACTTAGCCGGTTTTGAGAGTTTTCTGGGTAAGTTTTTTATAGCTATCTTCTTATACGCTTACGGGAAGACGATAAGTAGAAAATAGGCATGTCGGTCGTGGAATCAGTCAATAGTTTGCGATTTTTAATGGCCTACACCCACGACCAGATTATGAGAGTCAGTTTCTCCGGAATCCTCACTGACTTATATTTAATCTTAAATATTATACATTCAGTCATCATATGTTGGACAGTGATGTGCAAAAGTTAAACCTAATCTTAAACAGACGTCGTAAGTAAAATAATTATTTTATAAACGTGATTTCTTTTTGTCTCTTGGAGGGTTTGAATCTCTGCCGTGACTATCTGACCGCTGAATTTTCCCGTCTTTACCATGAATGATGAGCTCAGACCCCAAATTTTGACTGACAGTTCTCGCAAACGTTTCTGCGTCAGATTTCTTATCGAAATGTTTTGTGGCTTTTTCGGCCCCAGCTTTTTTAACGTCCCACCCGCCATCTTTGGGAACAACATGATGCTCTTTTCTACGTGTCATATTATATCCACCCAACACACACACATATTAATGTTTCGTCAATTTAACAATCATTTTGGAGGAATCACAATACAAATGAAAGCTACTCTTTGTCCGCCCTACTTCCCTCTTTCCTGCACGCGAAGTTATTATATACTCTTGAAATGAAATTATATCTTTAGCTGTTGAAGATATGAATCGGCATTGAGCCGCTTCCGTACAGATCGAGGATCAGACGGATATCTCAAATCAAGACGGGAGGATGATCAAGAATGGACGAATTCTCCGTTCTGGTGGGGGGGAGAGCCGGAGACGGGATAAACGAGGCCGGGATGATAATCGCCCGCCTCTTCAACCAGCTCGGATACTGCCTTTACCAGTACCTCGACTACCCTTCCCTCATCAGGGGCGGTCACAACTTTACCATAGTCAGGGCCTCGGACAAGAAGATCGGTGCCCACCGGGACGAGGTCAACTTTCTCCTGGCCCTCAACCAGGAGACGATCGACCGACACAAGTGGAGGCTGATGGAGAGCTCCGTCGTCATCTACGACTCCGACGAGGTGAAGTCCCCGGTCGCCGGGGGGTTTGGGCTTCCCTTGAAAACTATAGCAAAGGATGCCGGAGCGCCGCCGATCGCCAAAAACGCTGGGCTAATTGGCGCCTTTTCCAAGGCCTCCGGGATCGAGTGGGATGTTACCGAGCAGGTCCTCCGAAAGGAGATCCCAAAATCGATCGACGAGAACCTGGAGGTTGCCCGCAGGGGTTATTCTAGGATAGACGGGGATGACCGGCTGCGGGTGGAGAAGCGGTCGTACCCTTGCTGCCCCGTCATCACCGGAAACGAGCTGATCGGCCTCGGCCTCCTTCGGGGCGGCCTCGACGCCTACGTCGCCTACCCCATGACACCTTCGTCGGGCGTCCTTCACTTCCTGGCGAAGGTCGCGAGCGATTTCTCGATCAGGGTGGTCCACCCCGAAAACGAGATCGCCGTTATCCTGATGGCCCAGGGGTTCGCCTACGCCGGAAAACGGGTGGCTCTGGGTACCTCCGGCGGCGGATTCTGCCTCATGACCGAGGGGATGAGCCTGGCGGGGATGGCGGAAATGCCTCTAGTCGTCGTCGTCTCCATGAGGGCGGGGCCCAGCACAGGGGTTCCCACCTACACCGCCCAGTCCGACCTTCACTTCGTCATGAATGCCGGTCAAGGCGAGTTCACGCGGCTTGTCATCGCACCAGGAGATCTGGAGCAGGCTTACTTCTGGTCTGCAACTTCCTTGGATCTCGCCTGGAAGTACCAGGTCCCTGCGATCCTCCTCTCGGACAAGACCCTGAGCGAATCTGCCTACAGCTTCAATCTCGAAGAGGCGAGAGACATCCACGAGATCGCTCCCGTTCTATGGGACGGAGTGGGCGATTACAGGAGGTACGCCCGGACCCTGGGTGGGGGGATATCACCCCTGGCCTTCCCCCCGATTTCCGGTGCCGTGGTGAAGGCGAACGGTTACGCCCACCTGGAGTCCGGGATCACAGCGGAGGACGCGGGAGAGGTCAAAGCCGTCCAGGACAAGTCCCTGCTAAAAGAAAAGAGCCTGATAGAAGAGCTGGAGGGCCTGCCTGCTGTGAAAACTTATGGTGACGAGGGATCCTCGGCGGCCCTTCTCTGCTGGGGCTCAAACAAGGGCGTATGCGCTGAACTCGGCGATAAGTACGGCCTTCGGGTCGTCCAGCCAGTTATCATGAACCCCTTCCCAACCTCTCAGTTCAATGAGGCCCTCCAAGGCGTCGAGAGAACGATATCCGTCGAGACTAACTCCACGGGCCAGCTCGCCCGACTCATCCGATCTTGCGGGTTTGAGGCGGACGATCTGATTCTGAAGTACGATGCCAGGCCCTTCTCCGTCGACGACCTGGAAGAGAGGATTTTGGAGGTGACGAGATGAATCCAAAAGATCTGGGCACGAAGGCTGCAAACACCTGGTGTCCCGGCTGCGGAAACTTCGCCATCCTTAACGCCATAAAGCCTGTCATCGCGGAGCTTGACGAGGAGGGGCTCGTGCCCGTTGAGAACGTCGTCCTCGTATCGGGGATAGGCTGTCACGCAAAGATCGTCGACTACGTCAACGCGAACAGCTTCTACACGATACACGGCCGGACGATCCCCGTCGCCACCGGGATAAAGCTCGCAAACCCCGACCTCACCGTCATCTGCTTTGCCGGAGACGGCGACGCCTACGCCGAGGGGCTCGACCACCTGATCTTCGCCGCCAAAAGGAATGTCGACATAACGACGATAATCCATGACAACCGGGTATACGGCCTAACCACCGGCCAGTACACCCCGACATCCCCCTCGGGGTTCAAAGGCAGGTCAACCCCGGCGGGCTTGGAGGTGCCACCCATAAACCCCCTGGAGATCGTCTTTGCCAGTGGCGGCACTTTCATAGCCAGAGGCTACTCCCACGGGATAGAGCTTCTCAAGGACGTCTTCAGAGAGGCGATCCTCCATCGGGGCTTCTCCTTCGTCGACGTCCTCCAGGTCTGTGCCACCTTCTTCAATTTGTACGAGTATTACAACGAGCGGGTCTACGCCCTCGAGGAGCACGACCCACAGGACGCTGCCAGGGCTGAGGAGAAGATGAGGGAATGGGACTACAACTCCGATGGCTCGATACCCCTCGGCATATTCTACAAAAAAGAGGACGCGACCTTTGGGGACAACTTTGTGAAATATAGATCAAAGATCTCGGATCTGGAAGGCGCGATAAAAAAGACTATGGAAGGCTACATTTGATGTTGGAGGATCTCAGGCCCGAGCTTTGCACCTATCCGATCCAAAAGGATATATACACTCGGTGACAGAATACAGTGCTGTATTATTGGACATGTTTTGCGCAGCATCGAATCGGACCACCTCTGAGCTTACCTCCATCTAGTTTGATCTTGTTCGGGAGGCGAGGTTGATGGCGAAGAAATATACATGCACCGTCTGTGGATACGTTTATGATCCAGAGAAGGGCGACCCCGATTCCGGGATCGCTTCAGGTACCGCTTTTGAAGATCTCCCCGACGACTGGACATGTCCAGAGTGCGGGGCTCCCAAAGACGCCTTTATGGAGAGCTGAAACGGGAGATGATGAGATATGGCTGCAATTGACGAGAGGATGACGAAGGCCCTGAACGAGCAGGTCAAGTGGGAGCTTTTCTCCTCTTACCTTTACCTGTCCATGTCTGCTTACTTCTCGGCCACGAAGCTTCCGGGCTTTGCCCACTGGATGAGGGTTCAGGCCCAAGAGGAGCTGATGCACGGGATGAAGATCTACGATTTCGTAATCGAACGGTGCGGAAGAGCCGAGCTTATGGCCATAGATAAGCCGCAGTTCGAATGGGCTTCGCCCCTGGAGGTGGCAGAGGCAGTCTACAGTCACGAGAAGAAGGTCACAGGGATGATAAACGGCCTTGTGGACCTGGCGACAGAAAAGAAGGATCACGCCACTCTCAACATGCTCCAGTGGTTTGTAAAAGAGCAGGTGGAAGAGGAGGCGAACGCCAGCGATATCGTCGAGAAGCTGAAGATGGTGAGCGGCGAGAGGGGTGTTGGTGTCCTCTTCATGCTGGATCGGGACCTGGGACAGCGACCTCCAAAGCTTCAGCCCGTCGTCTCTGGCCAGTGATGGCTGGAAGGGCCGATGATCTGGGGCGGATTTGGTGCGGGGGGTCAAGGGGCGGCGTGATCTCGCCATGCCTCGCACCATCCCACCCTATCCCACCTTGCACCCACCTTGCCCGGAGAATTTTTGTCACCGAAAAGGACGATCGAAGAAAGATGAGGCAATTTGCGTCGTGCTCGTGAAAGGAGCGATTGAACAGCCTGATAGAACGCCTAGAGTCTGTAAATCTGAACGTTGGTTGGTGATTTAGTTGAGCGAATCAAAGGATATGAAGCTGGGCATCCTCGGACTTGGAAAAATGGGCGGAAACCTCGCGCTTCAGGCGAAAGAGAAGGGCATCGCCGTGGTGGGGAAGTCGAGGTCCGCCAAGCCTCATCTTGAGAGAAAGGGCGTGAAGGTGGTGGACGGGTACGAGCCTTTCGTCGACTTCCTCGACCAGCCCAGGGTGATCTACCTCTCCCTTCCCGCAGGGCCGACGGTGGATAAGGTCCTCGAAGAGCTCGCCCCCCGCCTCGACGAGAGCGACGTCATCCTCGACGGCGGAAACTCCTTCTATCTCGACTCGATCAGGAGGGAGGAGGACCTATCGGATCTGGGGATATACTTCCTCGACTGCGGGACGAGCGGCGGGCTTGAGGGTGCCAGGAAGGGCGCCTGCTTCATGGTCGGCGGAAACAAGGAGGGGTTCAAGATCGCAGAGCCGATCCTGGCGGCCCTGGCCACCGACGGAGGCTGCCTCTACACCGGCGACCCAGGCAGCGGCCACTTCACGAAGCTCGTCCAGGACGGGGTCGAGGCCGGGATGGCCCAGGCGATCGGCGAGGGGGTGGCCCTCCTGAAGGAAAGCGACTTCGACCTGGACCTGGAGAAGGTATTCAAGAGCTGGGCCAGCGGGGCCACCGTCCGGGGGTGGCTCGTAGAGCTGATGGCAAAGAGCCTGGCTGAGCAGAGGTTTTCTGACGTCGCATCTCACGTCGAGGATACGGGGGAGGTGAGCTGGCTCGTCCACGACGCCATCGAGAAGGAGATCCCGATCCCGGTCATCTCCCAGGCGGTGATGGAGCTCTTCCGTTCCAGAGACAAGAACTGCGACGCCTGCCGGTCGGTCGCCCTGATGAGAAACAGCCGCGGCGGCTACGCCCTCGGAAAGGACGATCAGGTCGCCCGGGAGAGGAGGACGAGCAGGACGGAGAAGATCTAGACCGGGGCGCATTTTCCGGAGGCGGGCGGAAAAATGGGCCCGCCTCCCGTTTTTTCGAGAGCTTTTTGTCCCGTTACCGTCTCTACTTCCATTTTACCTGATCATAACATTGCCAAGGGTGACCAGGAATAGCGCAAGGAGGAGCCAGCCCAAGACGTCCTCCAGCATCACCCAGTATTTCCAGCCCTCTTTGGGCCGCCAGTCGTGCGGAGGCTGGGAGACGAAGACCATCGTGCTGAAGTAGAGGGCGTCTTTGAGCGAGAGATCTGTGACAAAGGAGGAGTTCCAGATCCTTCCAGGAAGACGACGAAGCGTGCTAGGCCTTATCTTGAGCAAGGCGCTAAGTACTTTTCTCAGGATCTTCGGAGCAGCAAGTATTCTCTTTATAATTTTATATATTTTATTGGATGCCTGGCAGCATGTAGATGAAAAACGCCATTCCTTTTCGGCTTTCTCAATGGCATTATTCTGGTTTTGCGTGGTTATTCTATAGATTCCATTGCCAGCCCAGAAAACTATTCCAAAAAATGACACCAGAACTAAGCTCCATCCGAGAGTGTAACCCGGACGGATTCCATATCCGCATGTCAGCCAGGCAAGGATGTCGATGTACTTGGCCATCTCCCACCAGCTTCTCATCGCTTGCCTCTCGCGTCTATACTGGTAATAGCAGTCGTCGGCGTCCTCGAAGTACTCTATGTTCCTTAAGTTTTTGATAAGAATTAAGTAAGCTTCGCCGTTGTAGACGAAGCCGTATTTTATCTGGTCCCAGTGAACGTACAGCCACTCGTAGTCGGTCCCCTTAAGAGAGATCGTGGATTCGTTCTCGAAGGTGGAGTTCGAGAGCCTGAGGATGCGGATTTCCCTCGCGTCTTCCAACGTCAAATTTGCGTGATCGAAACTGGAATCCTCGAAACTGACGTCATCGCCGAAATCTACCTTTCTGAAGTCGGCATTGCTGCCGCTGAAATCCGCACCTACGAATTCGACATTGCCGCCGCTGAAATCCGCCCCGCTGAAGTTGGCTTCTCCACCACTGAAATGAGCCTCCTCGAAGTTAGCATCGCCGCCGCTGAACTCTGCCCCCCTGAAGTTGGCATCTCTGTCAGTGAACTGAGCCTTCTCGAAGTTAGCACGACCACTAAACTTTGCTCCCCTGAAGTTGACATCTCTACCGCTGAACTGGACCTCATTGAAGTTTGCAATATCGCTGAACACTACATGACTAAAGTCGGCATCGCCAAAACTGAACTCCGCTGCGCTGAAATCTGCAAAGCTGCTAAATACCGCCCTCATGAAATCGGCATAGCGGTTGAACTTCGCCCAACAGAAGAGGGCGCCGCCACCGAACTCCACCTCCCTGAAGTTGGCAGGACCACCAAAATTTGCCCACCAGAAGTTTGCATCGCCGCCGCTGGACTGCGAATCCCTGAAGTCAGCATTGCCTTCGAAACTCGATCCCGAAAACCAGGTAAGATTGGTAAAATTTGTACCTTCAAAACTGACACCATTTTGGAAAATGGAATTGCCAAGGTCCACATTGTCACTGATCTCACAATTCTTTATGATTATCGAAGAATTGATAAGCTTCGAAACATTATTAATTTTTAAAATATTAAGTTCCATCTCAGTCCTCTCGACGTGCTTCGTGGGCAGATCCACCTCGCCCAAATCCAGATCCCCCTCCACGATCACGCCGTTGTACTCCACCGGCTCGCCCCGCTCGATCTTGGCCAGGATCTCGCTGGCCGGGACGATCGGCCGGGGATCGTCGGCGGGCGCGCCCAGGGCAGGGCTTGCGAGGAGCGGGAGCAGCAACGCCAGGGCCAGGATCGAGGAGGGTCTCATCTGAGCTTTGAGTTCCCGGCAACATACAAAAAGGTTTTGGAAGTGTGGGTTTTGGTCTCCTTCGTCTAGCTCTTGGTTTAGCTGCAAAATGGCAATGGCGCTCCGGGAATTTGGGCAATATGGCATCCGAACAAATAAAGATGAGAAGTGAGATATAGGCTGAATAGGTCGACTTACCGAAATCGAAGAGGAGTTCGCCATGAAGAAATATCGAGCCGTCTTACATCTAACCGATATCGAAAGGGCCAACCTCGCCCTGAACAACGCGAGAAACCTCCTGGCCGACCAGGACGAAGAGCTGGCCGAGGTGGAGCTTGTGACAAACTCGGAAGGCGTAAAGGCGCTCCTCAAGTCTGGCCCTTACTGCGAGAGGGTCGGCGAGCTGGCAGCAAAGGGCGTCCGTTTTGTCCTCTGCTCAAAAAGTCTCAGAGCCCTGGGGCTGGAGAGGGATGAGTTTTTCGATCTGGCCGAGGTTGTCCCCTCTGGAACCGGAGAGCTCGTGAAAATGCAGGCAGAGGGCTGGGCCTACGTCAAGCCTTAGCCAGAAATTTTTCAGCGCTTGCTCAGGTTCCGGGCCTAAAGCCCCTCCTCGGAGATCACTTTCCAGATCTCCCCCTGGCTCTCCTCTGGCGTCCTGACGGTATTCACCAAGAAGACGGGCACCCTTGAGAATAATGCCTCAAAGAAGCCGCTTCGAAGACCGCGCTTGAACTCGCCTTTCACCAGAAGGTGGGGGTTATAGTAGCCGTTCTCCTCCAGGATCCTCAGGGCCTCAGCAGCCTCAAGCCTCCTTGTGACCTTCTCATCTTCAGGGTCCCTCTTCAGTATGATCACCATGCCCAGGGTGGTGAGGGGGAGAATCCGCCCCTTGCCGATGGCGAGCCGGAGATCGACGACGCCTCTTCCCTCCTCGTCGAAGAGGGCGTGATCGATGAGTCCCGAAAACTCCTTCCAGATCTCAGACAGCTCCGCCCTGATGTAAAAGTTCTTCTCAGAGCCATAGGCCAGGACGTCGTCGCCGTAAATTCGGGCGTAGAACCAATCGTCGGAAACGACTCTGGTCTCGGATCTTCTGAGAAGGCCGTAGGTGTGGGTCGTCTTTCCGGCCCCAGACCCTCCGAGGATACAGAGGCCCCGCCCCCGAAGGTCGAGGCAAGCTCCGTGGACCGAATAGATCCCATGCTCGTCCTCCAGGACGTCGCCTGCGGCGCTGAGGGCGAGAGACTTGATCCATCCGTAGTAGCCGACGTTCACGAGAAAGGCGGTCTTGGACTGAGGATCGTACAGGACCTGGTCGTCCCACTCGTTGGGGTCCTCGACGACGTAAAGCCTGGCGTGAGACCTTATGTTCTGGGATATAAAGTAGAAGTTCTCCTCCCACCGATCTTTGACCTCTGCCGATCCCGTGAGAAGCTTCACGCAGCAGCCGTAGATCTCCGACTTCACCTCATACTTGACCTGGGGAGAGTACTTCTCCGCCAGGGCCGCCTTTTCCTCGATCGATATCAGCTTCACAGAGTAGGCCATCTATTCACCTCACCTCGCCCAGACCACCCTTTACATACACCCTAGAAACCTTATAACCTTTCGTCGTGCATCTTCATTTCGTCCGCGTCTCGTCCTTCTCCCTGATCTCGATCCTCCTTATCTTTCCGCTGATCGTCTTCGGTAAAACCTCCACGAACTCGATGATCCTGGGGTACTTGTAAGGGGCTGTCACCTTCTTAACGTAGTTTTGAAGGTCGAGCTTCAGGTCGTCGGAGGGCTTGTAGTCCGTCGTCAGAACCACCGTCGCCTTCACCACCTGACCTCTCAGGGGGTCCGAAACACCCGTGACCGCGCATTCCATCACCGCCGGATGGGACATCAGAGCGTTCTCCACCTCAAAGGGACCGACCCTGTAGCCTGAGCTTTTTATCATGTCGTCGGTCCTCCCGATGAACCAGAAGTATCCGTCCTCGTCCATCCAGGCGGTGTCTCCGGTGTGGTAGTAGTCGTCGTGCCAGGTGTTTCTCATCCGGTCTGGGTCGAGGTGGTAGTCGATGAAGAGGCCTGGTGGCTTTCCTTCATCAGTTCTTATTACGATCTCCCCCTCCTCGCCGACCTCGCAGATCCGGTCGTCTTTGTCCACCAGGACTATGTCGTATCCGGGCGAAGGCTTGCCCATCGAGCCGGGTTTCGGGTCCATCATGGGGAAGTTGGCGATGGCGACGACCGTCTCGGTCTGGCCGTACCCCTCCATCAGCCTCAGGCCCGTCGCCTCGAAGAATTTGTCGTAGACGGTGGGGTTGAGTGGCTCCCCGGCGGTGACGGCGTACTTGAGAGGAGAGAAGTCGTACTTCGACATGTCTCCCTTTATCATGAACCTATAGATGGTGGGCGGGGCACAGAATGTGGTGACCCCGAACTTCGTCGCCATCTCCATCATCCGGCCGGCGTCAAACCGATCGTAGTCGTAGGCGAAGACCCCCGAGCCTGCGATCCACTGGCCGTAGATCTGGCCCCAGACGCACTTCGCCCAGCCGGTGTCGGCGACGGTGTAGTGTAGACCGTCTTCGACGACGTTCTGCCAGAACTTCGCCGTCAGGATGTGGCCGAGGGGGTAGGTCTGGTCGTGCTTCACCATCTTCGGGTAGCCGGTAGTGCCGGAGGTGAAGTAGGCAAGGAGGACGTCCCCGTTCTTAGTAGCCTCATCGCCAGTGGGCCTCTGGAAATCCGAGGGGGATTTTTCAAGCTCTCTTCTGAAGTTCAGCCAGCCGGGCCTATCCATGTTCTTGCCAACCAGGGCTTTGACGGGCTTTGTTCCTTCGATCTCGCCGCATGCTCCGTCGACCTCGTCGGGAACCCCGTCCTCTTCGATGCAGACGATCATCTTCAAGTTTGCTTTATTTATTCGGTATGCGATATCCTTCGCCCTCAGCATGTGGGTAGCCGGGATCGCAACAGCGCCGATCTTGTGCAGCCCCACCATAGAGATCCAAAAGTCGTATCTGCCTTTGAGGGTCAGCATCACAACATCGCCCTTTCTGACCCCACAATTTCTGAATAGGTCTGCGGCCTTGTCGCTTTGACGTTTCAGCTCCGCAAAGGTGATGATCTTCTCCTCGCCAAGGTCGTTACACCAGACAAGAGCCCTCTTCTCTGGATCCTCTTTCGCGTAAACGTCCACCACGTCAAAGGCGAAGTTGAAGTTATCCGGCACGATTATCTTTAAATTCTCATTAAAATCTTCGTAAGACTCAAATTCAGTTCCCGAAACAAACCTGGATGATAACGACGACATTTCAATCCTTCCTGGCGCCTGAGCGACCGCAAACCAGCATTCGGGCAAGTTCGTCTTTCAGGCCTCCCTCCGTTGGAGGAGGCGCGGCGCACAGTTGCACTATCTGCAGCCTCCCACCATTGATTCGCGCAGACGACTCGTCCTGCAACTGTGATATATAATTAATCACACATATGATAATGCGGCATGCGGCCCTGCATCGCCTCTCGACTAGAAGGTCATTTGATATAAATGATTAATCCTGAGAGTACACGATTTTCCATGAAATTGGCACGTTGATCTGCTCAGTTCCCTCGAAGCTCCGGACGACCCCGGACCGGAACGAGGCTCTGATCCCTGATCGGATACGACACAGAAGTCAATCACCAACACCTTTTTAGACGCCGGGACCGACTATTTCGTCGTGTTCCTCGGCGTTCTCTTCTCCGGCGGCAAGGACTCGGTCTTCGCATGCAAACGGGCCATGGAAACCGACTCGGTAGTCTGCCTTATAACGATAGTATCTGAGAACCCGGACAGCTACATGTTCCACACTCCGAACGTCCGGAGGACCGACCTCATCGCCGAGGCGATGGGCCTTCCTATTCTCACCTGGCCGACGAGGGGCGAGGAGGAGATCGAGCTTGATGACCTGAGGGATGCGATCGCCGCCGCAAAAGAGAGGTACGAGATCGAGGGGGTGGTCACGGGGGCGATCGAATCGGTCTACCAGGCCGCTCGGGTGCAACGAATATGCCGGGACCTGGACCTCTGGTGCTTCAATCCGCTCTGGCAGATCGACCAGGTCGAGTATCTGAGGCACCTAGTCTCGGAGGGCTTCGAGGTGATCATCACCGGGGTCTTCGCCTATCCCCTGGACGAATCGTGGGTCGGGGCCAGGATCAACTTTGGTTTGATCAAAAAGCTCGAATCTCTCCAGAAAAAGTACAGGATCAACCCCTCCGGCGAGGGCGGGGAGCTTGAGACCTTCGTCCTCGACGGTCCCATCTTCAGAAAGAGGATCGAGATCCTGAAGGCACAGAAGACTTACGACAACTACAGGGGCCGATTGTCGATAGAGGTGGCGAGGCTGGTGGAGAAATGATCCTCATCGTCGACCTCTGCCACAAGCCCCGCTCCCTCTCGAAGCGCGAGTTCGTCGATCCCATCGCCGCCATCGTGAGGCGGGCCGGGTCCGAGTATGAGGTCGCCCACTTCACCGAGCTGACCGAAGATGCGATCGAAAGGTCCGATCGGATTATCCTCTGTGGCACGGCCCTCAAAGACAACCTCTTTGCCGAGGAGATCTGCCAATTCGCCTGGATCGAAGACCTCGATAAGCCGCTTCTTGGGATATGCGCCGGGATGCAGGTTGTGGCCGCCGTCTTCGGCGGCGAGATCGTGCCCCAGCCGAAGATCGGCCTTGAGAAGATCGAGATCGTAAGGGAAACGGACCTCCTGGGCCCGCCTCGCGAGATCGAGGGCTACCACCTCCACAACTTCGGCGTCACCCTGCCCCCCGGCTTCGATCTGGTGGCCGGAAGGCCGGGCCAGATCGAGGCCTTCAAGCACTCTGAGAGGCCCGTCTATGGGATCATATTCCATCCCGAGGTGAGGAACCGGTGGATTGTGGAGCAGCTTGTTTCTCTCTAACTAACAATGGAGTCTGCTGACTACTAACCTAAACTCCGCCCTTTTTAATAACCAGGTTTGCTTCAATGGGATTCCAATCTTCATCTTCTACAGTTCGTTTTGCTGGAACAAAGATTGTCCCGATTTATCAATAGTACATTGGTAAGGTTCCGACATGGAGAGGAAACAGATCTCGACCAAGTTCGCCTGGCCAACGCCAATCAGAGTCGAGCCGGTTTTCTGGAGGCGACCTTCAACACCGTTGAGATAATGCGGGGGCGGATATCTCCAGCCCGGACCCGGAGATATCAACGTGACCAGTTAACCCACCTCTGACTAACAAGCACAAGCCGTCGTTAGACCATGCCCCGACGGGCTGATGACCTGGAAGGGGATGAGAGAAATCCCGAACAGGAGCTAACCTCTCCCCCCCTCCAACCACTCCGGCGTCACGAAGGGCTTGGGGTCTATGGACATGGCCCCCCTGCGCCCTTGTATAATATGGGGCTGGTCGCCGACCTCGTCTCCGTCGCGATCTATGCCCGAATAGTCGCTGTAGAAGTTGCCCAACCATACATTTCCGTCGTTGTCTCTGGCGTTGAATTTCTGATTCTCAGAGAGTATGTTGCCGGACATCATGTTCATCTGAGCTTCATAAAGATAAATGCCTCCGGCACTGTTGCCCATAATTGCGTTATACATGAAGAGGTTCTGAGCACTAAAATCCATTAATTGGACGCCGTATCCGCCATTGTTCATTATGTCGTTATTGGAGACCGTCGTGTTTTCCGATCCTGATAAGTGAATACCATCCTTGCCGTTCCCGCTTATTTCGTTCACCCACATCTTGCTCTGATCGCAGCGAACCAGCTGCACGCCGGCATCGGTGTTGTTATTGATGCGATTCTCGGATATGACGATCTCGTTGGCGTCCTCCAAGCTTAAGCCAAAACGATTGCTGTAGATCTCATTCGATACCAAGGTGTTGTTGTAGGAGCGCGCCATGACGACACCGTTCAGGTTTTCGTATATCTTGTTATTCTGAAGGAAGTTGGAATTGCTGTCCTCCAAGTTAAGACCGTACCGAGCATTTCCGTGGACCCTGTTGTTGTATACAAGAGAGCTGCCGGTGCCGTCCCGCAAGGAGATGCCGTTGTAACTGTTGTTGAACAGATCGTTATTCGAGATGGTGGTAACATGACATCCGTATATCCCTATGCCGTTGATCCCGTTCTCGGAGATGATATTTTTGGAGATCACATTGCTGTCACTGGATTCGGCCAGCATCAGCCCCTCTTCGCCGCAGTTGCGGATCACGTTACCCACTAAGAAGACTCTGCTGGTCCGCTGCAGGTCTATGCCGATTAGGCCGTTATCATGAATCTCATTTTCTATAAATATGACGTAATTGGAGTTCATCATGTGGATTCCGTCTTCCGCATTGTCGTAAATCTTGTTTCCAACAAACATGTTGCGTATCGAGCTGTGATCGTGAATCCCCACCTCTCCGTTCCCATACACGTCGTTCGCTGTCAGCTCGTTGAACTGGCAGTTTTCCAAATCAACGCCCCACTTTCTATTGCCGAATATCTGGTTTCCGACCACCTGGCTGAAATTGGCACCGAGGAAGCTGATGCCTCCTTCCTGGTTGTCGTGGATCACGTTCCCGGATACTAAGTGACCCCTGGAACCGCGGAGACAGAGGCCGTGATCTGAAGCGCGATATACGGTGTTGTTCAGAAATCGACACCCATCGGCAAGAACCAGAACTGCGTCGTAATTGAAACCATCGTTGATGCTGCCGGAGAAGGAGAAACCTTCCAGGGTTACGTTCTCCGAAGTTACGGTGATCAGTGGAGCCGAAAGGCTAGAGCCCTCGACGACCGGGTCATTTTCGCCCTTCAATACGATCGATCTGTCCACCACGAGGTTCTCGGAGTAAGTGTCGCTCTGGACGACTATCACGTCACCGGGCTCGGAAGCGTTTATAGCGTCCTGGATTTTCGTGAAATTCCCGGCACCGTCGTCGTCCACAAAAACCGTGCCGGAGGCGGCGCTCGCCAGGAACGAAATCAACATAATCGAAGTAAGGGAAGGCGGGAATCTGAACATCGGAATCACCAATCTAATAGGTATTTACTCCCCATTAATTTAAATAGGTTGTCGCAAGTCGTAGGGAAGTCCGGCATCAAGTCGCACATCACACGCCGCTGAAAGAGGACGGTACGCGATTCCCATCACAGGTCAAGTTCCAGCAGGAGATATGCCTAATTACCGACACCTTACTACTCGATAGGACCCATCATTTAATCGATTTATAGCCCCCTTTGCCCTGGACATAGAAGGAGTACATAGAAAGAGTAGATAGTGATGTTCCTTCGATCAATAATCAAGACCCTTCCATCTCCCCCACCACCTCCCGCAGAGTCCCAGCCTCGGTCTCGACCGTCTCGACCCCGGCCTCAGCCAGGGCATAGCCAGGCCCCTTACCCACGAGGCCCTCGCCCGCCACGACGACGTCGGGCTTGGAAGTCAGGAGGAAACCGGCGACCTTCAGGCCCTTGCCCTTCTCCATGTCCTTGTAGGGGTTGGCGATGATGGTCTGTCCTTCTACCTCGCGCTCTTTCAGGTTGAAGTCGACGAAGGCGAAGTAGGGGGACTCGCCGAAGTGGGAGCTGACCTTTCCTTCCAGGTCTGCCAGAGCGACGGCGTACCGCAGGCGGGTTTTGGGCCTCGGCTCGTAGTGGATCAGGACCCGGTCGACGTTGGGAACCGCTTCTCTTATGTCCCGCTCGATCCTCTGGCTTGCAAGGTGCGCCCTCGCCAGGTCTGTGATCCTGAAGGACACCTTCGCCTCGACGAAGAGGTACCGTCCTGAATTTCTGCCCATAAGCTCCTCCACCGCCGAGACCTCGGGGTTTGCCTCTATCGCGTCCTTGATCTTCTTCAAGGTGGCCGCGTCGATGGAGGCGTCCAAAAGCACCCTCATCCCTGAGACGAGGATCTCCCACCCGGCCTTTATGATGAGGACGGCGATTATCGCCGCTGCGATCCTGTCGAGGGGCAGGCCAAACCACTGGCCGGCCAGGGCCGCAAAGACGACGAGCTCTGTGAGGACGTCGGCCCGAAACTGCCGGCCGTCGGCGACGAGGCTCGGGGAGTTGAACATCTTTCCGACTTTCATCTCGTAGGTCCCAAAGAGGAGGGGGACGGGGACGATCGCCGCCACCGCCATCAGGACCCAGCCGCCATAGGGAACGTGCGGGGATGCACCGACCACAGCATCCACCGCGATCTCGTAGGCGGTGAGGAAGAGCAAAAGCGAGATGACCACAGCTACGAGGTTTTCCACCTTGTAGAGGCCGTAGGGAAAGCTCTTGCTCTTCCTCCCGGATATGTAGATCCCGAGGATCAGGGCGACGGAGCCGAAGACGTCCACCAGAGAGTGAACGGCATCAGCTCTGAGGGCGAGGCTTCCGGAGAGGTAGGATAAGGAGAGCTTGATCCCGACGAGGGTGAGGTTCAACAGCAGGGAGAGTAGGGCCAGCCTAGTTACGGAGTCGGCGCCGTCTTTTGTGCCTTTCATATCCTTCCCCGTCCCCGCCGCCACGCCGACTGCCTCCTTTTTCTCTGTCGTATTCCCGTACACGCTCCTCACCCGGTTTTATCCGGCGTTTCCCGCCCGTCCCGAAAATATATTCATCAAACGACGGTGTAGACCAGAAGGATGCTGTAGCTCGGATCTTCGGGGAACCTGGCCGCCACCTGAGCCTCGCCCTTCGAGAGCACCGCCTCGCCACAGAATATATAGCCCTCATCGTTGAAGCGAGTCCACGTCCCGCCGTTGATCACCGCCACCTCCTCGGCGCCGGGGACCAAAATCTCGAACTTGTGGGAAGTCCCGGCATCCAGCCTGCCTTCCAGGAGACGGCGAAGACTGGCTCCTGCCTCGGCGAAGGTTCCAAGAGTCCTTGGATATGTCAGATCATCTCTCCCAGTCTCGGCCACAACGGCGTACTCGATCGCCGAATCGTACTCTCCGCCAGCCTCGCCCGCCCGCTTCACATAGATCCTGAGGGTGTAGTTGCTGGGCTTCGGGAAGGATGCCATGACAACGTATTCGTCGTCTTCCCTCTGGGCAATGGTCCGATCTTCGGCAAGCTCTCGCCCTTCGTCATCCAGAAGCCGTGCCAGGAGGGAGACGTCCTCGGGAGCCGAGAACGTCACGGTAAACTCGGACCCGGCCTCGATCACACCCTCATCAGGATGGCTCTTGGCGTCGATGCCCATATCCCAGAACGTCTCCCAGACGACGGGAAATCCTGTCTGAGCCTTGGCCTTCAGCCCAGCCTCGATCCGATAGTCGAGAGTCCAGTCGTACACCTCGCCATCCTCGTCTTCGCCCTCTCGCTTCGAGTAGATCCTGAGTGTGTAGTTTCCGGGGCCGGGACAGGCCGCCCTCACTATGAGATCCCCAGAAGACCGCCTGACCTGGGTGAAACGCCTTGGAAGCTTTCGCCCTCTCTCGTCCAAAAGCTCGGCGATGGCGCTCACGTCTTCTGGGGCCGATAGGGTGACGTTCGCTCCCTTTTCGGCGTCGATGGTGCCGCCGAGAGGAGCCACTATCTTCATGTCGTTCTCGAAGAAGGCGGGCTTTGCGTAAACGAGACCCTCGAACTCATCCTTTGATAGGATGTCATCCAGGAGCTGCCAGCTCGGATCTTCCGGCAGGTGGGTCCAGACGAAACCTTCGGGCGGCGAAAGGAAATAATACTCCTCGAACCTCTTGACGAACCCCACTTCAGGTTCCAGGTGGCCCGCGCCCCATGTGGAGTCGACGAGGTGCCACTGCCCATCGATCTTGACGGCGTTCCAGGCGTGATTGCTGGAATCAGGAATCTTCGAGCCGACTGAGTAGCCATACCCCTTTCCGTAACCTCTGATCGCCACCGCCTCGATGTCCGATAGTTCGCAGAGCCTCCGGAAGAGGGCGCTGTACTCGCTGCAAACCCCCTTCCTCTCCTCCAGCACATCCTCGGGGGTTCGCCCTCTGCGGGCCCCTGCCATTGAACCTTCTACGTCGTACTCGATGTTGGCGGTGATCCACCGGTAGATCGATCGGGCCCGTTCCTCGTCATTTTTGGCGGGCCCTGCGAGATAGAGGGCAAGAGAATCGAGAGACGACTCCGCCTCGGCCGGGGCACCGAGGGCGTGCTGGTCGATCCTCTGGTAGAGGCTTTCGCTTCTCCAGCTCTGGAGAAGGGCGTTTTCATCCTCAGAAAGCCTCGTCCAGATCATGCGGTCGTTTTTCGTGTCGTTCAGGATTGGGGTTTCGTCAACTATGTGGCCGGAGTCGTCTGTCAAAAGGATCGACTCCTCCGAGTCGAATAGGGCGTGGCCGTCGGCCTTCTCGAACGTCACATGTAGGATTCCGAGGGCAGGAACGACTGTATTTGGCGGAAATGTCACGATGGTGCCGCTTTGCGCGGCGGCGATGCTCCAGCCCTCGATCTCCGCCTCCCGGTCGTCGGGATTGAAAAGCTCGACCCATTCCCTTTTCCCGTCGTCTCCCGGAGGGTTCAGCTCCACCCGACAGATGGCGACGGCAGGTGTTTTCACGCTCGAGACGCTCGCCTCTTCAGCACCATCCGCCGCCATGGCCATAATATGGGAGAAGAGCAGAACCCCTATCCAGAGTCGCCTCATGTCCACCCTCGAGTTTCATGTATTGTTCAGCGGTTCAGGCACCGTTTGCCCTCTCCACTTGAAGGGTATCGAGGAGGGTCTCTGTGGTATCCCACCAGTAGCTCGACTCGATCTCGCACCGGGTCTTTCCTAGAACCGGACCCTCATCCGTCTGGACCTGGTCTGGCCAGTAGATCGCAACGTAAAGGATCTGGTGGTGCTCGTCCTCCCCGACGCCGAGGACGCCAGCCTCGCCGTCGATCGTCCATTCTGATGCGTTGTTCTTGGAATATCCCCTGGTCTGGAGGGCCGCCTCAGCAAGAAGCTTCTCGGTCCCCTGGTTCACGATCCTGAAATCGTCGTAGCTGGTGATCTTGATCGTCACAGCTTTGTTTCCTCCGTCCAGGATGATCCTGTGCCTCTCAAGGCCCAGCTCTTCCTCGGTCTCGCCGGGCAGAGGTCCCTCCTGGATGATGGTGTAGTTCTTCTCCCCGAGGTCAAAAGATACTTCGTAAGGTCCCGCCGTCACCGTCTCCATAGTCGAGGGCTTTTGGGTCGCCTCCGCCTTCTCGACGTGGAAGGTATCGATCAGCTCTTTTGTCGCCGTCCAGGGAAGGCTGGAAGATATCACGCAGGAGGTCTCTCCCACGTAATCTCCTGGGGCAAGGTACCTGTCCAGCCAGTAGGCGACCTGATACACCTCTCTCCCTGAGACCTCCTGGAAGGTCGTAAGAAATCCGGTGTGACGGTCCACGAGCCGGCCTACCGTCTCGACGTTCATGCAGCCGATGTTCCAGGGCATCTTTCTGCTCAAGGTTTCGGTTGCACGATCTCCCGCAGGGACTGGGCTGTGATAGTTCGTCACCTTGATCTGAGCCCGGCCATCATCGCAGTTCAAAAGGATCGAACGTTCGATGTAATCGGTCCCTGATGGAGTCCTCCCCTCGACCGGCTCTGCGACCTGGACGTTGCAGTTGACCAGAGACTCCAGGCTGAAAGAGACCTGGTAGGGGTCCAAGTCTACAGTTTCCTCTGCTGCAAAGGCCATTTGGGCCAGCAGCAGCGCCGCTGAAAAAACCAGAAATATTTTCGTCCACATGATGTTAACCTCCACTCGAAAGCGATTGTACCGCAGTTCACGTAACGGTGGGCTTCGTTCTTAAAGGCTGCGTGATCTCTTCTGATATGACCGCGGCAGCGTGCCGAATGTGA
>DAQG01000059.1 GCA_002502785.1 Methanothrix harundinacea | reverse complement strand
TCACATTCGGCACGCTGCCAGGGGATGCTGGAGAGCGGCGAGCTGGAGAAATGAAAACGCGATATACGAGGATTATCTTATAAGTATGACTGCGTGTATAGCCAAAATATGCTCTCTTTATGGGGCGAAATAACAGATAGTGTAAAGAGGAGAATATTACCTGGAGTGATAACAGCCATAGCTATTATAATACAATTAATAGTAGATACAATAGTGGTTTTAGTCATTTTGGTCTTAATAACCATATTAGACTTTGCCGTGAGAGCTACTGGCGCTACCAATGATAATTGGATTCTCATGATTCTACAATTTTCTCGGATGGTTACGCTCATATTGTACGTATTTCTTGCTGCGCGTTCGATTTATGATACGGTTACATGGGATTCAGCAAACAATACAGAAAATGAGGATACCAAGAAAGACGTAGACGTAAAAAAGCGATAGTAGCGAAAGTTAATTAAACGACGATGGATTAAATAGGCTATAATAGCCTGAATAGGCTAAAACTACCCGGACAACGACCTAAATAGGCCAAAACTACCTGAACAATGGCCCAAATAGGCTAAGAAACCCCTTCACGAATCTAACTAAAGGAGGTGAAGACGATGCCAGACACCTTGATAAAGATGCTAGAAGATTATGCTTCAAAGGACACAAAAACCCGTATCCTCGTCTCGTTCGGGGTGAGTTGCATCTATGGACTTGTCCTATCTATTTTCGGCGGGACAATAATCTGGGCAGGCATCAGCTTGGGCCTGTCGGAAGTCGCGGCCTTCGCGATAGCGGTTGCCTTCTTTGGATTAGAATTCATCCTCATGTCCCTCAAAGGGCTTACTCCGGGGATCTTGATTACCGCGCTTATTCTGATCCCATGCGCCCACGCCAGAGGGCTGAAATGGTCCCAGGCCCCATCCGAGGTCAGAAGATCACTTAATTATTCAACAAAATTAGTGCGGGCGAGCGCGCGTAGTCACGCACTTTAATTTTTCAGGATGGTAGATAACGACGGATCTTAAGGCTGTTCCCTCCGCCCCCTTTGTTATGTGACTCACAACCTCAAAATGACCCCCGAGAGTCACACAACTAATCTCAAGGAGTTTTAGAAGTGTCGCTATTCCGACTCACCTCTTTTTTTAATAATTGCACAAAACCGACTTGTTAACTTGATGATCGCCACCGTTCTACACACTAGGAATCCGATCTTTCCGTCGCGTAGACGTGTAGGTAAATCGATCAAGTTTGTGCTCATCCGAGAGGGCCTCTCATAGCAGGGCGGCCAGATGACATTTTTTTGGCGAGAATTTTAGACGAGGGTATCAGGCTTTCTGTGGAAGTGATGGATAGATGGGAAAATGAATAAATGCACCTCCCGGCCAGAGACGGATTTGCGAAAAGATAAAAACAGAGGAAAAAACAGAAAACGAGAGGTCAGAGGTCCTTCTGGACCTCGCCCCTTATATCCTCGAAGTCGATGAAGTGCATCCCAGCAACCTCTTTCAGCTCCCGAGCTATGAACCGCTTTGTGGACATGACGAGGAACCTCTTGCCCCGGGCGCGGAGAAGCTTGAGGGGGCGCTCGAAATCGCCGTCGCCGCTGACGAGGACCGCGAGATCGTAGTTCTCGATGGTGTTGAACATGTCAAGGACGATCTCGATGTCCAGGTTCGCCTTCCTGATCTCCCGGCCGTCGTCGAGAACTATTATCTTGAGCTCTTTGGTGATGATCGAGTAGCCGATGTCCGCGAGGGCCGTCAAGAAGCCTTGCTGCCTTGTGTCTGGAGGGTTCTCCTCGCCGACGTAGTAGTAGGCGTCGATGATCTCGCCGCCGGTCTTGTCCTCGATCCATCTTAGAAGTTTCTCAAAGTTGATCCACCATCTAAGCTCGTCTTTCTGCATGTAAAAGATGTTCGCACCATCTACGAATACCGATATTTTCACTTATATTTCCCCTTTGTGTTAAATATATTTAACACTCGGACCAACGTTTCGGCCCGGCATTATTATTCCAGTCTGAAATAGATCTGAGAATACATATAGTTTCCTGAGAAAAATCTTGGTTTTGGAGGATCGGAAAGACCATATCCCCATCACTTTCCCCATCAATTGAAACGTTCTGTTCAAAAGTCCCAGCCTTTCAGCGGGAATACGAGACGACGAGGCGAGGGCCTCGGCCATGCTCCGGAAAGGTGGCCGAAGGGATATGGTGTCGCCTGTTGCCACAACTGTTTTTAATCTGCCGGGTGTATGCTTCAGAAGGAGACCTACTTCATGGACCCTGTGCTTAAAACCCTCGGCTGGAACGCCTTTTTCGGAGACCGCTTCCGAGAGTATGCCATCGACCATGAACCCGGGCGCGTATCCACGGTGAACAAAAGCGGCTGCATAGTCCATACGAAGGAAGGCGTTGTGCGCGCCAGGGTCTCAGGCAGGCTGCGCCAGGACGGCCATTATCCCGCCGTCGGAGACTGGGTGGCGATCTCCCGAGACGATTCCGATACCCTGACTATACAGGCCATACTGCCAAGAAAGACTAAGATATCCAGAAAAGATCCAGGCAGGGCGATCGGCGAGCAGGTGATCGTGACGAACATCGACACCGCGTTCATCGTAACATCGCTCAACAAAGACCTGAACATGAGGCGTCTTGAGAGGTACCTCGCGGTGGCGAGGCAGAGCGGCGCGGAATCGGTCGTCGTGCTGAACAAGTCGGACCTCTGCGCCGATGTTGAGGCGAAGATCGACGATGTGAAAGCGATCGCTTCCGACGTGTCCGTCCTCGCGATCAGCGCCGCCGAGAAGACCGGCCTCGATAAGCTCTCCCCCTATCTCCAGGAGGGAAAGACCGTCGTCTTGCTCGGATCGTCAGGCGTCGGCAAATCCACCATCATAAACGCCCTAGAGGGGCGCGGAAGGCAGAAGACCGGGGAGATCCGCGAAGACGACGGCCGAGGAAGGCACACGACGACCGCCCGAGAGCTTCTGATCCTCGAAACGGGCGGGATCATCATCGATAACCCGGGCATGAGGGAGATCCAGCTCTGGGACGCAGGCGACGGGCTCGATGAGGCCTTCCAGGACATAATCGAGCTTGCCAAAGAATGCAAGTTCAGAGACTGCCGTCACGAGACGGAGCCAGGCTGCGCAGTCAAGAGGGCGATAGAGGAAGGGACCCTCTCAGAGGTCCGACTGGAGAGCTACCGGAAGCTCCAGCGCGAGCTTCTCGCCATCGAGAGAAAGAAGAACCCGAAGCTTATGGCCGAAGAGCAGAAAAAGTGGAAGAATATCAGCCGCATGGCAAAAGAGATCAAAAAAAGGAAGGCGAGGGATATTTAACACGGCCGGGTGAAGATCCCGACGGAGTAGAGCAATCACTTTCACCACAGACCTGTATCATGGTAGAACGAGATTGCCCGAACGATTGATAGAATTTCATGAATGGTCCTGCGAATCGAGATTATTTTTAATAAATGGAATGAATTTTTCACAATTTAATCTATTTATATTATCCAAAATTAAAAGGTACTCTTGACATTCCACTTCGTTAGAGATCCTATCAGATTTTACCCACAACGCTACATATACGCCTGAATTATATATTATTAGAAGAATTAGATAAGTAAATCGCCAGGCATCGCCGCAAGGGCATACAATATCAAAGCCGATATCGGTGCTTGATCCTTCAAAATATAATAATACGGAAAACATCAAAGCGCTGACCAAAGGTATGCTTAAGCCGATTATGCGTCTAGAGTAGTAATGATCCCAGTAGCCACGGAATGTATCAGCCAATCCAGGATATTTGATATACATATCATCCTTTAAAAGATAATCGCCTATTGCAAAGCAACATTCATCAGAGATTTTATAATCGATATCCTCAAAGTGTTTCTTTATTAATTTGAAAGACCTGGTACGATAATGGGGTAAGTACAATTCTTCAAAGATCTGAAACGTCAACCATCCAATGAAAAGTGATAACAGCGCGATTGCTGCTGCAAATTTGCCTAGATATTTTATTAACTCTAGACATTCATCAAAACTTAAAAAAATAAATGATACTAAAACAACGTGTATAATAATCGCCAATCCAGGGATCTCATACCTCAGTAACCGACGTAGTTCGGACATTTTACCAAATTTCAGTAGTGGTGATTCTGATGTAAAAAGTTTTGGTGTTGGTGAACACCTACTTCACTGGGATCGGCCTCATCGAGGACTAAGCCTTTCCTCTATTCCGCCTCCCTGTACCTCCCGCCGCAGACGACGTACTCTACCCCGTCGCTCCCGGTGACGAGCCTGTAATAAGTCGTCTTGTAGAATAGGCCTCCAGCCGCCGGACTCGTCCAGATGTAGTCCACCCAGCCCGTCCCATTATTCAGGGCTCCTGCGATCAGCTCGTCCCTGAACGCCTTTCCGGAGACGTCCGTCTTGCCGCTCATGTTCTGGCCTGAGAGTCCGGGGTTTCCGGCATCCGCCACCAGGTTCACTTTGGTGTCGTAGACGAAGACATAAAGGGTCGGGTTCTCTTCGTCCATGTAGGGATGCTCTCCGGCGTCGATTTTGGCGAGGGTTCCGGACGCGTCCTCCTCCAGATCGGCGACGGTGAGGTCGACCAGCTCTACCACCTGCTCTTCTGCGACGCTCTCCTCGCTGTACCTGACCGAAAGATGCCTGTAGAGGATCCTCTGCCGTTCGCTGACCCCGTCATCGCCCGCCTTCATCGTCTCGTTCAGACCTTCCTGGAAGGCCTGGACCAGGGAGGCTGAAACGTTGGCGTTGAAGGTGTAGTATAGGTCGTAGACCCCCAATACGCAGACAGCTTCGTAGTCCGAGGTATCGGCACCTAGCTCCTCCAACTGGTCGAAGGTGCTGATCTCCTCGTAGGCCAAGAGATCGATGGAGCCGTTTAACAGCATCTCCACCAGGTCTCCTGCCTCCTCCTCGACGACCAGATCCTCCTCCCTCACCCCCAGATCGAGAAGGCGGATCATGGCGGAGTCATCGTTTACTGCACCCACCCTGTACTTGCTGATATCCTCGGGGCTATTGATCTCAATTCCCATCTCCTTTCTGGCCACAAGAACGTCCTTGATGGTTATTATGGGGCCTGCCCACCCGAAGGACTCCACCCTCTCCGGAAGCCGTACAGTGGAGAAGAGGACTGTGCCGTTCTCATTCAGGGCCCTCTCGTAGCCCTCGCTCCAGGGGAGAAGCTGGATCTCGCTTCGGTTCAGGTCGGTGCCCATCCGGCTCAAAGCCACCTCCAAGAGGTCCACCGATATTCCCTGCACCATCCCGTCCTCCTCGAAGTTGAAGGGGGGAAACTGCTCGGTTATGAAAACTAGATCTTCTGCCGATGCCACTTCGGCCAGGGCCACGGAGTTCGATAAGACGGCTCCGAGGGCCAGCAGGATCAGGGCCGCATATCTGCTGACATTAAAAAATGAAATCAGTTCAATCCCTCCGTCTGCATCAGTTCCACAGATGGTCTCAAAGCTATTTATAAACTTTTAACCGAGGGATAGAGTTGAACGTCAGGCCTCGATCGGCGGATATATGAAGGCCCCGTGCTCGCCGAGGTTGTAATCGAGCCCCTGGAAGCGGGTCAGATACTCCTGATGCTCCGCCACAGGGTCCAGGTCCTCGAAGAGCTTCGGGTGAAGGACCTTGGCCAAATAGGCTACACCGATGAAGTGCTTCGCCCCGCTGAGAACGTCGTTGGAGATTACGTAGACCTTCCCCTCCTTCACCGCGGATATCTCACCCCACCCAGGCCGGGTGACGATCTCGTCGCGAAGAGCCTCCATCTCCGAGAGGTCATCGTCACCGTAGCCGCCGATCTGGACGTCCCCAGCACCGCAGAGCTTGATGATGATATCGGGGTCTTCCACGATCACGCTCTCAGGATCGACCACGGGATAAGTGGTCGAGAGGTTCTCAAATATGTTCCTTCCCCCGGCCATAGCCAGCTTCTGGTGAGAGGCTGTGCTCGACGAAGCCGTCTTGTAGTCGCCCCAGATCTCCAGGTAGACCCTGGGCTTTTCGTCCTCATCGAGACCCTCCACCGTCTCAGAGATCCCGACTGTCGAGGCGTTGTAGAAGTCCAGATACTCTCCGGCCTCCTCTTCGCGCTCCAAAAGAAGGCCCAAAGCCTCGACCTCCTGGACGTAGCTCTCGGGCTTGGAGAGGTCCAGCCTTATCATCGCGATGGAGGGGTCGACGGATTCGAGATCGGCCTGGAGTTGATCGGCTCCCGAGACCATCACCGTCGCATAATGGATGACGGCGTCGGGACGCTGCTCCAAGACCGCCTCGGTATCCGGAGATGATAGGGACCCCACGTTGGGAATGCCTGCGAATTCGGGGAAGAAGACCGATTCACCGGCCACGTTCTGGTCCACGGCCGCAATCAGATCCTCGGCGTCCAAAGACCGCATCACCTCAACGGCGGCCTTGTTGAGGACCACCACCCTCTCCAGAGGCTTGTAGATCGTCACCTCGTTTCCCGCCGAATCCGCCACCGTCCGGGGATAGCTCTCGAAAATGTGCCTTATCCCCTCCAGACCGTCGAGATCGATCTCTCCTTTCTGATAATCCTGCAAAGCCTGGTCCATCTCCTGGACTGAGACGACGTTGTTGCCGTCGAGATCGCCGGGAACTTCCAGCGCCGCTGAGGTCGCCACAAGATGGGCTGCCAGGATCAGAACGATAAATAGTTGCCTTTTTCCGCTCATGCTACCGCCTCGAATTTCATCAAGCAAATTGATGTTAATACAGATTTATTTGATTTGGTTGGCGGTATATGAAGGTTCTGGGGAAGTTGAAGTGAGGTCTAAGTAAGGCCTAAGTGAGATCCGTTCGGCCTTGAGCTACCGTTCTTTTCCGATCAGATCCCCCCGCACTCCCGGCCCGTGACCATCTCGCTGACCCAGTCCCAGTCGTGGTCGTAGATGTGGGCAGAACAGCTGACGGTCGTGATCGATCCGGGCTCTGCTCCAACCCTCTCTGCGACGTGCTCAAGGAGCCTCGTGAGGCCATAGAGGTTTGCGGGGTAAGCGCCCGCGAAGTCGTGGCTCCGAAAGAGGGCGGTCAGGTGGAGCTGGCCTTCCCTTATTTTGAAGTCGTCGACCATCATGCAGGGGACTTCCTCCTTCTTTGTGTCGACGGGAGGGATCCAAGTTACGGCCGACGCCCTCCGCGAGTTGGGATTCGCCCGGAGGCGGCGGACTATGTAATCTATCTGGTCGACGGGCTCTTTGGCGCGGACCTCGTCTTCATTCCCAGATCCCGGCAGAGACCAGGCCCGGAGCCTCTCCCCGTAGGTGTACTCAAAGCCGGGGTTCTCACCGCTGATTAGCTGCTCTGCGTATTCCTCCAAGCGAGACTGGTTCCAAGAGTACCACTCTACCGGGATCATATCCCTCCTCGGATCTTCCACCACCACCTCCAGGGTCAGAATCTCTTTGGTCCTGGTGCCCCGTTCGTCGGTGATCTCCTCTCCCTGGTGCCAGATGAGGGTGAGACCCCGCCACCACGCCTCGGTGATCGTCTCCGCCCTGATGAACCTGCCGACCCTCACAAAACCACCCACTTTCTGGGGTAGTACTGGCATGATAAAAACAATTGGTTCTGAAAACCCTGGAGACCTGAGATCCCGGCAATCATGGGAACGATCGTGGGAACGGTTTTTCAAGCTGGAGAAAGAAAGACAGATCTGGAGATATTCAAAATGGCGGATTTCGAGTGGGAGCTTGTGGCGGCCCTGAACCGGTTCTTCGAGGTTTGCGAGATCAGGGGCGTAGCCTACAGGCTGAAGCAAAGCCGGTACACCCCCCAGGTGGTGGACCTCCTCGTCGACTCGCCCTTCTCCCGCTACTACATGGCCATCGAGTGCAAGAGCCTCGACGCCCGGAAGGCGAAGACCCTCTACTTCACCCAGCACTTCTCCATCGCCGGCGGCGTCCACCAGATCGAGAGGGCAGACCAGTTCATCGAGAGCTCCGGGAGGCGGGGGGTTCTGGCGGTGGAGCTTCGAAGGGGGCCGGGAAAGCCGAAGACCGCCCACCTCGTCCCCTGGAGAAGGGTGATGGAGAGCTTCAGGTCCGAGAGCCCAGGGCTTCCGGTGGAGATGATCGAGGCCCTCCCGGCCCTGGAGAGGAAAAACGGCTCCTACCGGATCGAGATCGGAGATCTAAAGCTCGGAGAAATTTAGGCCCACTCAATTTTACTTCGCGCAAGAGAATTTGGATTAAGCTTATATCCCCTTCCGCCGCTCCCAAATCCCATGAAGCTTCCCGGTACCGAGACCCAGCCGGAGAACGTCCATATCGCCATGGGAAAGCTGGAGATAAGGCAGAGCATGACCTTTCTGGATATAGGGTGCGGCTCTGGCGCCGTCTCCCTCGCGGCCTCTAGGTTCACAGACAAGATATACGGCATCGACAGGAGGCCCGAGGCCGTCGAGATATCCCGGACAAAAGTTCCAGGCGGCACTTTCCTCTGCGGCGAAGCCGAGGAGATGCTGGCAAAGCTGCCGAAGGTCGACCGCTGCTTCATCGGCGGGACAAGGAGGATAGAGGCCTTCTTTCCAGCGCTGATGGAGAAGCTTTCTCCCGGATCGGTCATCGTTGCAGACTTGGCCAGGATCGGGATCGCCTCGAAAGTCGTCGGGCTTATGAAAAATGAGGGGATCTTCGAGGAGCTTCTCCAGATAGGGATATCCAGGGGCTACGAGCTGGCTGGCGACATCGCCCTCCGGCCCATAAACCCGATATTCATGGTGGTGGGCCGAATCCCAGGAAGCCCACGAGGACGAGAGCAGGGAGAGATGAGGGAGGATGAAGATGAGAGTCCGAGGAGATGAGAGGGGATGGAGATGATAAGATGCTTATAGGGGTCAGCCTCGGTCCCGGAGATCCGGAGCTATTGACCCGGAAGGCCGAGAAGGCCCTGGAGGCCGCAGAGAAGGTCTTTGTCCCCGGCGAGATGGCGGCGGATTTGGTCCGGCCCTACACCGACCCCGAGATCCTGGAGTTTCCCATGATCTCAGACAAAAAGAAGCTCCAGGAGATCTGGGCTGAGAACGCCGACCGCGTCGCCTCCTGGGCCTCCGGTAGGGATGCGGCCTTCGCCTGCATAGGCGATGTCAACACCTTCTCCACCTTCTCCCACCTGAAGAGGGTGGTAAGGGAGCGTCACCCAGAGGTCGAGATCGATACGATCCCCGGCGTCGGGACGATCCCGGCCCTGGCGGCGAGGTTCGGCGTCGACCTCTCGGAGTCCTTCCTCGTATCCGACGGCTCAGAGGTTCAAACGGTGATCAGGATGAAGGCGGTCCGACCCGCAAAACTTGCGGCAGAGCTGAGGGAGGAGGGTTTCGACGAGTTCACTCTTGGGGTCCGGCTCTATTCCACCGACGAGGAGATAGTTCGAGGGGAGATGCCGGAGGAAAGCGACTACTTCAGCGTCCTTTGCGCCAGGAGGGGGAGGAGAAAATGAAGATCCACTTCGTCGGCGCTGGACCCGGCGACCCGGAGCTCATCACCGTCAAGGGCGCGCGGCTCCTGGCGGAAGCCGACCTCGTCGTCTATGCAGGGTCTCTTGTCAACCCCGCCCTCCTGGAGGGCCTTCTGGCAAGGCTCGTCGACAGCAACAAAATCAACCTCGAGGAGATCAACGAGATCATGCTCGACGCCCTCGAAAAGGGCAATAGGGTGGTGAGGCTTCACAGCGGCGACCCCGCCCTCTACGGCGCGATCCTAGAGCAGATGAGGCCCCTGGAAGAAGCCGGGGTGGAGGTGGAGGTGGTCCCCGGCGTCTCCTCCCTATTTGCGGTGGCTGCGGCCCTCAAAACCCAGCTCACCCTGAAGGGGGTCTCCGAATCCCTGATCGTGACAAGGCCCGCGGGAAACACCCTGGAGGAGGATCAGATCAGGGAGATGTCCAAGTTCGGCACTACGATGGCGATATTTTTGGGAACGGACAAGATCAAAGAGACGATGAGGACCCTCGAAGTCCCGGCGAAGACGCCGGTGGCCGTCGTCTACCACGCCTCCTGGCCCGACGAACAGGTGATCCTCGGCACCGTCGAGGATATCGCCGAGAAGGTGGAGAAGGCCGAGATCGCGAAAAGCGCCCTGATCCTGGTGGGAAACGTCATATCGAGAAGCGGTTTTGGGAGGTCTCACCTATATCGAAGTCGGTAGCCGTCCTGGTCTTCGACCGCAACCTTGCCGAGGGCGAAAAGCTATGTATCGCCCTCTCGGGCCGGTATGAGCCCGAGGTCGTGGTCTACAGGAAGGACGATCCCGAGGAGACGCTGGAATCCCTCGAAAAGTTCGATATGGTGGTGGCGGTGATGGCCGTCGGGATCGTGGTTAGGCTGATCTGCCCGGCCCTGAGAGACAAGTGGACAGACAGGCCGGTGGTGGCCGTCGACGCATCTCTCCAGTCTGCCGTCCCCGTCGTCGGGGGCCACCACGGGGCTAACGATCTGGCATATCATCTATCCGAAAAGTTGGGCCTATATCCCGCCATCACCACCGCCACCGATGCCGCCGAACGGCCCTCTCTCGAGGGGACGGCAGAGAGCCTCGGCGCCCGCGTGGTGAACAGAGACTCCTCAAAGGATGTCAACCTCGCCTTCCTCAGAGAGGATGTGCCCATCATCAGGCTCGCTGGGCCCAAGGTCGTCCTGGTGGACGAGGACGTGGCGGTTTTGAAGAGGAGAGGAGGCGTCGTCGTCGGCCTCGGCGCTAGAAGAGGCGTGGACTCATCCGAGGTGGCGGAGGCCGTCGCCAAGGCTCTGGAGTCGGCGGGAAAAAGGCTTGACGATATCAGAGTCATCGCCACCGCCTGGATCAAGAAAGACGAGATCGGGATAACGAAGGCCGCAGAGAAGCTCGGCTGCCAGGTCGTCTATCTGGATGAGAAGGTCCTCAACGCCCAGTCGCCGACGACGGAGTCGAGGGCCTCTTCCCTTGGCCTAGTGGGGGTAGCGGAGCCTGCAGCTCTTGCATTATCCGAGAGGCTGATCATGCCCAAGAGGGTCTACGGGAGGGTGACCGTTGCCCTCGGAGAGTAAGCTGTACATCGTCGGGATCGGGCCCGGCAGCCGGGACCTTCTGACGAAAAGGGCGAGGGAAGCGATAGCTGAAGCCGAAAGCGTCGTCGGCTATCGGCCCTACCTCGACCTCGTCTCAGACCTTCTTGAGGGTAAGGCCGTCAGCTCTACCGGGATGGGCCGGGAGGTGGACAGGGCCAGGGAGGCGGTCGCCCTCCTCGACGAGGGGTCGGTCGCCCTCATCAGCAGCGGTGACCCCAACGTCTACGGGATGGCGGGGCTGGGCCTTGAGGTCGCCTCGAGAAAGGTGGATCTCGGCCGGGTCGAGGTCGTCCCCGGAATCACATCTTTTTCAGCCGCCGCCTGCAAAGCCGGCATCACCTTCAGAAGATCGGTAGCCGTGATCAGCCTCAGCGACCTTCTCACCCCCTGGCCAGAGATAGAAAAGAGGGCCATAGCCGCATCAGAGATGAATATGCCCATCGCCCTCTACAACCCCCGGAGCAAGAGGAGGACCCGGCAGCTGGATCGAGTCCTCGATATCTGCACCGAAGGCGGCGAGGTGGATCTGGACCTGCTGGTGGCCAAAAACGTCGCCCGCAATGGCGAAGCCCTCTGGTGGACGAAGGCAGGAGAGATGCTGGAGAATGAGGAGCTCCGCCAAAAGGTGGACATGTTCACCCTTCTGATCCTGGAAGGCGATGGGATGACGAGAGGCGAATCCGTCTCAGAGGCGAAGATCAACCTGGTGGGGGTGGGACCGGGCGACCCCGGTCACCTGACCCACGAGGCTGAGGACCTCATCGAGAGGTCGGACCTGGTCCTGGGGCCTGAAAGGCACCTTGACGCCGTGAGAGAGCTGGCCAGAGGCGAGACGATCTCTCACAAAGGAAATTGCGAAGAGAGGATCAGGGCGAGGATAAAGGCAGCAAAAGAGGCAGAAGGCCGAGGCGAGACAGTTTCGATGCTCTTTGGGGGCGACCCCAGCACCTTCAGCTCCACCTGGCGGGTTCTCGACAATGCGGGATCGAGGATCCACACCGCAGAAACCCGTGATGGCCCAAGGTCCCATCTCAGCAATGAAGCTCTAATTCACGTATCCCCGGGGGTCGGCGCCTTCTCAGCGGCGGCTGCAAGGCTAGGAGCGCCCCTGGTCAACGATTTCGCCCTTCTCTCGGGCCGGGATGATATGACCAACGAGAAGGTGCAAAAGCTGATGGAGAGCGGCTTTGCCGTCGTCGTATACAACCAGGATTCCAGGGTATTATCCGCCCTCGCAGAGAGGATAGACGACCTGGACCCGGAGAGGCCCTTCGGCCTCGCCCAGGATGCGACGCGGCCCCAGGAGAAGACCTTCGTGGGTAGAGCGACGAATCTGGCACGACCGAACTTCGGGGGCAAAAGGTGCACCTTGATCCTCGCGGGACCCGGGGCCCAGATAAAAGAGGAGAGGGTAATCACCCGGAGAGGATACCAGACAAAGTACGATTACTGAAACCGGTTGCGGTGAAGATGAGCGAGAAGAAATACTCAGATCTGGGGGCGGTCACGCCCGAGGCGAGAGAGATCTACAACAAGAGCAGGAGTTTCATCGCCGGGATCGTGGGGGACAGAACGCCGGAGGACAGGATAAAACAGCGCTGCGTCATCGCCACCGGCGACCTCGGCGTCGCCGAGATACTCAGGTTCAAAAACGACCCCGTGACCGCCGGCCTCGCCGCCCTGGACGAGGGTGCAGCCATCTACGTCGACATCAGGATGGTGGAGGCGGGGGTGGTGAAGAAGGGGCACAACAGCCCCGTAATCACAGCCATCGGCAAGGGCGATGGGCTCGCCGAGAAAGAGGGGATCACCAGGACCTCGGCGGGATTTCGGAAGCTTAAAGACGAACTCTCCGGGAGCATCGTCGTCATAGGAAACGCCCCCTCGGCCCTTTTGACCCTATGCGACCTCATAGAGCAGGGCGAGGCAAAGCCCGCCCTCGTGATCGGGGTTCCCGTGGGGTTTGTCAACGCCGCCGAGAGCAAGGAGAGGATCCGGGAGATCGACGTCCCCTCGATATCTACGAAGGGGACCCGTGGCGGAACGCCGATAGCCGTCGCAGCCATAAACGAGATCATAAACATGCGCCATGCAAAAAAAGAACTCTGAAAGGGAAAGGGTCACCGACCCCGTTTCTGGCCTTGCGATACCCTCAGACTGGATCGAGAAGTCCAGCGACCCCGAGGTCCTTGATAAGGTCAAAAGCGGCCTTTGGGCGCTGCTCTCCGACGGCACTATCCTGAGAAGAGGCCTCACCACGGGGACGACTGCCGCCGCCGCCTGCAAGGGGGCCGTCATCTCCCTGAAGGGGCCCATCGGCCAGGTCACGATCCTCACACCGGCTGGGATCAGGGTCTCGGTCCCCGTCGAGGGGAGGGAAGGGACCTGCACCGCCGTCAAGATCGGAGGCGATCACGAGTCCGACGTCACCGCCGGGGCGGCGATGGAGGCGAAGGCCGAGCCTGAAGAGATCGAAAGGAAAAACGGGGTCGATACGGGAGAGGAAATAAAGCCCGAAGACAAGATCAAGCTCGTCGCGGGTCCAGGCATCGGCAGGATTGGGGCAGCAGGCCTCTGCGCCCCGTTGGGAAAGCCCGCCATCAGCCCCTCGGCGAGGGGGGAGATCACAAAGGCCATCGAAGAGGGGATGGCCGAGATAGGCCTTGCGGCGGTCCGAGTGGAGCTGACAGTGAAGAACGGTGAGAGGATCGCGAGAGAGACCATGAACCCGAAGGTGGGCGTTGTTGGCGGGATATCCATCCTGGGGTCGACGGGCTTTGTGGAGCCCTGGAACGAGCACCTGGGCGAGAGCAAAGAGGCTGAGATCCTGGAACCGGACCGGGTGGTGGTAACCACCGGAAGGATCGGCCTCAAGTACAGCAGGTTCCTCTTTCCCGGACACAGAGCCGTCCTCCTCGGAAACCAGCTCGACAGGCTCCATTTCAGAGAGGGCCAGGAAAGCATCCTCTGCGGCCTTCCGGCCCTGATACTCAAGTGGGGGATGCCCGATATGCTGGAGGGGACGGGATACGGGACCGTCGCCGAGATGGTGGAGAAGGAGCCCGACCACCCCAGGATCGAAGAGGCGATCCGAAAGGTGAGAGGGAGGTTACCCCAAACGAGGATCATCCTTCTCCGGAGGGACGGGTCCATCCTCTGGGAAGAGGGGCCAGTTTTGCGGGAAAATTTTGACGGAAAAGGCGATTGAGGTTTGAGGTGGGTCAAAGGATGAAGATCGTCGGAGTGGGAGCAGGCCCCGGAATGCTGACCTATGAAGCGGCGAAGACCATAAAAGAGGCCCGGCTCATCTACGGGTCCCAGAGGGCCATCGACCTGGTCCGAGAAGAGATCGATCCCGGCTGTCATGTGAAGGTGATCGAGAACTACAGGGCCCTCAGGGAGCTTCCCCCGGAGGCGGTGGTCCTCTCCACGGGAGATCCGATGCTCAGCGGCCTCGGCTACCTGGACGGGGAGGTGATGCCGGGGATATCCAGCATGCAGGTCGCCTGCGCGAGGCTGAAGGTCAGCCAGCTGAAGGTGGTTCCCATAACCGTCCACGGGAGGAATATGGATCCAGAGCCGATCCTCGAAGAGGTCGCGAGGGGAAAGAGCGTCTTCCTCCTCGTCGACGACTCCACAGACCTTCCGGGCCTCTGCCGGCTTTTGGAGGGGAGGGGGCTAAGAAGAGACGTGGCGGTCCTCACAGATCTTTGCTACCCGGAGGAGGAGATCCTCCGGGGAACGACCAAAAACCCGCCACGTTCGAAGGGGCTCGCCTCAGTGATGATAGGAGATCTGGGGTTTGAGATAACCCCTTGATTTCCACTGGAAAGCCCGCCGATAGATGAGTAAAAATAGATGTCTATTGCGGGCTGCAGACCTTACAGGCCGAGTAACCTTTTTTTTGCGCATCCAGGACGTCGGAGAAGAATATCTTATTTTCAGACTTGATCTTCTTGGCGTAGCTGCAATCAGGCCGGTGATACTTGTCAGATGTGGTGCTTCCGACATAACGGGCCTCAACCACCTGATCATCCTCGTAATCGGTCCCGACTTCAGTTTCAGTTATCTTCTGGTCGCCGGGGCTGAAATCTGAAATTAGGTCCTCGTCCTCAGATTCGAGATCGACGAATCCTGAATCATTACTTCGGCTATCGTCCTCCAATTCGAGGTCCTCGGAGGGATCCTCAACCTCTTGAGACGTGTCGACCGGCTTAGAGGAGGATGAAGTCGAAGCCGCTTTTGTGGACCCAGAGGGTGGACGAGAATCAATAGATCCTTTTTCAGAGGCCGCTTCTCGGCCATAGTCTTCGCCGCTCCCGTCCAAGATGTCGACCAGAGGATCATCATCCACCACCAGGCAATCTCGCCGCTCCGATACAAAAAGCGCCTCAGGTTCCTCGACTTCCAAAAGGCAGGAATAGCCCCGTTCCGGGCTGAGACGGCAGTTCTCGCATATATCAAAATCGCGGCTCTTGCCTGGCTTCACGTCGATCATCATGTACCTGGTCCTCTCGACGAGCTGATCCTCGTCCCAGAGGGTGGCGTTGAGGATCAGGTAGGGAAGAGTTGACCCGCCCTGAAGGGTCAAAGTCCCCCAGGTCCGAAATAGGCTCGTGCTGACGGAGGAATCGAAGTCCAGGATCAGTGAGACCGAAGGCGAAAAAGAAGTGGGATCGAAGACATCGTAGTCCGACTTGCTATCCGATTCGTGCCTCGCAGAGGGCAAAAGGCCGATCGCCCCTGATGTAGCCTGCCATATATACCCGGAAGAGGAGCCGCCATTCCAAGAGAGGGAGGGACTAACTCGTGAGATCCAAGAATCGCATTCCTCCCAGATCGAGGAGAGGACGATATCAAGCTCTGAGATAACCTCGATCTCATCTCCGGCCTTGAGGTAGACCGCCGAGACGATAAGGGCCAGGAAAAAGAATGAGAACAGGACCGATCTCTTGAACGATAGAAGCTTCGGCGACAAAGGCAAACCCCTTTATTTCTACTGGAGACCGACATCAAGAGCGTTAATGGTTTCGAGATTCAGGCCGATGGCATGAAAGCTGATCTTCGGACCTGTCGGGCCCGTAGGTCAGCCGTCAATCCCTCAACCGCCCCAGAACCTTCAGAGCCTCCTTGACGTACTCGAGCTGGCTCTTTAGCCTTCCCAGATCCTGCTCATCTCGCATCTTCTCGGAGATCTCCCTGATCTTCTGGATTATCGTCCTATGTAGCTCTTCCAAAGCGAGATCCGTCTCGTCTTTCGAACCTCTTTTTCCGGATACTCCTTCGCGATGGGCAATTTCGCCATCATCTTTGCCCTCTGGAGGTGGGGTCTCCTCGATGGCCCTCCTTACCCCAAAATCAGCCGTTAAGACCTCCTCTTCCTCGACGGTTGAGCTCGAACGCGATTTGCCCGGCGGTTTCCGCCCAGGTTCGGTCTCAAAATTTTTCTGCTGAATTTTGACCTGCGGCGCGCCTGCCTCTTCAAAGGAGCAGACCGGACATACAACCTCTCCCTTGTAGCGGAAGAGCGGCGCTCCGCAGTCATGATGAGTGGCCAGCATCGTCCCCCCCATCTCCAAGAGCCTCGTTATCCTCTTAATAGCCTCTTCTTCTTCCATCAACGATCACCAAGCATCACCACGAATCACAAAGCACCACCAAGCCGACAACCGACATAAAACGATTTGAAGCCACCATATGTTTAAATATGACAACCATGTCATAACTTGTTGAGACGGACTTTATCCTTAACCTTTTTGCCGTCTTGAAAGTGTGGTGATTCCATGGCAGCTGAAAATGTGATTAAGCAGTGTGTCGAAGTTTTAGAGCGCATAATGAGCGACGATACCGTTCCCAGAAACATAAGGCGTTCTGCGGAGAGCGTAAAGTCAACCCTCCTTAACGAGAAAGATTCTGAGGCGGTCAGAGCTGCATCCGCCATATCGGTACTGGACGAGATAAGCAACGATCCGAACATACCCCTTCACACCAGAACCCTGATCTGGAACGTCGCCAGTCAGCTCGAGACGGTCCCCGTCGACTGATCCAGCCGAACGGCCGAGCCGAAGAGAGGAGAAAAAGGCAAAATAGCCGCTTACCGAGTTGCATTCTCACATCCAACTGGCATTTTCTGGCTCCTCGCTGTTTTA